>CBDEVQ010000021.1:0-12483 GCA_965243605.1 Flavobacteriales bacterium
TATTGTTTACGCCGGAACTGGAGATCGTAATTTTGGAGGAAGTTCTCATTTAGGTAATGGAATCTATAAAAGTTTAGATGCAGGAAATACTTGGACTCAAAGTGGATTAATTGATGAAAGTATTGTTGCCGATATTATTATTAATCCAGATAACTCTCAGCATATTTATGCCGCAACTTTAGGGAATGTTTTTGATACAAACCAAGATCGTGGTGTTTATAAATCTTTAGATGGTGGAGCTACATGGGACAATGTTTTGTTTGTTTCAGATTCTTCTGGGGCCATCGATTTAATTATGGATCATACAAACCCAGATATTCTTTATGTGTCGTTTCAGAATAGAATAAGAACAGAAACTATTTCCATAGTATCTGGTCCTGATGTTGGAATTTATAAAACAGTAAATGGAGGTACAGATTGGGTTGAGTTAAGTAGTGGCTTACCAACAACTGAGCAATCTAGAATTGGATTGGCGATGTCTCCTACTGATCATAATAAAATTTTTGCTTGTTATACCGATACAAGTTTAGATGTTTTGGATGTCTATAAATCTATAAATGGAGGAACAACTTGGACTCCAATGAATGTTCACGATAATGGTTTACCAGAGGATGCTCAAGGTGGATTTGGATGGTATTTTGGTGAAATATACCAGAATCCTTATAATGACAATCAACTTATTATTCCTGGTGTAGAAATGTTTACAACGTTAGACAATGGGCTTACATGGGAATCAAATGTTCCGGCATGGTATACTTATGAAGTTCATGCCGATAAACATGCCATTCTTTTCTTAGATTCTCTATCTTATATTATTGCTACCGATGGTGGATTATATAAAACGGTAGATAATGGTGGAAATTGGGAAGATATTGAGAATATTCCAGTCACTCAATTTTACCATATTGCTATAGACCCTACCCAACCTGAAATGTATGGAGGTGGTGCACAAGATAATGGATCTATGCAAGGAAACGGAAGTCTATATAACGAATGGTTACGTTTATATGGTGGTGATGGATTTAGAATTACATTTTTAGAAGAGTCTGATGGTGACTATTTTGAAACACAAAGCGGTGGTTTAAGATATGTTGATTATGTCATAAATGAAAATATCGATTTAAAACCTTCTGTGATATATCCTGATCGTGTTAACTGGGATATGCCTTATTACGTAAATGAAACGGAAGAAATTTTAATTGCTGGTACATCTAAAATACATTTAATGGAAGGTGCTCCGTTTGGAATATATCAAGCCATTAGTGGAGATTTAACTCAAGTTGGTCAAGGACCATATGACGGAAGTATTGAAAGACGTTCCATTACAGAAATTACACAACCAAAAAACGATTTAAATACCATATTTGCAGGAACGTCTGATGGTTTTGTTTGGCGTGGAGAAAATGATGGAACCCAATGGAACTGGACTAATATTAGTGGAAGTTTACCAGATAGATATGTAACGGCACTTAGAATTGCTCCTGATGATAATGAAACAATTTATGTTGGATTCTCTGGATATAAGTTTAATGAACAAGCTTCTTATTTATATAAGAGTACAGATAATGGAGATACTTGGACAGATATTTCTGGAAACTTACCAAATATAGTGGTGAATGATGTTCTTTCGATGAGTAACATTGGAGAAGATTCTTTATTTGTAGCCTTAGATGGTGGTGTTTACTTTACCGAAGATGGAGGGAGTACATGGAATATAGTTGGAGATAATTTACCATTAGTAACTATAAGTGAATTGGCCGTAGATTATCAAAACAAAACGCTAGTAGCTGGAACCTATTCTAGATCTATGTATACGTATGATATTTCTTGGTTAATTAATGAAATTTCTGAACCTCCTGTTGGTATTTATGAAAATAACAAGGCATTTGATGTTTATCCAAACCCCGTTGAAGATGTATTACATTTTAACGAAGGTTTACTGACTCAATTACAGATTTACAATATTCATGGACAGCTTGTTGAGTCCATATCCATTTCGTCTGAACAGTCTTCTGTAGATATGAGTTCTTTACCAATTGGAACCTATTTCATTAAATCTGAAGGTTATTATGCAAAGTTTATAAAAAAATAATTATATAAAAAAGGGCTTGAGTGTATTCTCACTAAGCCCTTTAACTTCACAGTACATATGCGTAAAAACATAAATATCAACACCTTAAAACCTAATCACAAAGTATAAATAGATTAGATTTTAAGGTGTTCTCATGAAATATTTTTTGTATCTTGATTTTCCCTCAATTAATACTTACCCCAATTAATACCTTATTTACTATGAAGCGTTATATCCAACAATTAAGTGTTGATATAGATACGACCTACGCAATAATGCAAGACATTATGTTAAATGATGCCTATGAAGATGTTATTGATGAAAGAGAGTATACCCAAACTATTAAAAACACAAAAGAGCTCAAATGTCTAAGTCAAGTGACTGGTTTAAGTCGCAATGCACTCCCTCCAACTCATCTATTGTCAAATAAAGAGCGGTCCTATCTCGGTCGAAAATTAGAATCTTTGCTATGGGTATGTAATTTCATTATAACGGTGCCCGTTATTTTCACATCGTCACAACGGTATTCGTTTATCCGAGAAATTTGGGATAATAAGTATATGATAAATAAAGGAGGTTTATTTATTGTTAGTTTTTACACGTTGCATAGTGTATACCAACAATAATTATGGCTTTATCTTATGATCTGGAATAGGCTATATACGCTGAAAGATCATATAAATAATAGGCATCGCAAAAATAAAGCTATCCATACGGTCTAATATTCCTCCGTGTCCAGGAATTAAATTACTAGAATCTTTAATATCCACTGTACGTTTAAATGTAGACTGAACAAGATCTCCTATTGATCCAAAAATAAAAGAAAGTAAGGCTAAGATACTAATGGCCAACCAATCGTCATCTGTAATAAAGGATATAAGAATACCTAATAATACGGTTAGTATTCCTCCACCGATGAATCCTTCCCATGTCTTTTTAGGAGAAACAGCTTCGAATAATTTATTCTTACCAAACTTTCGTCCTACTAAGTACGCAAAAGTATCTGATGCCCAAATAAAAATGAATACCAATAATAAAGAGAAACCATCGTAATTGGCTGCTAATCCATGTGTTCCTAATTTAGCAAATGGTACTGCTAAAGCAAATGGTAATACTGTATAAACGTATGAGAAGATACTTGTAAGGATGTGTTTACTTGCTTCTGTTTTATAGTTAATTAGAAGTAAAATAATTTCTAAATAAATCAGGATTCCTATTCTGAACAATCCATTATTTGCATTTAAGTGTAAAAATGGAAGATATTCATTAGTGAAATCTAAATTAAAGTATAAGTAAAGGTGTATTCCAATTAAAAAAGAAATAAAATACCTTGGTGTATCAATACTCTTTTTACTTATTGTTCTATATTCTCTTAAGGCTAGGAATGATAATCCTAAAAACAAAATATGAGCAGAGAGCTCATTTAATAAAATTCCTAAACAAAGAATTGCAATATATACAATTCCACTTAGCATTCTGGTTGTAAAGTTATTCATAGAGTTAATAGTCTTCTAGCAAAAACACGTATATATTTTTAGACGTACCACTATTTCTAGCCGTATTTTTATTTTTTAATGTTGTAATTTTCGATGGAAGATTTCTAAAATATTTCGAATTAATTCGTCTTAGTCCTTCACCTAAATTTTTCACAATTTGCGAATGACTTGCAATTATGATATGATTAACAGGAAGTTCGGAAAAGTTTAATTTTTTACATTGGTTAGAAGACACCATAATTCGACCATTAAAGGCTACTAAATTATCGCAAGTAGAAATAAAAACATCCGCCGTTTTATGTGCATCTGTTGATGTAATTACATCATTATCTTCTAACAATGTTTCAATCTCGTTTTCATTAATAAAAACGTTATTCCAACCATGTTCTTCTATGACCTTATTTAATGAAAGATAAAGCGATTTTTTTGATAAACAAAACATGAATTTACCACCTTCTCTTGTAAAGTTGTATGCAAATTCTTCGTCAATATCCTGAAAATCTATTTTTCGTTCATAATCTTCATCATTCGAACTGTTAGAATTGGATTGCTTAGAATCGGAACGATCAGACGCACCAAACTCAGACTCCTTTTTTTTAGGAGTCTGAGCTTGTTCTTCATTCGTAAGACCTAATAGTTGAAATAACTTTCTCACTTAGCAATCAGTATTATATATCGTTTTCTATTCTTCAGAAATCTCTTCAGTTGTCGTTTCAGAATTTTTAGGTTCTTCTATTTGAAAAATAGAATTTGGTTCTGGCCAATTTCGGTCACCTAATACGCGTTGCATATCTTCTTTAAAAATAACTTCCTTATCAATCAGCAATTTAGCAATTTCTTTTAATCCTGAAATATTTTTTCTTAAAAGATCTAAAGTTTTTACATAAGAATCTTCAATTATTCGACTAATCTCATCATCCATAAGTTTAGCGGTATCTTCACTATATGGTTTTGTAAACCCAGAACCTTGTCCTGAAGAGTCGTAATAACTAATGTTTCCTATTTTATCACTAAGCCCATACATAGAAACCATGGCTTGTGCTTGCTTCGTTACTTTTTCTAGATCACTTAATGCTCCAGTTGAAATTTCATCAAAGATTATTTTCTCAGCTGCTCTACCTCCTAACGTAGTACACATCTTGTCTAACATTTGATCTTTAGTCGTGATTGTACGTTCATCTGGTAAGTACCATGCTGCACCTAAAGATTTACCTCTTGGTACAATGGTTACTTTAACTAACGGGTCTGCATATTGCAATAACCAGCTTGTAACAGCATGTCCTGCTTCGTGAATCGCAATAACTTCTTTCTCTCTAGGAGAAATTATTTTACTTCGTTTCTCTAATCCACCAACAATTCGGTCAACTGCATCTAAGAAATCTTGTTTTGTTACAGAATCTTTATTTTTTCTTGCAGCGAATAATGCAGCTTCATTACATAAGTTCGCAATATCAGCTCCAGAGAATCCAGGAGTTTGTTTTGCCAAGAAATCTACATCTAAACTTTCTTCAGCTTTAATGTTTTTAAGGTGTACTAAGAATATTTCCTTACGTTCACTTAATTCTGGAAGATCTACATAAATCTGACGATCAAATCGACCAGCTCTTGTTAAGGCTTTATCTAGTATTTCGGCACGGTTAGTTGCTGCTAATACAATAACGTGATGATCTGTACCAAATCCATCCATTTCGGATAACAATTGGTTTAATGTGTTCTCACGTTCATCGTTACCTCCAGTCATTTGATTTTTACCACGGGCTCTACCAATGGCATCAATCTCATCAATAAAGATAATAGCAGGAGATTTTTCTTTAGCTTTCTTAAACAAGTCACGTACTCTAGATGCACCAACCCCAACAAACATTTCAACAAAGTCTGAACCAGATAATGAGAAGAATGGAACTTCTGCTTCTCCAGCTACAGCTTTCGCCAATAACGTTTTACCAGTACCTGGAGGCCCTACTAATAAAGCTCCTTTTGGTATTTTACCACCTAATTTTGTATAGCGTTTAGGGTTTTTTAAGAAGTTTACAATTTCTTGAACTTCGTCTTTAGCACCTTCTAATCCAGCTACATCCTTAAATGTTGTACTTATTTTTTTGTTCTCATCAAACAATTGGGCTTTAGATTTCCCAATGTTGAAAATTTGTCCACCAGGACCTCCACCTGCTCCACCGCTCATTCTTCTCATAATGAAAATCCAAACGACAAATAGAACAATTAATGGCAACCACCCTATAAGTGATTCCATAAACGTATCCGATGGTAAATAATTCGGGTATATTCTTTTTTCTGGAGCTAAATCAGATTGTATATTTTCCACACGACCTTCAAATGTTTCAAGATCACCAACTGTCATATAAATATCAGGAGATCTGTGTTGAGAGTTTGCTCGTGTTGAATTGGCGTACTTTTTATATTTCTCTAATTTTAATGCAGCTTCAGTTAAATATATTTCAGCTGTAGATCTACCTCTAATTTCAATTTTTTGGACTTCATTATTCTCAATAGCAGAACGGAGATCTTTCCATCCCCAGTCTTTATTGACTGAAGCCATCTTGAAAAACTGATATCCAACAATTATTAAAATTACTACACCGTAAATCCAATAATAATTAAATGAATTTTTTTTATTATTTCTGTTAGGTATATTTTTTTTGTTTTGTTGATTTTCTTTCATCTTACATTTTTGCCAATGATTGTCCCTCTTCTAAATGAGTTAATTTTGTATCACCCCAAAGTTCTTCTAAATTAAAATAGTCACGCTTTTCTTTCAAGAAAATGTGAACAACAATATTTGTATAATCCATTAAAATCCATTCCTGCTCTTGCATACCTTCAACATGCCAAGGCTTATCATCAAGATGTAATCTTACAAATTCTTCAATAGAATCTTTAATCGCTCTTAACTGTGTATTTGATGTTGCATCACAAATAATAAACATATCCGCTGGAGCGTTTTCTACTCCTTCAAAGTCTATAATTGAAATATTATTTCCTTTTTTGTCTAATATTCCTTCTACGATGACTTCTTTGTATGCTTGTAGCTTTTTCTTACTCATATATTCGTTCAAAATGATAATCAGCAAAAGTAAGGAATTTTAATCTAGCAAGCATCTTTTACTTTATGTTTTGATCAAGTAAATAAATAATAGATGCAATTGATGCTGTACCTAATTCTAATTCTCTTCTGTTTACGGCTTCAAACACATCATTATCTGCATGATGATGCGTAAAATACCTCTGACTATCTGGGTTTAACCCTAACAGGGTAATATTTTCGTTTACTGTTTTTAATGGTGCAATATCTACGCCACCGTATCCATCTGAAAAATCATGAAGTCCAAATTTTTCTAAAAATGGCTTCCAAGTTCTTATTTTAGCCTTTAAATCTTCATTTTTTGAATCTAAATTAAATCCTCTTGGACTAAATCCTCCTCGGTCACTTTCTAAAGCCAATATGTGATTTTCGTTGTTACTACGGGCTATCTCAGCATATCTTTGAGCACCTCTTGCTCCATTTTCTTCATTTGTAAATAGTACAAAACGAATGGTGTGTTTCGGTTTATAACCAAATTCGTTAAAAATTCTTAAAGTTTCAATTACTTGTACAACACCTGCCCCATCGTCATGTGCTCCTTCACCTAAATCCCATGAATCTATATGTGCACCTACTGTAATTATGTCATCTGGGTACTCTTCACCTGTCAATTCGGCAACTACATTGTGAGATAATGCATCTTTATGAATCGTTGTACTTACTTTTAGAGAAAGTGATACTGTTGTGTCAACTTTTAAATCTTCACTTAATTTATCTGCAGATTTTAAACTTAACGCCACAGCAGGAATAGAATCTACACCTTCTTTATATCCCATTACACCTGTATGTGGGTGTTTATCATGAGAATTAGATAATGATCTTACCAATACAGCTATTCCACCTTTTTCTGCCGCTTTTACAGCGCCCCAAAATCGTTGAGAAGCACATGAACTATAGGCTTTAAATGTATTAATAAACGTTTCATCAAAAGGTTTATTGATAAATACAATTTTTCCTTTGATATCGTTAGAATCCGCTTGTTCCAATTCTTCTAAAGAATCGAATTGCACAACCCCTGCCGATATTTTATAATTCCCTGTACCAACAGAACCTCCAAGGGCTGTTAATTTTAATTTGTTACGTCCGCTTACAGAATAAAAATATCCATTTTCTGATCCTCTTTCCCAATGGGGTACAGTAACATCTTGGCGGTAAATTTTATCGGCTCCAATTCCATTTAACAGGGTATCTGCCCATTCAATGGCTTCCTCTAGCTCTTCGGATCCGCTTAATCGAGCTCCTATATTTTTACATAAATACTCTAAATCGTGATAGGCTTTATTCTCTGTTAGTGCGTAATTATAACATGCTTCCACAAAATCCTTTTCGTCATCTGATTGAGCACATAATGTGAATGCGCTTGATATAGTCGCACATAATAAAATCCATTTTCTCATAGGTATTTTGCTTATTTTTTATCTTTAATTTTCTTTCGTCCAGTTTTATACTTTCGACGTTTTTTATTGAGTTTATATCTTTTTTTATCGGATACATTATCCCCAGATGGCTCCCCAGAAAGTTTACCACTAAATTCAAACTCTTCATTTGGTTTTTTCTTCTTTACAAACCAAGGATTTTTCCAACGTGTAATTCTTAAAGATTCAACCCAAAATTGGACACCTAAATCAAGAACAAATTGAACATCTTTAGTTTGGTCACTAATAAATTCGAATCCTAAACCTGGTCTTATAAAAAACAATGTAGAGCTAAACTTTTTCATCCCTTTTGTATACCCTAACCCAAATTTCATTTGAACTTCATGCGTTTTATTAAACGTATTCATTTCTTTAAGATCATAAATATAACCAAAATTATATCCGAGAATAGGTTCTATATGTATTCCTGAATAAAATGTTTTACGGAAGGAGGTTGAAAAGCCCAATTGAATTTCATGATAGTTCTCTCTATTTTTACTGAAAACTAAATTTCTTAAATCTAATCGTGTTAATATTTCTTTTTTACGCCTTTTGGGTTTACCCAAAACAATATCCATGTTTTCTCGAACCAGAATTGCATTCTCTACGCCTATTCTAAACCCTTTATAATTCGGACTTTGATAACTTAAGGAGAATTCTAATGGTAAATATTTGTATTTGCTATTCCCTAGTGCAAATCTAGATTGCCCAAAAACCTGGCTACCAATAAAAATGCATAATAAAATAAAAAAGCCTTTTCTCATTGTTATTTTTCTATATACGTTTTAAATGCCATTAAATTTTCATTTAGATCTTTTGTAAGATGCTCTTTCATACTCTTTTTAAAGAATCTATATATTAATGGTATTTCCATTTTATAGGTACATTCAATTTCAACATCTTTTCCATCTTGCATGGCATTAAAGGTCATAATCATATCATCTTGTCCTTTTGATGTTGTTGTATATACTGGAGATCCATCCGTTTCCGAAATTCGAAGTTTAACCCAACTTTCTTTTCCTTTACGTCTCCATTCTATTTCATTTTCTACTTCATCAACTTCATAGTCTATCCCATCTTCTTTAAAAAGTAGGGACCACTCTTTCGTTTTGTTAATGTCGTTTAATACGGTTTTAACTTCTGAAACTGTTCTATCTTGAAGACGAATATTCGATTTTAAAATCATGTGATCGTCAGAAAATATTCCGAATACTACAAAACTTACGAATGTAAGAATAATACCAATTAATAAATACGATGTAAAACTTTTCATAATTCAATAACGCATTTAAATATGTTGTCAACCAATACATTTAAATCGTCTTTTTAGTCTAATTAAGTAAATAAACATTTAACATTTTTATATTTTGTTAAATGACACAACTAACAAAAGTATACCCTTTTTAAAAGGCATCCAAATTTAGATCTATTTTATTGAAACTTGTATTTTAAACCAAAGGTGCATCCCACCTCCGTTTGAGCTGGCAGTTGACTTACACGCAATTTTCCATATATAAAAAGATTTCTAAATCGTTTTTTTATCATGATGTAGTATAAACTTCCTGAATTAAATATTCCTCGCGTATACCCCGATGATAAAACATCTGATTCATAAATATAAAAAGCGCCTTGATTTTGACTAAAAAGCACAGCTCCAATTCTAAGATCATAGGTTAACATTTTAAAAGTATATTGCATAGAGTAGGCTATTCCAGACTCTAATGGCTCTCCATATTTTACGAATATGCTTTGCCTCCAACTCCACAATCCTCTTTTTTGAACGAGGTAACTTAATCGGGTTCTTAATAGATGGGATTGCTCCAATTGCAATCCGTTCAATATCATTTTATCCTTAAAAGAAGCTCTATATTGAATCACCGATTTTTGTTTTAGTTTATGATGAATTGATATCCGATAATTATAAAGTTTGTTGTATCTATTTTCTAGTTTTTTGGCTGTATGGAACGAAAAATAAACGTGTGTCTTTTTCCCTAAAGATTCTAGTCTGTACCCATAAAATGTTTCGGGCACGGAATAGGATTTTGGAATTTTCTTGAACCTATTAATATACTTGTCATTCTCTAAACCTAAATAGGACTTTAAATAGAATGATTTCCCTAAATACCATCTAATATTGGTAATATTTGAACAATATTTAAATTGATCTACATTGAGTTCGTTAGCCACATGGACTCTTGAATTATGATAGACCATTGTATTTGAAAATGACATCTGATTTTCCTGATGACCATTCTCAAGGTATTCAAGTGGTCTAAATTGAACGACATATCCTAATGTATTTATTTTAATATGTTTCATATGAATATAATAGGAAGCGCCTGCGTGAATTAATCGCATCGAATTTTTCTCTAAACGATCTGTATTCGTCACATGAATTCCATCAGAAAATAAGCGAACAACTCCATTTTCATCGTGTTTACTATCCACATTATTTGCACTTAAAAACAGATTTAACTTATGGTGTTTATTCATTTGATATTCTAAGGCTATACCTCTAAAGTATCTATTTTCTTCGGCGCCTGTGTGTAATTTAAATCCATTCGTCAGTACAGAATTAACTTGCGCTAATGATGTATATTGAAATCCTTGATAAAGCGCTCCTCCAAGTCCAAACTGAGCCGTATAATCACCTAAATACCAAGTGATTTTATCCTTTCTAAATTTATATCCACCAGACATAAAATCCAATACAGATTGTTCACTTACATCTTTTTCGGATTGAAGAATAAATTGAAAACGAGGGTGAGTTATTTGGATTCGGTTTCTATTCTTAAAAACACCTAAGTCATTATGATGAGGTATACCTATATATGAAGTAAAATATTGCTTTGTTGACATTGCCTTATTATCACTCTTACCATCCATAATTTTATGCCGAATTAAGTAGGCTTTTTCTCTCGAGAAATCTTTTAAGGTGTTTAAAAAAGCAATTGATCTTTCTCCCTTATAAGCTTCTAAATACATCCTAATTTGATTTAACTCGTGTGCATTTAAAAAAAAGAATTGACTCCATTTTTGTTGGTTATAAAAATCAGTATTGGTAAAATTTATCGATAAGTATTCCTGATAAACAACGTTGAAATCCAAAGACCTTCCCAATTCATTTTCCGAAATAATCCATCGTTCTAAAAACGTTTCCACTTTGGCTTGACCAGTAACGCTTAAACTTATACATGTAAGTATAATTAACAACACCCCTTTCATAATCTAATTTGAACTTTAACATTAGATTGTGTTCCTAAGATTTCGTGATAACTGTATACAACATTAATATCAAAATACTTATACATAAATCCAGCGCCTATTTCTATTCTGTTTTGTATAAAACGATGGGCAACTTGAATTTTAACCTTCCAATAATCCAAAAGCAAGGCTATTCTGGCATCAAATTGATCAGTGTAATCCAATTGAAACAATGTTGAAAATTGGTCTTTTAATTTGTATTGTATTGCGCTATGATGTTCTGTACTAATGTTTCTATTTAATTCTGAACCTTTTTTAGATTCTTGATGTATATAAATATTGTCATTAACTCTATACCTTAATGCTAAACCAAAATGTATATCCTTTTCATGGCTTACTTCATGCATGCTATATTCAGATCCTAACATTACATTAGTCAATAATCTAGAGCCTATACGCTTTTGTACTCCTAACTGAATTTGATGTGTGTTAAAAACGTTCTCTTGGGCATATTGATAAGAAAACTTATAGCCTATATGATCCGTTATATATCCTAAATGGATTCGGTAGGTATTTAATACATCGAGTTGATAGTAGTTAATATGTTCAATATCTATTAATAAATGGGATGAATCTGTAGAAATAATCCCATCTGCTCGAATGTGATTTGTATACATGACCTCTGACCCCATAAAATACGACGGAACGGCATGCTGTGCTTGTGTAATATTGATAAATAATGCTGAAAATATTATTAATAAAACCCTCATAATGAAATAATTATATATTTAAATATAATTGTTTTAACACAATTATTCTTTATGTTTTTCATAATGTTTTCAACCAGTGTTTTACGATTTCAATATGTATATTAATCTCTTTTTATATGTATAATTTAATCATGTACCCTTTATAACAAAACAAGGTGAATATTCGCTTTTGAATATTCACCTTGTTAATATAACATCTATGTACTAATTTGTCTATTCTATAACAAGAGAGGCATTCTCCCAAATATGTCTTTCATTTAACAATTGTACTTGATAAACTCCAGCCGATATATTCAAATTAACATCTATTTCCGTATGATCTAGCATGAGGTCTTTTTCATATATTTTTTGTCCTAAAGACGATATCAATCTCACTTTAGAATACTGCGTTTGGTAATCCCATGTCACTGTAAAACGTCCGTTATTT
>CBDEVQ010000022.1:0-22300 GCA_965243605.1 Flavobacteriales bacterium
TTTATATTTGGTAAATTAAGCTTAGATGTTAATAAATTTAAGCAAGCCAAATCGTATTTCGAATTAGCTTATCAAAGTTTATCCATATCTAAAAATGAATCCAAAAAAATAGAAGTTCTATTAAAACTTGGATTGATTAATGAAAAGCTAGGGGAAACAAAGAAGCGCTTGGTTTATATGAGCAGGCATTACTGATAGCTCAAAAACAACATTTTCCGCACCAAACGGTTTCTGTTGCGAAAGAGTTAATGCGTATTTCTTTAGAGAATAAAGATCATACCGCAGCTAGAGAATATCTCGGTTTATACAACCAATTGTCAGATTCTATTTTATATATAGATTCTCAGCATACCTTAGTGAATAAAACGGCTGAAAAACAATTAAAAAGTAAGGAAAAAGCCATAGAAAATTATCAGGAAGCCTTAAGGTATTCCGATAAATTGATTTACGGATCTATTTTTATAGTTATTCTATTAATACTGGTTTTAATCTTATTGTATTTTAACTACAAAAGAAGAAAACAATTGGCCGAACAAGAACGTTCTTTACTTAAAACACAACAGGACTTAGCGAAAGCAGAACTTAACCAAGCCAAAAAAGCGTTAGAAAATAATAACGATAATCTGAAAAGCATTACCAATTTATTAATTGAGAAAAATGCACAAATAAAAGGATTATTAGAGCAAATAGAAACGTTAAAAGAGCACAATAGCTTTTCGTCTTTGTCTGATGATAAGGTGAGAAAGGTCAATGAACTTTTAGAGTTTAAAATCTTAACCGATGACGATTGGAATGAGTTTAGAAAGCTTTACAACCAAGTCTATGAAGGTTTACAGGCGAAGTTGAAAATTCATCATCCCAATTTAACCAAAAGTGAGGTGAAACTTTTTATGATCTCTAAACTAAACTTAAGTTTAGATGAAGCGGCAAATTTATTAGCCATTTCTCCTGAAAGTGTTCGTAAAGCCAGATACCGATTAAAGAAAAAATTAGATCTTGGAAATGCGGATCTTCAAGATTACATCATTAACTTTTAAACCCATTACAATTGATAGATTTAGCGTTTAAAAACAATACATCTAAAATTGTAACCTGCATACAACAAACCATAGTTTTGTTTTCTGATGATTGGAAAATGAACTATGGTTTGTTTTTTCATACGGAACACCTAACCCGTTTTGTTGAATGTTCTAGAACTGGGCTGCATTCAGGATATAAAACTTACGCCTTAGCATCTAATTTCCAAACCATCATTTCAACAGATGCATCTGTATTAGCCAAATTAATACAAGTTTATAAAACATTAGAACATAAGGATTATCAGTGGACACCTCAATTAAAAGTCGACTTTGTAAATAACATTACTCAATTGGATTTTGCAGAGATTATGTTGTTAATGGGACAACGATTATCGTCTACCAGTTTAAGAACACCAGAGGCTATGCCTCCAATTCTATCTACATTACATAAAGCCTGTTTTAGCCCTTTTAACGGGCATATGAGTATGATTGTTCGGGCTTGGGAAAAGCATGTAGAACGCTCTAATGATACCTTTTGGCCACAACGAAAAGGAAACCCAGAGTATAAAGAGAACACCATGAAAGAATTTGTGAAGGAATTTTTTGAGGCATGGGAATGGTGGAATGTATATAAGCATCAAAAACATGGGTATGTCTTTGAATTAAGAATTAGATCTGGACACGGAATGCGATGGTCTAAATCGGGACAAAAGTTTATTGGTTTTTTGGAACCTTTTATTGATCATAAAGAATAAATAGAATATTTTAACGTTACACCAAAATATTATTATAACAACTATACAGAGATGAACATCATTGAAAAAATAACCCAATTGGGATTATCCCTACCAGATGTATCTACACCAGGAGGATCATATGTTTCGGTTAACGTAAGAGGAAATATAGCTTATGTTGCTATACAATTTCCGATACGTGATGGTAAGTTCTTGCACCTAGGACGCTTGGGTGAAGATTTGTCTACAGAAGAAGGATATAAAGCCATGGAGCTTTCGGCTTTAAATGTATTGGCACAATTGCATCATAAAATCGGATTCGATAATATTGAAGGAATAAATCACTTTGATGCCTATTTTCAATCGGGAGAAAACTGGGACGATTCACCAAAGGTTGTGAATGGGGCTTCAGATTTATTTGTAAACGTTTTAGGAGATAAAGGACAACACAGTAGAGCCATTTTTGGAGTAGAGAAATTACCTCGAAATTTTTCGGTAGGTTTAACCGTTTCTGCAACTTTATTACCTAATAAATAGGTATTTTTATAGGTATGAAAATAGCTATTTTACAACCTTCAGATTTTCACCAATTAGCCGATATTCAGCCTGCTGAATGGTATGATCCAATACCCATTCATCAATTTTATCATCAAGCACCCTATTGTTTTTCTTTTAAAGTAGAACGTAATGGAAATCCAGTAGGGGTTGGTACAATTATATACCATGAAGATGTGGCTTGGTTGGCGCATATCTTGGTCCATAAAGACCATCAAAGAAATGGAATTGGTAAAAAAATAACTAAATATCTATTAGATCATGCTTTAAAGAAAGGTTTAAAAACCGTTTATCTTATTGCAACGGATATGGGAGCACCTGTATATTCTAAATTGGGTTTTAAAGAAGAAACCGAATATGTGATTTATAAGGACATTGAGTACAATAATAAACAAACCCCATCTCAACATATAATACCGTATTCTAAAGCGCATCAGCAAGCCGTATTTGCCTTGGATGCATTAATTACTGGTGAAAATAGGATAGATAACCTTTGCTTAAATGTAAACACGGGTTATGTGTATCTTGATCAAGATGAAGTCACGGGATTTTATTTACCCAATTTAGGCGATGGCGTTATTATGGCTAAGGATGCTAAGGCTGGACAAGCATTTATGGCTATGCGATTACAAAGTACACACACAACAGCCATTTTTCCGAAAGACAATTTTGAAGCGATGCAATTTATGGACACTCTAAATGTGAAACCTTCAGGGTATATGAAACGTATGATTTATGGAGAGAAAAGATCTGTAAAGTTTACACAGATATACAACCGTATAGGCGGTAACTTGGGATAAAAAAAGCATGTTTAATACGTTGTGTTTTTATTAAAAAGTTTATGGTTAGGTAGTTATTGTTTTTTTGAAAATTTCGAAGTTTGCATTTTTAAAGATGTTTATTATATTTAGAATCTATTTAAATGTTTTTAATATAAATAATATATGTCGAATTCCATTTTAGATGATTCATCCTCATCGTTTTCTTTGCCAAAAACAGCCCTAACTTTTGGGATATTAATACTCATTTCTTTAGGACTTAGCTTTCTATATGGAGCCATTGGTGCAGTATTACCATTTGTATATGTTAATTTTTTGATTCCTATAATATTAGCTGTTATATTAGGATACTTCACGATTGCAGTGAATTACTTTACTAAGCAAACTCACAGAATGAGCGAATTTGGAGTTACTGCGGCATTTGGTCTTATAACGTGGTATTTTTCTTGGGTAGCCTTTATCTTGTTTCTTAATAGAAATGAATTTGACTCCGTGGGACAGGCTTATTTTCATGATTTTACGTTGATTTTTGAACCTTTAGAAGTTTTTAGGATAATAGGTGAAATTTATAAAGTAGGGCTTTGGGAATTTGATGGTGTTGCAGTAAACGGATCTCCGTTAACCTTCATTTGGATACTCGAAGCGTTAATATTAATTATTGTACCATTAATTTTGGTGTTTAAACAACATATACGTCCATTTTCAAGCGCTCACAATAAATGGTATAGAGAGTTTATTTTAGATAAAGATTTTGGTTCGGTTTATGGAAGACCACAATTAAAAGAAGATCTTAAATCGGAGCCAATTAAAACTTTAGAAGATATTACCTTTGGTAAAGCTAATTTATATACTCAGGTTTCCATATTCTTTTTAGAGGAAGAATCTACACAGTTTATTTCTTTATTTGATATTCGAATTGATCAAAAGAATAATAAAGAGAAAAATGAAATTATTCATATGATGGAAATAACATCTCAAGATGCGCGTACCATCATGAAAAACTGGCATGCCAAGAAAACATTGATTCCATTTTTGTAAAAAAAAACAGATCTCCCAGAAAGCTTTTATTCAAATAAATTCGTTTCAAAACGAAAATGTATTGAACCAATGTTTCCACTAGTAATTCAAGAGGATCAAATCGTATTCTTCAAACCAATTATTACGAGAGTAGTCATAATAGACTACATATTACTGATTTGATGTTAAAACAGATTTATTCTGAAGACATCCATATTGTATAGCTAAATAACAAGAAAAAAGTCACTTACCAAGATAATAAAGGTAAGTGACTTTTTTTGGCTTATTTTGAGAAATTAGGATACTTGGCTAGATAGCTAAAATTAATTTCTTTTTTTATTCCTGGTTTTAATTCAATATTCCAAGTTAATAACCCTTCATTCTTAATGATTTTTGCACCATCATTTTCCAATAATTCAATCGTTATGTCTTGGCGATTCGTTATCGGAATTTGATCCTCAACCACTATATTAATAGGTTTTTTCTTATTATTTTTCATAATAATAGAATAGACTATTGTTTCTTTAATTTTATTACCATGAATAGATATACGTCCTAATTTTTCAATAAATGTTCGTTTTACCTGAATGTCTGTGTCTTTTCCAAGTTGTAAATCTAGGGTGTCAGAAAAATCCTCAATATCTATATATGTTTGGCTAATAAACTTTCCCTTTAAATAAATATTAGCTTTTCCGGATAAGAAATCGTAGGCTGTCCAATTAGGAATTTGAGCTTTTAGGAATGCATATTCTTGTATTTTAGGAACCACTGTGAAACAATATTCAGCTGGTAATCTCAAAGTCTTAATGTTAATGTCAGTTTCTTTACGATCTGCTAAAATGGTAAAGGGGAGATTAATTTTGAATTCTGGATTTGAAATTTCTTTCTGTTTTAGATCCTTTAATAAGTCATCTACAATGGATTGAATTGGTGATGTTAGTTCTGGTGTTTTTGGAGTTCTTACTTTAGGAGTTGAATATGTTGCACGAGGTAATCTCCCCATATGAATTATTGATCCTTGGTGGTCTGGATCTATTATTGGCTCTCGGTATTCTAATACAGCTTCATTAATATAGGCAATTGATTCTTGTAATTTAATATTAATAATAGTAGCTTTATTTTCATTAATCTTTACTCGTTGTACCGTTTTTGTCTGAAAGCCTACAAAAGAATACTCTACAGTATATGTTCCTGGATTTAATGAGCTAATGGTGTAATTACCATCAATATCGGATGCTGTACCTGTAATAATTTCTTGTCCTTTTTTTATAATAACATTAGCCATGGGTATCGTTTCACCAGTTTCAAACTCTGTTATTGTTCCTCTTATGAGATTGGATTTAGAATTAGAAAATACAATAGGCGTTGGGTGTGAAAATTTATCGACCGCTGATCTATCGTCTTTTTTATCATTTTCTAAAATCCATGGTGTAAGCTTTTTTATGGGTTCATTAAGTACAGGATCTACAGTAGCTAAAGTGAGTTCAACATTTTTCCAGTCCTCATCTGTAGATTGAAATATTGTCGCATTATAGTCTATTATAATGTCGGAGTCAATGGCATCTACTCTAAAGTCGTAATTTGGAATCCAACTTGCTTGATCGCTATAATAAGAGAGCGTATAATGGGTTTCTTGTATTGTTTTGTTGTTAACAATAACAATAAGTTGACTGCTATTTTTATTCTTAAGATTGTTCAAAGCCTGAAGTTGTTTGTTTAAGGCTTTAATCTCATCTTGAAACGTCTCTTTTTTTACGGCAATATTAATACGCGAGGTTTCTATGGTTTTCATTTTAGAATTAAAATACTCTACGGTTTGTTTTAGCTCATTTAAGGGGATTGTTGTGGTGCTAGAATTTAGTTGACTATTTTTATATAGCAATTGATATTCATGATTGTGAAGCTCTAAAGTTTTGTTTAAAAGTGTGATTTGATGATGAACGGCCTTAATTTCATCCTCTATATTGATGATGTCTGCAGTCTTTTTTTTGGAGCTTCCATATACTTTAATCAATTTTAGAGACCTAATGTGTTGACGTTTATTAGAGGCTAATTGGATATGTTCTTGAGAAATATTAAACGGTAAACCGTCAAATACAAGGACTGATTTTCCAATTTTTGTTTTAAGCTTAATTTCTCGTGTAATTTGTGCACCATTAGGATAAATGGTAACGGCATTCACTTCCGTATGAACATAAGTTGTATCCGTAGAACTTAACCCAATAAAACTTAAAATAGAGGTTAGTATAATTAAAATAAATGGTTTCATAGAGCTATAATTAATGGGTTAATATTGAAGTTGATTGAACATCTAATTAAATTGTATAATTCGATCAGTGCTATCTATTATCAAATTTAAAGGCTTCAAAGTTCATTACAAACCCATTCACGAACTCAAAAGCACCATTTGCGAATTGTATAATAACCATGGATTGTATAGAGAACGAATCCTTAAAAAATTGTGGGTTTCTCTACGGTTTTCATTTCGGAATACGGTATATTTGGGTTTCTAAAACGAAATAATCATGGAAAACATAAAAAACTATATCGAAGAAAATAAATCTCGTTTTCTTGATGAGTTAATAGAGCTATTAAAAATGCCTTCTATTTCTGCCGATTCTGCATATCATGGAGATGTTCTTAAAACAGCAGATTTTGTAAAAGAAAGCTTAATTAAAGCTGGTGCAGATACAGTTGAAATTTGTGAAACGCCTGGAAACCCGGTTGTTTATGGAGAGAAAATAATTGACCCATCTAAACCAACTGTATTGGTATATGGACACTATGATGTTCAACCTGCAGATCCAATCGAATTATGGGATTCACCACCATTTGAGCCTGTTATTAAAAAGACAGAATTACACCCAGAAGGTGCTATTTTTGCAAGAGGAGCATGTGACGATAAAGGTCAATTTTACATGCACGTAAAAGCTTTAGAGTATATGGTTTCTCAAGATGAGCTCCCATGTAATGTAAAGTTCATGATTGAAGGTGAAGAAGAAATTGGGTCGCCAAGTTTAGAGTGGTTTGTAAAACGCAACCACGATAAATTAAAGTGTGATGTAATATTAATATCAGATACAGGTATTATTTCTAATACTCAACCTTCTATTACAACAGGACTAAGAGGATTAAGTTATGTTGAAGTTGAGGTTGTAGGTCCTAATAGAGATTTACATTCGGGATTATATGGTGGAGCTGTAGCAAACCCAATAAATATTCTTACCGATATGATTTCGTCTTTAATGGATGAAAATAATCATATTACGATTCCAGGATTCTACGACAAAGTAGAAGTATTATCTATGGAAGAACGTGAGAAAATGGCTCAAGCGCCTTTTAATGTTGAAGATTATAAAAAGTCGATTGATATTGGAGATATTCATGGAGAGGCTGGTTATACAACATTAGAGCGTAATTCTATTCGTCCAACATTAGATGTTAATGGAATTTGGGGTGGATATATTGGAGAAGGTGCAAAAACAGTTTTACCATCTAAAGCAGAAGCTAAAATTTCTATGCGTTTAGTGCCACATCAAGACCCAGAAGAGATTACAGAATTGTTTAAAAAGCATTTTGAATCTATTGCCCCTGGATCTGTTAAAGTTACAGTTAAACCACACCACGGAGGATTACCATATGTAACACCAATAGACAGTAAAGGATATAAAGCTGCAGATAAAGCGATGGAAGAAGCATTCGGAAAGAATGTTATACCACAACGTTCTGGAGGATCTATTCCTATTGTTGCTTTATTTGAACAAGAGTTGAAAGCCAAATCTATTTTAATGGGATTCGGATTAGATTCAGATGCAATCCATTCACCTAACGAACACTATGGTATTTTTAATTACATGAAAGGAATTGAAACTATTCCACGTTTCTTTAAATACTATGCTGCTGAATAAATTATTCTTGCAGGTATAAAACAAAAACGCCAAATCTTAGTGATTTGGCGTTTTTTGTTAAGATAAAGTTGAACATTAATGTTTAATCACCTTAAACTGCTTTTGCATATTTTCATTGATTACTTTTACGTAATATATTCCGTTAGGAGCATTTAGCTCAAATGAATAGAAAGCTTCAGAAATTTGGTTTTCCGAATAAACAAGTTGTCCCAATGCATTATACACCAATAATTCGGCAGGGTACATTTTACCCAAATTTATATGTATTAATCCTGATGTAGGGTTTGGAACCAATGTTACATGGTTATGATTCTGATAATCTGAAATACCAACGGTATTAATAGTAATACATTCCGAAGTATCAACACAACCACTATATGTTATTTCTACTGCAAAATTACCGTAAGTATTACTCGTAAAAATATTAGAGGTTTCATTGGGGATAATGGCTAGGTTACTATCACAATTTAGCCACTGATATGTTGCATTAGTTTGTGTTATCAAAACGCTTTGCCCTAAAGCCTCTAAGGTGCTGTTTATTGGGTTTGCATTTATACAATCTGCACAAATTCCATCGATTAAATCTTCTACAGTAGGGTTGTATAAATTTTGGTTTGTTATAAAGAAATTAAAAGAGCTATTTGCGTTGTTAATATAGTTGTTTAGAGCACAATAGTCTGCCAAAACAGTATTGTCATAAAAATACAACGAATAGGCAGACGTTAAATTATTTAATCCATTTACACTGCTTAAAGAAGAATTGGAGGTAATGTCTATATTACTAGATGACGCTAAATTATCAATACCTTCTAAAGTGGTTAAGGTATTGTTATTAATTATTCTTAATATTTGTACATGGTAAATATTATGTAAACCATTTAAATTGACTAAGGCCTCATTGTTTGAAATTTTTAGGCTGTGTAAATTAGTTTGACTTTCTAAGCCATTTATTTGATTTAGGTTTAGATTGTCTTCTATAGAAACCTTTCCATCATTCATATAATTTAGATTATTAAGACCATCGAGGTTGGTAAGACTTAAATTCGATTTAATAGTTAATTCTTGACCTATATACGATAAGTTATTGAGACCTAGAATGGAAGATAAGTTATCATTGTTGGTGATTTTAAGTTCAACTTCTACAGAATCTAGGTTGGATAATCCATCTAAAGATGTTATTGCATTGTTATTGTTTATTGAAAGAACATCAGTAACCTTCGTAATATTCTCTAATCCATTTAAGGAGGTTAAATTTGGGTTGTTAAATACGGTAAGCTTACCAATTACAGTTGTAAGATCTGAAAGCGAAGATAGGTCTGTTATAGAAGTATGATGAATTCTTAGATGCCCTTGAAAAGTGCTGTATCCTAAGGCTCCAAAACTATCGACTTTAGTTTGAGAGTTAAGCCATATATCCCCAACATGAGTTTGCGAAAATGAATAAGAAAAGGTACTTAGGAAAATAGAAAGTAGAAAGAAAAATTTCATGTCAATTAAATTATTTAAATGATTATTCATTTAAATATAGTGATTTATTATCATTTGTATTGTGTTATAGATATTTAAAACCTTTAAGAGGTAAAGTAATTTTATTTCGAGCCATTAGAATTAATTGATATTGATTATTCATATGTATTAATGGTTTAAGTCCTAATTTAGGATAGGATATCTAAAATAACTTGAAATCGATATTGTTTTACAAAAAAAAATATCCTCTATGATTTCTACATAGAGGATATTTAATTAATCCCAAATTCCGTTTTTCACTGTGAGAATAATCGGGGCTTTATCTGTTATTAATACGGTATGTTCGTGTTGAGTAACAAAACCACCACGGTTTCCTACTAATGTCCAACCGTCATTTTGTTCAACCGCAATATTAGACTCTGAAGAAATAAAGGTCTCAATAGCAACCACAGAATTCTTTTTAAATCGTTGTTTGTTAAATGGATCTCTATAGTTTAAGATGTCCTCAGGGTCTTCATGTAAACTTCTTCCAACACCATGTCCTGCTAGGTTTTTAATCACCTTAAAGCCTCTTTTTTTGGATTCAGCGTGTATTAAACCGCCAATGTCAGAAATTTTCACCCCACCTTTAATCTCATCAATAGCCATTTTTAATATCGTTTTAGATGCATCAACCAAAGGTTGGTGATGGTTTATATCTTCACCCATAATAAAAGAGCCTCCATTGTCAGACCAGAATCCATTAAGTTCTGCAGAAACATCAATATTTATTAAATCACCTTCTTTTAATATTTTGTTTTTAGAAGGTATTCCATGTGCGGCTTCTTGATTTAAACTAATACAAGTCCAACCCGGGAAATTATATGTTTCAAAAGGGGCAGATTTTGCTGAATAAGATTTAAGAATTTCGCCTCCAAAATCATCCAACTCTTTTGTGCTCATACCAATTTTAGCGTGTTGTCGCATTTGCTTTAATGTTAAAGCAACAACCTCACTAATGGCTTTTATACCTAGTAATTCTTCATCATTTGTAATTAACATGCTAATGTGTTAAAAGGGTTAAGTTATGACTATAGAATGATTCTAATATTATATTAAATACAAAGGTAATTAGTTTTTAAGAATTTCTTGAATTCTTTTCCCGTTCAATAAATATTCTTTAATCTCTTTTGTTGATTTTTTAGAAAAGGAGGGTGTTTTATAAGTTGTTGTATAGTTTTGGCGATATTTTATCAGAATAATAGAATTCAGCTTTTCTAAACAATTCTTTTGTGCCTTGAGCATGGATTAAGTTAAAGCTAAGTAGAAAATAAATGGATATGAGAACATATTTCATAGGTTAAAATCTATATTATTTTTAAATATACAACATAATTTTAAGGCTTATTAACATCAGAAAAACTATAGTAAAAAAAAACCTATTAATTTTACAGGTTTAGTAATAAATACTTGTTCTATTAAAATGAAACATACATTTTTCGTCTTATCTATTTTTATTCATTTATTTCTCTTGGCTAAAGACAAGAAAAAGGTTCATATCAATCGAATTTCTTCACAAGTAAAAATTGATGGTGTTCTAGGTGAAGAATTTTGGAAAGAAGCTGAACCCATTCAAAATTTTGTGATGTTTAGGCCTGGTGTTAATACTCCAGAACCTAAAGGGAAAGAAACCATTGTGAAAATAGCCTATGATGATGATGCCATTTATGTTGGGGCCGTATTATATGACGACAATATAGATAGTATTCCGAAACAAATAATGGGTAGAGATCAATTTGGAAATACCGATTTTTTTGGAATTGTTTTAAACCCTAGTAATGACCAACAGAATGATTTTGAATTCTTTGTGCATTATACAGGGTCTCAAAGTGATGCCTTTGTAAATCCAAAAATTGGTGAAGATTTTTCTTGGAATGCCGTATGGAAAAGTCAAGTTACTTATACAGAGAATTCTTGGATTGTAGAAATGAGAATTCCGTATTCTGCAATCCGATTTTCGAACCAAAAGGTACAAACTTGGGGCGTGAATTTTCATAGAAACTTCAGAAATACGAGACACCAATACACATGGAATTTTATTGATAGAACGGTTGGTGATATTGGTCAGTATCATGGTTTAATAGAGGGGATTGAAAATATAGAACCACCTGTAAGATTAAGCTTATTTCCATATTTAACGTCTTATTATAACAGTACAAGTTCTGATAAATATGAAACTAAATTTGGATTAGATTTAAAGTATGGGCTTTCGGAGAATTTTACTTTAGATGCAACCTTAGTACCTGATTTCGGACAAACAGCCTTTGATAATGAAGCCTTAAACCTAGGACCATTTGAACAACGATTTGCAGAAAGACGTCAGTTTTTTACAGAAGGCGTAGAGCTATTTAATAAAGGCGATTTATTTTACTCAAGACGAGTAGGTGCAACGCCAATAGATTATAATAATGTTGACGATAAACTCCAAGAAGGTGATTCTATTATTAACAATCCAAATTTTGTAAAAACGTTAAACGCTCTAAAAATATCTGGACGTAATAAAAATGGATTAGGAATTGGTTTTTTTAATGCGATTACCGAAGAAACAGTTGCAACGGTTGAGTCAAGAAATTTAGATGGAACAACGGACAAAAAAGAGATTGTTACCAATCCATTATCCTTGTATAATGTACTGGTATTAGAACAACAATTTAAACGGAACTCTTCAATAAGCTTTGTAAATACAAATGTGGCTAGAGAAGGGAGTTATAAAGATGCCAATGTAAGCTCTTTACGCTGGGGGTATTTTACCCAGCAAAACCGATATAAGGTAGACGGGTTTATAAATTATAGTCATATAAATGATGTTGAAGATAAAAAAGGGTTTGCAGGAAATATTGCATTTAGAAAAACGAGTGGAAAGTTAAGATACGCTTTAGGAACCAATGTATTTAGTGATTCCTATGATGTTAACGATTTAGGAATTCGTTTTGGTAATAATACTCAAGATATTTATTCGAGTGGAGAGATTATTCAGTTTAACCCGAATAAAAAACGTTTAAATAGTACTGTAGGTGTAAATATGAGTATGAAATACCTTTATAACCCAAGTACATATATTGGGAATAATATAAATGTGTTTGCCAATATGACAACGCATAAGTTTATGTCTATGGGATGTAATGCAGGAATAAAAATTGGAGATCAATTGGATTATTGGGAACCCCGAAGTGATGGAATGTATTTTAGAACCCAAACAGAATATTCTGGAAGTTGGTGGATTAGCTCGGATTATAGAAAACGTTTTGCCTTAGATATGAATATGGGAATTGGAAGACAACATGCAGATGATAGAGATCCTTTTTATATTGATTTTACGGTTTCACCTCGATTTAATATCAATGATCATTTTACATTAATTTTTAGATCAAATATTTTTAAGAATAACGACGATGCAGGGTATGTAAATGCTAAAGACGACGATATTATTTTCGGTAAACGAAATAGATTCACCGTACAAAATACGATTACAGGAAATTATAATTTTAATGCATTACATGGTGTATCGCTTGCATTTAGAAGCTATTGGTCTAAAGTAGAGTATTACGATAATGCATTTTATGCTTTGCAAGGTGATGGTAACCTAAGTGACATGGAGTATATTATAGATGAGGATAATAATCCGAATAAGAGTTTTAATACTTGGAATATGGATTTAAGTTACCGTTGGAATTTTGCTCCAGGAAGTGAATTAATTGCCTTATATAGAAACCAATTAAAAACGACGGATAATCGTGTAGACGATTCTTATTTTCAAAATGTAAATAGATTGGTTAAGAATAATTTAGGACATGCATTTTCATTGAGGTTAGTTTACTATCTCGATTATATGATGGTGAAAAAGAATATCAGAAGACATGTATAACCAACAAAACCAGTACAATTCTAGTACTGGTTTTTTTATGAATAATATGAAAGTCTTGCAAAGGACTGATTAGGGCTTAAAATCTCCACCTTCAGAAATGGATTTATCTATTTTTAATGCTTCAGGAGAAAATGCATCAAATTCAAAATTAGAAACTTCCAATTGATGAATAAACTTTCTTTGGTTTGTTTTTATATTGAAAGCATAAACCGTTTGAGTGTGGGGTATAAGTATTCCATCTATAGACTTATTATTGGTATATTCTATTCCACCATAGAATATTTTAGCTCCTGGCATTTTCATAAAATTTTCACGAATTGTATACTGCGTAAACTCAACAAGTCCAGTTTCTTTATTTATCCAAGCTATATATTGATCGACATCCTTTTGCGGTTTAATATTATCCCAAGTACAAAATACTAAATCATAAGTTTTATGGCGAAATGTCTTCTCGCCAGCATATAAAATAATAGGTGCATGGCGTAAACGATCGGCCATTTCTATAAAATATTGAAAGGCTGAAAGACCAAATTGAACTTTAGAATTTGGTTTCATGAAAACGGTATCAGATTCAATTTCATAATACTTCCAATTTTGTAGCCCGCTTTTACGTCCTTTCTTTTTACCCGAAGTAAATTCTACTTGTCCATCAAAAGTTCCTACTTCGTATTTAAAATCCAGATGCATATTCTTATCCGGCCAAACTTTTCCTATAGAACCTAAAACACCTTTCCAAGTATCATGGCCATGAAAAGAATAGACTTGATGTTGTTTTAATTTATCTAATCCTTGAGCTTTCCATGCGGCATCAAGTAAGGCTTTACCTTTAATCGTGTTTTCGGTGGAGGCTCCTTGTGTTTTTACATATTTAGTTCGTATATCTGACCTACACCCAATAAGTAATAAAGAGAAAGCAAGAACTAAAATTTGAGATGCTGTTTTCATAACTATTTATTTTAAATTTACCATTTTCTTCATCATTTTACCCCAAAAAGCAGATGCGGATTTTCTAGACATTGTAAGCTTCATCATTTTATACATAATACGATTAGAACTTCCACCAATTTTTGAAGGCAAGTTTTTAGATAAACCTTCTAATCCTTCTTTTACCAAGTGATTTACTTCTTGAGGTTTTGTCGGTAAATGTGATGCCAAATCCGCATCTTTATTTTCGGTAAGCCCTGGAGTATTTGTTGGTCCAGGTACCAAAACACTTACGTGAATACCTTTGTCTTTGAGTTCGTAATTTAAGGCTTCGCCAAAATTTAGTACATAGGCTTTAGATGCCGAGTAATTAGCCGCATATGGTGTGCCTTGAAGAGCAGTTGTAGAAGAAATTAAAATTAGCCCTCCTTTTTTATTTTGCTTAAGTAATTTAGATGTAAACCAATGTGATAATTGTAAGTGTGAAGTTACATTAAGTTGAATCATACGTTCTAAACTCTCTATTGGAATCTTATTAAATGCACCCATCCTTCCATCTCCAGCATTAGATATTAAGAGCCCAACATCTAATCCTTGAGTTAAACGATCTAAATCGTTTACCATAAGTTCTGCAGATAAGTCTAAAGACTGATATTTAACTTTTATATGGTGGATATTGATGAGATCTTCAGCTATTTCTTGAAGAATTTTTTCTCGCCTTGCTAATAAAATAAGATTAAAGCCTTGTTGAGCTAATTGATATGCGAATTCTTTACCTATACCGGAAGAGGCCCCTGTTACGATGGCCCATGTTCCAAATTGTGTTTGTAGTTTTGACATCTTGTTTAATCTTTTTAACAAAGATGTGAATGATTTAGAGTATTAAATTCGCAAAAACGCTCAAAAACTATGCATTATGGTTCAGCCTATATTCAGAAGGAGAAATACCATATTCGGATTTAAAGGCACGGTTAAAAGTTGAAATAGATTCAAACCCACAATCGTAAGCTATTTCCGATACTCGATCTGTATTTGTTTTAAGTAATGCTGTGGCCTTCTTTAACTTTTGTAAGGCCAGATATTTTTTTGGACTTTCTTTATAAACAGAATTAAACTTTCGTTTAAAAGACGATACGCTCATTCCACATAAAAGGGCAAATTCTTGAATCGATAAATTTGAAAATAAATTATGCTTAATGGTATCTTCAAATGGGGTAGAGTTCTTTTTAAAAAGTGCAGAAAGAAAATCGTTTTGACGACCAATATTTTGAGTCTTACATAGTAAAATAACAAATTCTTTAAGTTTGTTTTTTATTATAGCCTCATCTGCAATTTCAGGGTTATCTATTAATATTTCTACACTTTCCATGTAATTCTGTAAAATAGCTTCAATAGCAACCTGCTTAATATTATAATCTACACGGTAATTGGATAAGGTATGATCAAATTCAAAAATTTCCTCAATGATATCAGCATGCAATAATATTCCAATTGCACTAATTGTATCACTAACTTCACGTTGTTTCCGGTCAGCTTCAAAAAAATAATCAAAACATTTCGATAACAAACCTTGTCCTTTTTTAAAAGAGATGAATTGATCTGGCGTACGCGCTGAAAATTCGCCCTTATTCACAAAAATAAAACAGGCTTCGTTATTCTGAAACATCTTAGGGAATCGTCCAAACTTAGAAGAAATCGTAAGCTTTTCGAAAACAATTTGGTTGTTGTATTTTAAAACTTTTTGTTCGTGAATCATAGTCGTATTAAACAGAATAGATGGAGGTAAAAATACGGAATGTTTTATGTAGATTGTCATTTGAATAAAAAAAACATCATGAATTGGAATAAATGAATTGAAATGGGTGATTTAAAACAAACGTAATTCCATTTTTATAAAACTTCATGAAAGCACTTGTAAATTCCAAAAAGATATGTTTGTAAATCCATTTGAATACCTTATTTTTGGGCATCGAAAAAAAGCATCTTTTAAAGAAAAAAAATAATGAGTGTTTTAGTAAACAAAGATTCAAAGATAATCGTTCAAGGATTTACTGGTAAAGAAGGTACTTTCCACGCATCTCAAATGATTGAGTACGGAACGAACGTAGTAGGTGGTGTAACTCCAGGAAAAGGAGGGCAAACTCACTTAGATCGTCCAGTATTTAATACAGTTGCTGATTCAGTAAAAGAAGCTCAAGCTGATACATCTATTATTTTTGTACCACCAGCATTTGCTGCTGATGCAATTATGGAAGCTGCTGAAGCAGGAATCAAAGTTATTATTTGTATTACAGAAGGTATCCCAACAAAGGATATGGTTACTGTAAAAGAATATTTAGCAGATAAAGATTGTACTTTAATTGGACCTAACTGTCCTGGTGTTATGACAGCATCTGAGGCTAAGGTTGGAATTATGCCTGGATTTATTTTCTCTAAAGGTTCTGTAGGTATTGTTTCTAAATCTGGAACATTAACGTATGAAGCTGTAGACCAAATTACAAAAGCTGGTTTAGGACAAACAACAGCTATTGGTATTGGTGGAGATCCAATTATTGGAACTACAACTAAAGAAGCTGTAGAGTTATTAATGAACGATCCAGAAACTGAAGGAATCATCATGATTGGTGAAATTGGAGGATCTATGGAAGCTGAAGCTGCAGAATGGATTAAAGAACACGGAACTAAGCCGGTTGTTGGATTTATTGCTGGTGAAACTGCACCTGCTGGTCGTACTATGGGACATGCTGGAGCAATTGTTGGTGGACACGACGATACTGCACAAGCTAAAAAGGCAATTATGAGAGAATGTGGAATCCACGTTGTAGATTCTCCTGCTGATTTAGGAAGTAAAATGAAAGAAGTTTTAGCAAAGTAATTTTCTAAAATAAATTATATTAAAGCCTCGAAAACTCTGTTTTCGAGGCTTTTTTTATTTAATAAGTATTTATTAGAACTGTATTTGTGGCAGGCATTTTAAATGCTACTTATATAAAATAAAAATGCCTAGTATAACAATTTATACTAGGCATTTTATTTGCAATCTAATTTCTATTAATCTCCATCTCCATCCGAAAAGGTTGGCGTAACTTCCATTAAAGAAATGAACTCTGTTTTAAACAATTTAATCAGTTCTTTCCATTCTTCATAAAGTTGAAGGTAAGCTGAGTTTTCGGTTGTAAGATTTGTAAATGCTGGTTTTGGAACTAGATTTAACTGATTGCGTAACGTAGACATTTGAGCCTTAATTTTACCATCTAAATCTTCTCCTTTTTGCCCGAAACTTAAAAGGTAATCATCATATCCAATTATAGATTCAGATTGACCTCCTAAATAGACTAATTCAATGATATCTAGATTTTTGATCATTAACTCTATGCTGTATTGAGCATAAATACTTTCTAATTTATTTGCATCTACAGTTGTGTATTTTACAACCCCTAACGGATATCCTAGCTTTTCATTTTTAGCATATTCAGCATATTCTATGATACGATTCGTAATAATTGGAATACTACTCGTTACAAAATTGTCGGTGCTTTCAATAAATTTAGATTTATAACTCGTGTCCCAAGTCGATTTTAATAACTGAGTGGCTTTCACATTTTCTTGAGCAATAGAAGAAATATAATCTAATATTTTAGGATTATTTGTAACGTCATCCCAAGTGTAATTAAAAATTAGATACTCCAATGTGTATATCCCTTTTTGATTGGAACCAATGTTCTGAACCCAATTTTGAGATATTGGAGTATTGGCATTTAAATGCTCCTCAATTTTTGTTTGGTTAATCGGCCAGTAAGCATACACCTGTTCTTGAGTAGAGTATTTTAAATCTTTAACCATAAAGAAACGTGAAAGTTGCCAGTGCTTAGCGGTAGACTTCCAGCAGTCTTTTAAAGCCTCAAAACGAGTTGCGTCTTTATTGGTTTTTACAGATTCTACACAAGTATTAAACGCTTCTGTTTTCGATATTAAAGTGGATAAATTTTCATCAATAATCGATGTGGCTATAGATTCGGTTAAGGTAGACCTATCGAATCCAGACGATGATTTTGAATCGTCGCTTTTAGTACAACTTAAAATAAAAGCACCAATACATAAAAGGGTAATAATTATTTTTTTCATGGTGTTATAATGAGTTTAAGAAGTTTAATAAATCTTCACGTTCAGGCTTTGATAAATTTTTATAAAAATCAACACTGTTTTTAGCCTCTCCATCATGCCATAAAATAGCTTCTTGGATGTTACGTGCACGTCCATCATGTAATAAATACGTATGATTATTAACGGTTTCAATAAGTCCAAGCCCCCAAAGAGGTTGTGTTCTCCATTCGTTTCCATTGGCTAAATAATCGGGTCTGTTATCGGCTAAACCATCACCCATATCGTGAACCAAAAGATCTGTATACGGTTTAATTTTAACCCCTTCTAGAGCAGTAATAGAATGAGAAGATGTAGTGAAAGCATCTTTATGACATCCAACACAATTGGCTTCTGTAAACAATTTCTTACCATTAAGAACCGAAGCATTTTTATAATTTCTTCGTTGAGGAACAGCTAGGGTAGATGAATATAAAACTACATTGTCAGCGTTCGCTTTGTTTATTTCTGGAATTCCTCCATCTGGAGCATTTTGACAATCCACTTGAACACTTGTACAGTTTTGATTGGGATTTAAATAACTGGTAATTCCAATATCTCCTAAAAAGGCTCCAAGTACTTGTTCGGTTAAGTTGGGCTGATTAGATTTCCAACCAAAACGTCCAACGACTGTTTTTTGTTCTATTTCACTCCAAACCTGATTCGCTTTACCAGAGATACCATCATCATCGGAATCAGAAATATCAATATTGGCCAATATATCTTCATCAGAAATAGCATCTAATAATCCTAATCCAATCATTTGTTGTCCTACACGAGGTGAATACATCATATTGGCATCCATAGGTCCGTACCCTAAATCAGAAAACGTATAGATTGGCTTTCTCAGTTGGTATGTTTCCCCATCAGGAAATTGTCCATTTATGGTTTCGTAGTTAATGTGGAAACGAGCTTCGTTCGTAATACCATTAACCGAAATGTCTTGTAATTGACCTCCATAATTTGGTTCAGCTAAAGGACCTCCATGTGTATTAGAACCTGGAATAGATAATCGGATTAAAAATCCAGTTTCATTTTCTCCATCGTATAATGGCGGACGACCTCTTCCATCTTTAAAATGACATGCAGCACATGAACTTGCGTTGTAAAACGGCCCTAAACCATCTCTAGCAGTAGTAGATGCAGGAGCCGTAACCCAGGCATTTCTAAACATTGAATTCCCTGCATGAAATCTTAATTCATCTTCTCCTTTTAATTGGGGAATAGGGTAACCAAAAGCATTTTGGCCTTCGGCTTTTACCGTAGTTATTCCTCCAAGTAAATGTTCACCTTTTTCGTAAGACGATTGGGTGGTTTCTTCTTTTTTACATGAAAATGCAAAAAGCAGAAGACCCGTAAGGACTCCTGCTTTAACACATGTTGGTGTTATATTTATCATATGTATGATATGTTTATTCTTCAAGATCAGCAATAAATGAAATGCCAATACCAGCAGCCCCTTCAACAAGTAAATCTCCTAATTCTTGTAATGAGAATACAGCATCTTTTACAATATTTTCTTTAGCTACATCTCCACTTGCAATAAGCTCATCAAATGGTTTGTTAGCATCAATATTGTTAACAAGTAATAAGGTAGAGTTAAATTTTTCGTCTAAGGTTTCACCTAAAGCTTTATTGTTTTCATGGACTAAATCACGAATAGAAGCTCCGCTTACAGATCCATATTTACCTTCCCAAACATTTTTAATACCCATAAAGTTTTGTACAATATCTCTGTGTGTATTATCCGAAAAACATGAGTGCTCATCTTCTTGGTCTTTGTTTGTAAGAGCAACATACATACGCTCTCCAGCCAATTCACCTTTAGATAATTTCCCCATTCCGTTAAATATATCTTTTAAAGCTTCATCGTTAGATTGAGAAACAAAAGCCTTACGTCCCCAAGCATTATTATCTGCCCAAGCATCCGTTAAATACGTTAAATCCGAAATTAATTGGTTTGTAATTAGGGTTAAGTATGTTTTTCTGCGTTCTGCTAAAGCATCTGTTGTAAAATCTGTAACAGGTCTTTGTCCGCTTAAAGTATAATCTACAGTTGTTGTTCCAGGTGTCATATTAAAATCCTGACCCCAAAGTAAAAACTCAATTGCATGGTAACCAATAGAAATGGATTTTTCATCTACCGATTCATTTTGATTGACAATATTGTCTATTGTTAAATCGAAATTGACATCACCAATTAAACCTTCATTAACCAATTGATGTGTAACTGGATTGTATACATAATCAATAAAGTTTTCGTTTAATGGCCATGCGTTAATAGCACCTTCTGGACCATTTTCATCATCAATTGGTCCTGACCAAAAGCGGTAAACTTCCGTTAAACCATAAGGCTCTCTTGAGTCTATCCAAGCTTGTTTCGCAGCAGAATGCGTTGTTTCAGTTGGGTTAGCAACAAACTCAGCAATTGCAGTTTTTAATGCATTCGCACTTGATAATGCATCATTATAATTAGCAGATATCATGGCTGCATAATTGTGCTTTACAGATGAGCTACTTGTTTTAGAAGTTGAGTCATCGTCTCCACAAGATATTAATAAAGATCCTGCTGTAATTACACCGGCTAAAGCTAATAGTTTAAAGCTTTTCATATTATGTATGTTATTTAGACTAGTTAAAAATAGACTGCAAATATACAGATGGAAACAAGGAATAGCTGGGTGTTTAGAATTATTTTAAATAGATGTATTATGTTGATTAACAGGTTTTAGTGATGGTGTTTTTGAAGGTTGTACGTGGAGTGATACCCAATATTAGGTATATTGTAAGACCTGAAATAATATAATATTGTTATTAAATTGTAAAATACAATTTTAACGAAAGTATAATTGGTTATGAAATGGGCTTAAGAATAGAGCAAAAAAAATCTGCATTTAGCAGATTTTTAAATATGTTTTTATATCAATTTTATAAGTTATCCTCAGCGAACCACTCCGCATAACTTGTTCCCGTTTCTCTTAATAATAAAGAATGTAAGGCCACTTGTTTAGGTAGAGTCTTTAATAAGATTTCAGCAAAATCTATAACCATATTTTCACAGGTAGGCTGATAGGGTTTATAGACCACATTTTGATGTTTTTCTTCTATCCCTCTAAATCTTGAATCTACTTTTAAGATTAAGGCATGATCAAATACGTTAATAATATTGGTTTTAACGATAGATTTTAATTCAGAGAAATCCATAACCATTCCTTGTTTTACATGAGATTCATCCGCAATAGGTGTTCCCTTAACACAAACAATTAAATGGTACGAATGTCCGTGAATGTTTACACATTTACCATCGTATCCATCTAGAGCGTGTGCCGACTCAAAATTAAATTCTTTACTAAGTCTAATCGTTCTCATGTCCTAAAATTTTGGCGAAGTTAAGCATTCAGATCTTCAAACAAAAGCCTGATTTAAATTTTGTTTAAATCAGGCGTTTTAAAGTTTTATTATATGACCGTATATATACTATACCGTTTTAGTTTTTTTTTCCAAATTGTAAAAGTAAAACTCCTACAATAATAAATGGTATACTTAACCATTGTCCCGTTGTTAATAGATCTAATGAGCTTTCAAAACCACCTTGAGATTTTTTAAAGAACTCAACAATAAATCGGATAGAAAACAAGGCAATTAAAAATACAGAAAATACATTCCAAGGTTGATTTAATTTATTATTCTTAATCATTTTATTTAAAAAATAGAATAAAATGAAATATCCAATAGCTTCGTATAATTGAGCAGGATGTCTTGGAAGTTCGTCTACATTACTAAAAATAACTCCAAAATTAGATTGTGTAGGGTTTCCAATTATTTCTGAATTCATAAAATTCCCCAATCGAAT
>CBDEVQ010000023.1:0-14583 GCA_965243605.1 Flavobacteriales bacterium
TAAACGAAAACCATACTTTGTATATATTGACGAATGTCATCACTTCATGAACCCTGGGATTTCTGATATTTTATCAGGAGCTAGAAAGTATGGTCTTGGGTTAATTCTTGCCCATCAAGACCTAGCACAAATTAAAGACAAAAGTGTATTAAGTTCAATTCTTTCAAATCCATTCATTAAAGTATGTTTTAGACTCGGTGATGATGACGCAAAGAAAATGGAATCTCAATTTTTAGATTTTGATAGTAATGAACTACAAAATTTATCTCGTGGAGAAACCATAATGCAAATTGGAGGAAAGAACGCTGACTTTAATATGAAGACAAGCCCTCTTGAGGAGCCAAGCTCAAACTCAGTGAATATTCAAGCGTATATTGTAAACAAGACACGAGAAAACTATACACAAAGCAAAGATGAGGTTGAACAGATTATTGCTGATTTACTTCCTAGGATTCATAAAAAACCTAAAGTTAAGACTACTCCAAAGCAAGAAGTAAATAAGAAAAATCAAGAACCACAAGAAACAAAAGGAGAAGTCCAAACACAAGAGGAAATCAAACAAAATAGTGTTCCTGACTCTTCAATCATAAATGTTAAACCTACAAAGGAAGAAAAAGAAGAAAATACAATTCAGAAATCTAAACCTCAAAATCAAACAGATTTTGACAAACAAAAAGAGGAATATTTACAACAAGCCAAAGAACAAGAAAGACTTCGTAAACATCGCTCTCTTCAAAATTATATCCGAACTATGGCACAACAAAGAGGCTATCGTGTTCATATTGAAGAAGAGTTGCCAAATGGAAAACGAGTGGACGTTGGACTGAGAAAAGATGATATTAAAATTGCTATTGAGGTTGCTGTAACAAACTCTAATAGCTATGAAGCACAAAACATTATAAAGTGCATTAATCATGGCTATACCCTTATTTATCTTATTTCTGAAAGTGCTGTACATCTTAAAAACATAGAAAAAGAGGTTTCTACAATACTAAGTACAAAACAGCAAGAACATGTTTTCTATCTTAAACCAAGTGAACTATCTAAGTATTTAGATATTCCTTTGCAAGAGGAAAAAGGAACTCCACCAAAACGAGTTAAAGGTTGGCGTGTTGATGTGAATTATCACCCAGATGATGTATCACAAAAAACAAACGAAAGTTTAAGTTCAAGGCTTTTGAACTTAATTAAGAAGAATAAAAAATAGTTGAGGATATATAAGAAAAGGCTATCTAAAATAGATAGCCCTGAGAGTATTCTAAAGATGTCTAAATTCGTAGAATACAAAATATATATTATTGTTAGTATCACTCCGATACTATATTAATCTTTAATAAGAAGGTATAGAACTAAGTTCTATACCTTCTCTTCATCAAATTGTTTAATCACTTTCTAACCGTAATCTTATGAAAGAGATACATACACAATAAAATATATTAGACATAATACAATATACACCAAACAAAATCTATGTTTTAAAAATAATATCATAATACCGTATGACACTTTGTATTATTATATAGCCTTTTCAATACCACTCATAACCATATCAAAACCAGTAAAATAAACTTCGATATTACCTTGTTTTTGGCACACATATAACGTAGTTTAGACTTACTTTTAAAACTCTAGAATATGGAACAAAAGAATATAGGCGTTTGGATTCGTGTTTCAACCGAAGACCAAGCCAGAGGAGAGTCCCCTGAAATTCACAAAGAACGTGCCTTTGCTTACGCTAAGGCTAAAGGGTGGAATGTCAAAGAAGTATACAACCTTGCTGGAGTGTCTGGTAAATCAGTTATGGAGCATAACGAGGCTCAACGAATGTTACATGATATTAGCAAAGGACATATATCAGGTTTAATCTTTTCAAAGATTGCAAGGCTTGCACGTAATACAAAAGAACTTTTAGAGTTCTCAGATATATTTAGAAACTATAATGCTGACCTTATTTCTATTTATGAAAATATTGATACATCAAGCCCAGCAGGTAGACTTTTCTACACCATTATCTCAGCTATGGCAGAGTGGGAACGTGAAGAGATAACCTCTCGTATTAAACAATCTATTGAAGTTAGAGCAAAACTAGGAAAGAAATTAGGAGGACAAGCACAGTTTGGTTTTAGATGGAATAAAGATGAACTAGAACTACACCCTGATGAAGCCCCCATACGTAGGAAAATGTATGAACTCTTTTTAAAAGAAGAACGTAAAACCACCGTAGCGAATATGCTTAATGATATGGGGTACAGAACACGTAGTGGTGGAAAGTTCTCACGAGGAGTAATTAAACGCTGGCTCAGAGACCCTATTTCAAAAGGAATGCGAAGAGTAAATTACACACAACAGAATAACGGTAACAACAAAGGAGAATACAAACCACAAGATGAGTGGTTTTTTCATCCTTGTCCGGCTATTGTTTCTAAGAAGTTATGGACACAAGTCAATGATATACTTGATGACCAAGATAAAAGCAGAAAGCCCATTCTAAATCGTAAAGTTCATATTTTCACAAACTATATTTATTGCCATTGTGGAAGTCGTATGAATGTACGCTCTAAGCTCACCAATTACAAATGTGTGAGTAAGACATGTACAAACAAAATTAGTCGAGAAGATTTAGAAGAAATATTTAAAAGTAGATTACAAAGTTTTCTTGAAAATAAACAAGAATTAGCTCAATACTTTCAGCATTCAGAAGATGCTTTAAAAATTAAAGAGCAAAAGTACACGGGCTTAAAAAATGAATATAAAATACTTAAAGAAGAACTACAAAAATTATTAAGTTTACATGCCAAAGGACAAATACCAACAGAGGCTTTTTCAAGTTATCATGACAAACCATATAAAGAATCAAAGAAACTAGAACAGCACATACTTGAGCTTGAAAGTGAAATTGCAAACGACTCAATACAACAAAACTCAAATTCATTTATCATAGATAACTCAAAGGACATTTATAGTAAATGGGATAGCTATAGTAGAGATACCAAAAGAGAAATTATTGAAGCTATATTTGAATCTATCATTATTGGAGATGATACCATTAGCTTCAACTTAAAACGTCTCAGCCCTCAGAAAACCTCGTTTTCTAAATCAGGGGAAAATGGGGGTCAGACCCACTACCTACTATTTTACCTCCAATGACTATGAATGAAGCCATTGAAACGACCAAAATTCATTCTGTTATTGGTAAATCGAATAAAAAAGAGGGCATTTTAAGAACGCGTTCTTTTAGATCTCCACACCACACCATCTCTGATGTAGCCTTAGTAGGAGGTGGATCTTATCCTCAACCAGGTGAAATTTCACTCGCTCATAATGGTGTTCTATTTTTAGATGAATTGACCGAATTTAATAAATCGGCATTGGAAGTGATGCGTCAACCGATGGAAGATCGATTTGTACATTTATCAAGAGCAAAAATGTCTGTTGAATACCCATGTAACTTCATGCTAATTGCCAGTATGAACCCTTGTCCTTGCGGTTTCTATAATCACCCTTATAAAGATTGTCAATGCGCACCGCATATTGTTCAAAATTATTTAGGTAAAATATCTGGACCAATGCTAGATCGTGTAGACATGCATATAGAAGTTACACCAGTTGAGTACGGAGAATTATCTTCTAAGGTCCCTTCCGAAACAAGTTTAGAAATAAGAAATAGAGTTATAAAAGCTAGACATCTACAAGAGCAAAGGTTATTAGAGTTTGATCAAATTCACAGTAATGCTCAATTAAATTCTAAAATGATAGAAGAATTATGTCCTATACCAAATGATGCAAAAGATCTCTTAAAACTGGCTATGAAAAAACTAAATTTATCGGCCAGAGCCTATTCCAAAATCATTAAACTGGCTAGAACGATTGCAGATTTAGAATTAACAGAACATATTAATTCTGCCCATATTGCTGAAGCCATTAATTATAGAAGTTTAGACAAACAACTCTGGTAAGCTGTTGTAAAGCCAACCAGAGTTAAGTAATTAATATATGGGTTGAACCATCTTAATATGAGCCAATCGATTTAAAAACATTAGAACTCTACTTTGTCCAATACCTCCACCTATTGTATATGGTAAGGACTGATCTAATATGGCTTTATGATAGGGTTTTAAATCAGCTTCAGATAAACCTTTAAGCTTGAGTTGTTTTTCTAAAGCCACTTCATCTACACGAATACCCATAGAACTTAATTCTAGACTTTTATTTCGAGTGGTATCCCAAACCAATATATCTGCATTTAAACCGTATCTCCCTTTTGCGTGCTCCGTTGTCCAATCGTCATAATCTGGTGCTCTTAAATCATGAGGTTCTCCGGTAGATAATGCTCCTCCTATTCCTATTAACAATACAGCACCATATGTTTTGGCCACGGTATGTTCACGTTCTTTAGCCGATAATGTTGGATATTCCTGTAATAAATCTTCAGTATATACTACGGTTATATTTTGAGGAAGATCACTTTCTTGATTATGGATCATTTGGTGGGTATCTCTGAGTGCATTATAAATTAATTGTCCATGTTGAATTAATGTATCTATTGTTCGCTCAGGTTTTGAAATGACCTTTTCCCAATCCCATTGGTCTACTAAGTTAGAATGAATGGCTGACAAGGTTTCACCTGTACGAATAGCATTCATATCTGTAACAATTCCTTCTCCTCTACTTGCTTGCACTTGTCCCAAATACCAACGTTTCCATTTAGCTAAAGAGTGTACAACTTCATACGATTGTTGTTGTAATTTAAAAGTAACAGGTTGTTCTGTTCCGTTTAAATTGTCATTTAGTCCAGAGTCTTTAGATACAAAAAGTGGTGCCCTCACTTTTGTTAAATATAAATTAGACATTAAACCTTGTTCAAAAGTCTGTTTTGTTAAGTTCATTTGTCTTTCTTGTTCTAAACTTCTCGAGCTAAATAATTGCGTTTCCATGTTCCTTATTTTTATTCAAATGTATTTACGAAAATCAACTATTTACTTAAATAAGTATAATATATTAATGCATATACCGATATTACTATATTTATTTAACTATATTAGGATATTGAATTACATTTAATTACCAACTAGAACATTTTATCATGTTAGACTTTAATTTTGATAGCACGGACAAAAAGATTGTAAAGCATCTTATTAAAAATGCTCGAATGAAGGTGGTTGATATTGCTGATTATGTAGGTGTAACCAGCGCAGCCATACATCAGCGTATTACCAAAATATCTCGCAGTGGGCTTATAAAACAATATACCATTAAGCTTGATGAAAAAAAACTTGGATATAGAACTTGTGCTTTTATTGGGGTGTTCTTAGATAAGAATAGTCAATATTCTAGAATTGTAGAAGAGCTTAAACAAATAGATGAGATAGTAGAAGTACATTATACAACTGGACAATATGGTTTATTTGCTAAAATTTACTGTAAAGACAATGATCATTTAATGTTGGTTCTAAACAAAAAAATTCAACAAATTAAAGGAGTTACCAGAACTGAAACTTTCATTTCTTTGGATGAGCCTATAAATAGAACCATTCATTTCTAAGGTTATATAACACAAAAAGAGGCTAATTAATTAGCCTCTTTTTGTGTTATTTGTACATATTAATGTACTATTCTTTTACTTCTAAATCTACTTTACTCGTTTCAAAATTATACCCATCTAATACTTTCTTGTAATCTTCCATAACCAAATTAAATGCAGATCTATACTGATCGGCCACTGGTTTAGAAGGAGGTAATTTAACTTTAAACGGATCTTTTTGTTTACCATTAACCCAAAAGCGGTAACATACATGGTATCCTGTTGCTAATCCTGTTTTACCAACATAACCTATCACTTCACCTTGCTTAACTTTTTTACCAGGTTTCATACCCTTTGCAATCTTATTCATATGCAAATATTGGGTTGTATAAGTCGCATTATGACGAATTTTCACATAATTACCGTTAAACTTTTTATACTGCGCATGGGTCACAATTCCATCTGCTGTAGAAAAAATAGGCGTATTTTTTGGAGCTGCAAAATCAGTTCCTTTATGCGCTTTTATTCTTCCGGTAACCGGGTGTCTACGTCTTGGTTGGTATTTTGAAGAGATTCTTGTAAATTGAACTGGAGCCTTTAAAAATGCATTTCTTAAATTGTTTCCCTCTTCATCAAAATAATCATCATATCCTGCGCCATCAAAACTAAAAGCATAATAGTCATTATCAAAATGATTAAAATTTGCTGCATGTACTTTTCCAATTCCAATAAATTCTCCGTCTACATATTTAGCGTCATATATTACTTTAAATTTATCTCCAGATTGTACACTAAAAAAGTTAATCGTCCAAGGATAAATTTCATCGGCAAAGGCCATAACTAATCGTTGAGATAAGCCCGCTTCATCCATGGTTTGCGATAATGAGCTATTTATAACACCAGAAGCAAATTGTCTTTTTATGGTAACAGGTTTAGAAAATTGTTCTACAAAAATTGAATCTTCAAAATTGTAAAAGTAATAATCAACTGCATTTGCTTTATACACGAATTTTAAAGCTGTTGCATTAGAGTCTAAAGACTTTAAAACCATGTATTGTTTACCAACCTTAAAATCTCTTACGTCAAAAACATCTTCTGAGGCTTTAGCTAAATAGTGTACTTTTGTATGGTTTACACCGTGGTCATTTAATATTTTACCTAAGGTTTCTCCGTATTTTATTTCGTCTTCAACAACTTCAAAAGAATCTAGATTATGACCAAAGAAAAACTTTGATGAATCTATTTTAATTTCAGGTTCAATAACTACAGGTATCTCTTCAACAGACTTATCATCTCCACAAGAAAAACACAACCCAAGGAGTACCAAACATTTTCCTAAATGTTTAATCATGTTATTTTGTTTCAAAATGTGCAATTAGCGTTTCTTCTACCCAACCTTTTCCCCAATTATCAATTTCTTCTTTAGACCATAATTCTGGAAAGAAAATTCTTCTTTGGAATCTTGGAGGTAAGTATTTCATCCAATTGGTTCCACCTGTAGCCGCAACTGGTGTATCTTCAGTCACCAAATATTTAACAGCCGATTTAAAATGAGCCAATGGCCAGTTTACATTAACATAGCTATCTAAGCGTCTTAATGCAGCTATTATTTCTGTAGAGTTTTGTTCCTCTTCTGTTAGCTTCTTATACTGATCCCAAACGGTTCTTCCTTTATACTTCTTTGTATAGTCTACAAAGTGTTGCCAGTATTTGTTTTCGAAATCTACATTGGTAAAAGCAGGTTTACCAGTATTTCTCTGAATTCCTCCAGCTCTCCAGTATACATTTTCTAGCTTCTCTAATTCAGTCATATCTGCCACGCCAGCACGTTTGTCTGCATGTACCAAATAATCTAATGATGTCGAAATAAATTCGATATCTCTATATTGTTTAGACTGAAATCCACTTGCTGGTTGTAATGCTAATCTAAAGGTTAAGAATTGTTCTCTTTCCATACCATCAGACATCACATCAAACGAGTGTGTAAGTGTTTCAAAATAGCGATTTATTCGCTTTAATTTTTTCAGGAAATATGTACCGTCTATATTTTCATGATCACTGATGTGTTTTAATTCTTTAAGCGTTAGCTTAAAATACAATTCAGTAATTTGGTGGTACATGATGAAGATTTCTTCATCTTCGATATCTGTTCGTGGATTTTGAAGCGAAAGTAATACATCTTGATTAATATAATCCCAGTAATTTAAGTATCTAGAATGATATAACCCTTGTAAATATGAAACTAAATCTTGACCTGTTGAAGTGTATTTATCGTCTAGTTTCTTTATAATTTCTAAAAGTTCCGCATTGTCTTTAAAATCCATCCGTCTTTTTGGTTGACAAGATAGTAAATTTCAAGAAAACATTACGTTAAAAAATGTGGTTAAACGGCTCTATGAGATTGGTTATCTTTTATTCAAATATTCCTGCTGTATATTCATCTAAAATCATTTTAATAGACCCTACAGCAATATCAGCTTTTAATTTTACCGGTATTTTCTGTTCATCTTTTGTAACCCAGACTTTTAACTCTTCTGAATCTCCAAAACACGACCAGACATAACTTTAACTGAAAATACCATACATTTTTTTCGACCAACTACAGTTCTTAATTTTTCATCTTCATCATATGTAAATTCGGCTTCAAATACTTCATCATCTAAATAAATTGGAACTTGAAGTTTATCTTTTTTCTTCATGGATTCTAAATCCTGACTTCTTAAATAGTAAAAAAATGAAACAAGATCTTGTGTATTATTTGGAATATCGATGGTTTCTTTCTCTGAAGATGCTTTTAGATCTTGAAAGGTTACATTTTGTTTTTTCTTATAATTACCTTCCTCAACATCTCTAGTAAAGTAATACGGCATCATATCATCTGCATGTACATATGAGTCATAATAATCCCTTACTTTAAAGAATGGATCAAAAAACCCCGCAGACCATCCTCGAGCTTCAAAATGAAACTTTCCACCTTCATCATGTACCTTAAGCTCACCATATCCAGCACTTATAAATCCATACTTAAATTTAAAAAGCATGGTTTCACCATTGTTAAAGGCCATAGGTTTCTCTTGACTAAACCCAAGAAAAGACGTTAAAAATAACACAAGAATAAATTGAAATACTTTCATAATTAACACGTTTTAGTAGATACTCTTCAATTTCTATTCCAAAATAAATTAAACGCTATAATATTTATGTTTAATGGCGTAGGTTACCAACCCTATTCTATTTTTAATACCTAATTTAGAAAATAGATTATCTCTGTACCCATCAATTGTTTTAGGACTTAAATGCATAATTTCTGCAATTTCTTTATAAGTCATTTCCGTACAGGCTAATTTCATGAATTCTATTTCTCTATCCTTTAGTACTACATTCTTTTCTTTTTTACCATTCACATTATTCAGAAAAATTTCTGTAACCTGTTTGCTATGGTAAAAATCATTTTCGATAACATCCAATAGAGCTTTTTCTAATATTGACTTTTCGGAATCTTTTAAAACATAGCCCTTGGCTCCAGCCTTTATCATTTTTAAAATAGTATCATCATGATCCTCAACAGAAAGTGCCAAAACTTTTATTTCTGGCATATTTTCTTTTAACCATTTTGTCGTTTCAATACCATTCATAATTGGCATGTTAACATCCATTAAAATAATATCTGGCTGTATATTTCCAACATCCAATTTTTCTTTAAGATTAGCACCATTACTTGCAATTTCAACCACATGGAATTGGGTAAAACTATTAACCATTGTTGCCAATGCTTGAGATAGTAATAGATGATCGTCAACAATGATTACATTATATATTTTCATGATGTTTAGTATAGGTTATAGATATAAATGTTCCTTCGTTCTTATTCGAAATTAAGTTTACCTCGGCTCCAATTAGTTTACCTCTATTTCTCATACTTTGCAAACCAATTCCTAAATTGGATTTATCTAAAATATCAAATCCAATTCCATCATCTTTTGCTTCTAAATGAATAGAATTTTCTTTGTAAGTTATAGAAACTTCTAATTTTGAAGCTTGAGCATGTTTAATGGTATTCGAAAAAAACTCTTGTAACATTCTAAAAATGATTATTTCTTGTTTTTTATTTAAAAGAAACAACTCACCTTCAGTTGTAAAATAGGCTTTAATAAAATTTAATCGATTTAGTCGATTGATTTCAATATCTATTGCTTCATGTAAAGATATTGTTTTAATAAACTCTGGATTAATAACTTTAGATAAAATTCTTAATTCGCTTAAGCTTTTAGAAATAATACTCTGCGTTTCAATTAATTCAGGTGTTTCTGGAGTAATGTTTTGAATTTGAATTTTAGCTAATGTTAAAAGCTGACCTATATTATCATGCAATTCCCAACTTATATTCTTCAAGGTCTCTTCTCTTATTTCAATTTGAGACTCTGTAAATTCTTTTGTTAATATACGCTCAGATTCTTTTTGTTTTAATATTAATGCCGTTTTTCTAGACTGAAAGCTATAAAAAAGACTGATCATTAAAATTAATACACTAACAATAATGGCTGAGGAAATAATGGTTAGAGTATTTTCCGAGATTTGTGTAGTAGAAAACCTAGAATAAAACAAGAATAAAAAATTATACATAACAGGTAGTTAATATAAAAAATTGAAGTGTATGCCGAAAGATTAAAATTAATCATTAATTCAAAAGGTATATTACCAGTATAATATAAAAGGGCACCCACTGTAAACCAAAAAAATACATCTCTCTTAATATACAAAACTTTTTCTGAGTATAGGACTTCAAAATAGTAGAGCATGATAAATACAGCCAGTATTATTGTTCCAATAATATTCGCCAAAGAAGTGGATTCAATTAAATAATTATTATAAAATACAATACTTAAAATAAAGGTAAGATAGTAGATCACAGCTCCTGTGACTACTATCTTTTTATTTCGCTCCTTGTCTAAAGATTTATAGAATAAAATAAAGAATATTGTAAAGTTTATTAAAGTGAGAGTATTATGGTATTTAATATTATTCTCTACTTGATATATGAACAGGAATACTGTTTCTAAGCCGACGTTTAATATTAAATACAACGACAGCAACCTTATTATGATATCCTTATGTTTAAACAACATAAAAACTCCGACAATTAGACTGAGTAATTCTATTAAGTATGCAATTTTAGTTAAAACTAAATTTTGCATATTTAATTTACATTTGCGATTAACTTATCCATATCTGTATCTTCCTTAGGTGGAGGCGTTAAAGTTAATCTATTTAGTATAGATTTCTTTTCATTGGCCACTGGTAAATTTAATACAGATCCTATTTCTTGTACGGCTAATAAACCATTGGTTTCAGTAAATGTAAGATCTTCTGTTGTTCCTAAATTATCTCTTGTTGGAACAAACATCATTGTAAGTTGATCTTTATATAATGGATCCGTATTGTTATATGCTCCGAAATAAATGTGAAATCCCATATCTGCAGATAAAATCCCACATGCTGTTCCTTGATTCTCAATATCTAAAATATATTGTTTTAAATCGTTTAAGCTTATCCAAGCTGTTTTAGATTCAATCACATCATTTGGGTTTTGCCCTGCCGCGACTGCCTTTTTTTCTAGATCTTCTATTAATACTTTACGTTTCGCTTTTAAGAATTCTTCATACAATTCTTTTGCAGATGTTAAATTAATTTTTGATGACATAATTATTTTTTTTTAATGAACTTAAGCAATATAATTAACTTATTCATAGATATAGAACACCTGTATAAAATTAGGGATTCTTCTATTATCAAATAGGGTGAAATCCCCCTGCCACATTCAGCCTTTCCCTCTAAGCAAAAAAAAAGCTTTTGTTAAATAACAAAAGCTTTTTTTAAGATGCATGAAAGTTATTGATTATTGTTTAACCAATACTTTTTTGTTTGCATGTTTTCCATTCATATTTAAATCAATAAAATACATACCTATATTTAAATCAACAGGCATTGGTACAACTTGCTTATTATTGTCAATTACATCAGATTGTTTGTATACAACCTGTCCTAATACATTTGTAATTGTTAAATGGTATTCTGTTCCAACTTCTGAATTTATTTCAATAACAGATTCATTCGTAATTGGGTTAGGATAAACATCCAATGTATTTGCTCCTAATTCCACTTCGTCAACTCCTACCGTAAAATTGTGAATCTCAATCGCATCAATATATACATAGTTTCCATATTCACCTTCTAATATAAAACGAATAAGAACCCCAGGGTCTCCAACAACACTGGCCATATTTACATTGGTCTCTACCCAATCATCATCAGATGTAGGTTCCCAAGTTGAATTCTGTCCACCTTCAGATGTTATTAAATCTTCAATCTCTATTGTTTTACGTCTTTTCCAAGTCGCTCCACAGTCATCACTAAGTTCTACAAATAACCTATCTTCAACAAATCCAGCTCTTCGTTTGTATGCGTAACTAAAATATAATCGTGTACCTGATTGAGCATTTGTGAAATCAATAAATGATGATTCTAATATCGCTCTTCCTGGCTCCGAAAAGTTTCTTGTTCTTGCTTTATAACTTTTAGTACTATTATATCCAACAGTTGCTTCTTCCCAGCTCTCTGAATAATCTGCTCTTTCGAACCAAGAAGCACTGTTTGTTGGATCGTTTAATACAATATTCGATTCAAAGTCCTGATAAAATGGTAAAGCCGTTTGATTTGTATTATTCTTAACAACAATATAATCCGTTTTAACAACAGTAGTTGTACCAGCTGTGTTTGATGCTTGTAATGTTATTGGGTAAACCCCTGGTGTATTATAAATAGCATAAGCCTCATCTCCAGTTTGGGTTGGAGTTGTTGATCCAGTTACTTCCCAGTTTAAGTTTACATTATCTACGTTATATGCATATCCATTAATAACCAATTCTTCTCCAACACAAATAGATGTATTATCTGAGTGAATATCTGCAATTGGTGTACATTCTTGAGTTACATACCCTGCGTTTGTACCAGTAGCCACTAAATTAGACTGTTGCCATAATCCGTTTCTTGCTGCATTTCCTGAAGTATGATTATCTAAATAAAAATGTACACGGTCTCCTTGTCCTTCTGTAAACATTTTTGGACATCCTGCATAACACATAAAGTTTTGAACATTATCTAAACTTCCACATGTCTCTATTTCTAAATCACAGTTAAAAGATTGTCCAATACATTCTGGAGTATCTGCAATTCCATCATCACTATTACAGTTTGTTGCTAATCCAGGTGTATTTGTACCTCCCCATGTGTGAGGTAATCCTAAATAATGTCCAATTTCATGAGATAATGTATGTGCACTAAACCCTGAACCATTAGATGTTCCTATAGCTCCAAATTGACTGTTAATTACAAGAATTCCGGCATTATCATCGTTTCCTGGTGCTGATCCTGGTAAGTATGAATATCCACCTGCTCCACTTGCAATTTCGTCAACAATCCAAACATTAAGATATTTTGATGGATCCCATTTAACAAGATCTTTAACATTTTCTCCTGCTATAGATGTTAAATTAGAGAATGTACGTGTTACTCCTTTTGTACAATTTCCATCTGGGTCTAATTGAGCCAAACGAAATGTAATATTTAAATCTGATGCTATATTTACAAAATCACTTATAATATCTATCGTATCTGGGTTTAATTTTTGAAAATCCCAATTAATATATTCTAAAGCACTTTCTACTTGTTCGTCAGAAATATAACTTGTATTATAATCATGAACAATATGAAAAACAACAGGAATCACTCGATCTGGATGAGGTGGCAATGCCGCAGATCTCATATGGTTCTTTTGATGAGCATATTGTAAGAATTCCTGCTCTAATTTATCGTATTCTGCTTTTACCTCTGGGTTTTCTGCTAATACAGCATCCGACAGGCTGTGTGTTGTACAAATGTCTGGTTCTTGAGCATTTGAATACGCACTAAACAGTACGCTAAAGGCTAGAAGAGTATATTTAATCATAGTATATTGGGATGTAATTAATGCAAGTTTAAGAATTTTAACATAGGCACAAGCCTACAACTCACCTGACATTAACATATGTTAACACAAAAAAAGGGCAGGAATATCTATTTCCTACCCTTTCAGTATGTTTATTATAACTTTTCTACAGTTACATCTATTAATTTTTGGAATTCTCCAATTCTTTTGTTTAGTACTTCAGTAGATAAATTCTCTAACATTTCTGTACCAAATTTCTCTACAGTTAACGAAGCTAAAGCAGATCCATAAACAATGGCTTTCTTCATGTTTTCGAAGTTAACCTCATCAATTTTTGCCAAATATGCAATAAATCCACCTGCAAATGTATCTCCTGCTCCTGTTGGGTCAAATACCTCTTCTAACGGTAATGCTGGACAGAAAAATACGTCATGGTTTTTATCAAATAATAATGCACCGTGTTCTCCTTTCTTTATGATTAAATACTTAGGTCCCATCGTTAATATCTTCTTAGCAGCTTTAACTAAACTCCATTCTCCAGACAATTGTCTAGCTTCTTCGTCGTTTATTGTTAAAACATCTACCATAGATATTGTTTCTAATAGTGCATCTAAAGCAATATCCATCCAAAAGTTCATTGTATCCATTACAATTAATTTCGGACGCTTATCTAAACGTTCTATTACCATTTTTTGAACTTGAGGAGATAGATTTCCTAACATTAGGTAATCTGCACCTTGGTAACTTGCAGGTATAATTGGATCAAATGTCTCTAATACATTTAACTCTGTTACCAAAGTATCTCTACTATTCATGTCTTGGTGGTATCTACCACTCCAGAAGAATGTTTTTCCGTCTTTTATAACTTGTAACCCTTCTACGTTAGATTTATGGTTTTTTAATAAATCTATATGGTCTTGTGGGAAATCATTACCAACAACAGATACAATTTTTGTTTCTTTTACAAAACTTGCAGCCGCTAAAGCAATATATGTTCCAGCTCCTCCAAGAATCTTATCTGTCTTACCGTAAGGTGTTTCTATTGCATCAAAGGCAACCGAACCAACAACTAATAAAC
>CBDEVQ010000024.1:0-21323 GCA_965243605.1 Flavobacteriales bacterium
CTAGTTTAGATTGGTGAGCATTTGTAAATTTATTAACTAAATTCCCATGCTTTTCAGACGTTACATCTCTAAATCCGTTTGTTTCTAAGGACAAATCCCAACCTGTTAACCAATGACTTGGATCTTTCGAAAACGCACCTACACAAATCTTAGATATATGAATTTGAGGATATGACCAATTGGTATCCAAATCTCCAATATACACACAGCATCTGCCATCTTCAAAACCAAATCGAACGGGCCAATCAATATTCTCATTACTACTTAGTATTTGAGCAGAAGTATTTAACCATTTGCTTAAATTCGAATATGTATATCCTCCAACTTCAATAGTTAAAACTCCGTCTCGAGCATAGGTATAAACATCAATGGTCATCTTAATCATCGAGCTTGTATACCCTAAAGGCAGTTTTATTTTAAGTGCACCAGGGTTATGGGCACTTCTTAAATTTAATCGAGCATCTTTTGGAACAAGCGTTGTCATTGAGTCCGAAGTATCCACTTGCTGTTGAGTTTCTATAAGCAGCTGATCGGTTAAATCATTTTCAGACAATCCTTTTCCTGAAACCTTGTCTACTTTAACATCAACCTGATCTTCAGTCGCTACTTTTTGCCCTGCAACATGAATTGGCTGATAGAAATAAAATGCAGGTCGATCGGTTTTAAAATGAAACCAATGCTCATTAAGTGATCCTAATGTTGCATAACCATGATCTGATTCTACTTTTAAATTATCCCCTTTTATATGCAGTTGATTATCTGGAGTTGTAGTTCCTATTCCTACATAACTATTGTCTCCTCTAAGAACCATATTAGTTCCACTTCTTGTATCCCATCTATGTCCATAATGACCAAAATTTCTAAATCTAGATTCTGATAATTCGACATTATAATCTGTATAAGCATGGACATAATAAGCAGGGTCATATGAAATTTTACTTCCGTTTTTTACAGAGATCCCACCTTCTACCATTAGCTTTCTACTTGGGTCAGGAACAATACCATAAGAAGGATCAGAAGTACCTATTCCAACTTTACCCTTTGTATACTGGTTCCCAGCAATATATTGATTCTTAGAAATAGACAAACCTTCAACACATGGTGCTTTTGCAATTGGAGAAGAAGAACTTGCTCCAACAGATAATTCACCAGTAAATACTGTTGCATCTTTATGCCCTAATAACGGTTGATCATACACATTCATTTCAAGTCCGAATGCATTCGAAGCGCAATAAATTTCCACATAATATTTATCATCAGCGTCTTTAATAATTCGCGCCTCCTCAATAAGCTGTCCGTACCCATATTTCTCAATTATAAGACTGGCTGATGAAGACCAGTTTTTATAGTATTTAATACGATAATTTTCAGGAGCATAATGCCCTCCTGTTGTATACAATCCTATAATTCCTCCTCCTCTATTTATTTGAGCAATTTTAAACCAACCTTCAGTGTTTACTGGAGTTGTCATGACACCTATAGACTCTATTAATCCTTGTTTATCAATTTTACGATCCAATTCTGTCTGTAATTCCGAAATATCTTCTATCGAATGTAAACTTGGGTGTACATAATTATTAGCTCCAGTTTCAATACCATCAAGTTTAGATTTATCAGAATCAGTAAAATCATTTTCAGACAACGCTTTACCTGCAACTTTATCTACTTTAGAATTTAAAGCTGAATTTAATCCAGAAACTTCGCTCATTCCATGTGTTAATGGATGAACATATTTATTTGCTCCAGATTCTACTCCTGCTAATTTGGCTACTTCACTATCTGTAATATTCTGTAATAAATTATCCGTATGCGTCTTCGATATAGATTGAAACCCTGTATTATCAATCCCTATTCTCCAACCTGAAATCCATTGATGATATGAAAAATTGGCATACCCAAAAATCCCTTTTGACACTACAACTTTTGGATATGACCAAGTTGAGGTAAGCTCTCCAATATAAATACAACATTTACCTCCATCATATCCAAACCTTACTGGATAATTTAAATGCTCTTTATTCGCTAAAATTTGAACGGATGTATTTTTCCATATTTGATTCGTAGAATAATTATATCCTGAAATTAATATCTTAATGGATTCGTGACTTAAATAATCAAAAATATCAACTTCTAATTTCATCATCGTAGCTGTAAATCCTTGGGGAAGTGTTATCTTTATTGCACCTTCTTTAATCCCGTCATAAGAAATTTTAGCATCTTTTGGTTGTAAAGTTGTAATATCTAAATTATCAGTAACACCATTTTCTAAACGCTCCATTAAATCATCTGTCAAATCATTTTCAGACAACGCTTTACCTGCAACTTTATCTACTTTAGAATTTAAAGCTGAATTTAATCCAGAAACTTCGCTCATTCCATGTGTTGATGGATGAACGTAATTATTAGCTTCACTCTCAATACCATCCAATTTAGATTTATCAGCATCCGTAAAATCATTCTCAGACAGTTCTTTACCTGCAACTTTATCTACTTTTCTATCTAGCTCTGTATTTAACCCAGAAACTTCGCTCATTCCATGTGTTGATGGATGAATATAGTTATTCGCCTCTTCCTCTATCCCAGCTAATTTTGCAACTTCACCATCTGTAATATTCTGCAATAAATTATCCGTATGTGTACTTGTTACAGCTTTAAACCCTGAATCATCTATTGATATTCTCCAACCAGAAATCCATTTATCATATGTGAAACTAGATTGACTAAATATCCCTTTAGACACAATTACCTTTGGGTACATCCATACTGTATCTAATTCTCCAATATAAATACAACACTTCCCATTCTCTGATCCAAACCTTACAGGATAATTTAACTCTTCTTTATTGGCTAAAATTTGGACAGATGTATTCCTCCAATCTTGGTTAGAAGAAAAGTTATAACCCGAGATTAACACTTTTATCGATTCATCAATTCGATAATCGAAAATATCAACCTCCAATTTCATCATTGTAGCCGTATATCCTTGAGGTAAAACTATCTTTATTGCTCCCTCATGCCTTTCTACTAGTGAGAGTTTAGCATCTAAAGGTTGAAGGGTTGTTATCCCTTGTCCTTCTGTAACATTTTGTTCTAACCGTGCTTTTAATTCATCAGTCAAATCATTTTCAGAGAGCCCCATGCCTGACTCCTTAGCTACCTTACTATCTAAAGCTGCACTTAATCCTGACACTTCATTTATTCCATGTGTTGTTGGATGCATATAATTATTAGCTGATTCTTCAACTCCATCAAGTTTAGATTTCAAATCATTCGTAAAATCATTTTCTGATAGTTCTTTACCTGTGACTTTATCTACTTTAGTATCTAACAAATTATTAACTATATTTTCAGTCGCTAACTTCTTATTTTGCGCATATACATCTCCCGAAGTATTTAAAGAACCATTCCCTATTAATAGATCAATACCTCCTGCAGACACGTGATAATCTCCCCAATCTGAAGACGAAATCCCTTCTGGAGTATTCTCATCAATTGTTAATTCAACCAGATTCCATCCTTGACTTTGAAAATTATCATCTAATAGATATGTACTAATTGTACCAGGCCTATCATCAACATTTAGATAAATTTGTAACGCTGCTCCGTCGGTACTACTTTTATCTTTTATTCTAATTTCTTGAATTGGATTATAATACCTTAGTGCATTGGCTATTATGTTTATTGTATTTCCATGTCCAAATAAATGAGAGGCATAAAATACACAAGATTGATGTCTTCCACTAGTTACATCTTTCAAACCAAAACGTGCAATTGCTCTACCATTCGTACAGGTTGCAATTGTATACCAGCCACTTGATCCAATTGGAACTTGTGCATATTTACGAGTTGGTTTATCACGCTTTGTATTTAATGCATCATCTAACCCTGACACTTCATTTATTCCATGTGTTGTTGGATGAATGTAATTATTAGCCGATTCTTCAACTCCATCCAGTTTAGATTTATCAGCATCCGTAAAATCATTTTCGGATAGTTCTTTACCTTGAACTTGATTAACCTTATTCATTAATATTGACTCTTGCTCATTTAACTGTTCAGCGATTTGCTCTACAGCTTCCACTGACACCTCTCCGTTTGTGTCTGTAATTGTTGTTTTATTTTTCTTATAAAATTGGCTCCAAGATCCGAAGCTCGATCCGAATCCTGATTTAAAAAATTTGTTATTGCTCATTATTATTTTTATTTGTATTTGATTTTTTATCTTCTATATTTTCAAAGGCATCTTTAAACGTTGTATTCTTTATTATGTTTGAAAGTGCCTTAAAGGGGTTTACTCCATAAATGTGATTATAATTTTCTAAAATTGATTTTACTTCTGTTATTGCAATAAATCCGGCTATTACCTTAAGAAATGGGACTTCGTTAACAATATTAATTTCTAAAAAATACGCCGAAAGGATCACTAAATTATAAATGAAAAACTTCGAAACGGTGTGTCCAATTCGCTTACTGCTAAAGGGCATATTGTTTTTATAGGCAACATATGCTCCTGTAATAAAATCTACAATGATTAAAAATACCATGGTCATCATAACCCCATTAACTGGTGAGAGTAATGCAAACACCCAAAAAAGGAGTTGTGGTATTTTATCCATTTGTTTTTAATTTTCTATAATCTAAAATTCTTGTTTTTGGATATGCCTTTATATTGACTTGATCTTTCTGGTTGCCACCAATTATATACACATACCTTTTGGTTTCTCTAACATAAAAACCAACATGTCCTTTCCAGCTTTCTGGAGATTCTCTCCATAAGACAACAATGTCTCCTTGTACAGGATTCAGAGTAGACTCTCCAATTTTCAACCAACTCCTTGCTGTAAGTTGGCCTGAATATTCAAATCCTGATTCTTTGGCTACCCAGTTTGCAAATGCACTACACCAAGCCGTTTCATCATTCATTTTTTGAGAATCCAATCCCATTGATGTAAAATACCTGAGTATTTGGGGATTATTTTTTATACCCATAACTTCTTTTACCCCATACTGGGATAATGCTTTTTCTAAAATTTTCATAAATATTAAATGTTTAATTATAAATGGACAAAACACGGTGAAGACAATTGTCATTTGTGTTTCCACTTATTACAGATTGTTCAATTAATGAACATAAATTTTGTAGATCGCCTCTGCAAATGTAACATATTACATATGTAATTCCTAAATATGTTTTATTTATTTTTAAACTATTGCATCATATTAAAGAATGAAACTTTATTAAAAACATTTTACAAATTAATATAAATGTAGATATAGGCATTTTGCAGACCAATAATCGACTTTTGCATAATACTATTTTATTCAATTAAAAATATGAAGACTTTTGTACCTTCACAGATAAATTGTTCTAAAGATGAAGAAATCAAATATCATATTATTACACCTTAGCTTTTGGGTATGTTATCTCATTTTAGTTTTAATCATTATCGGAATATTTATGCAGGGGCAGAATAACCCCAATATATTTTTAGCTTTTCAAGCTATTTCGTTATTTGCTATTATCCCATCTTCTATAGCATTTTATGGATATTACTTTCTTTTATTTAAGTATATATTAAAGCACAAAACATATTTAATACCTATTTTATATGGCCTTGGAATCTCCATGGCTGCAGCGGGTATTTCAGTATTCTTAAATCAAAATACTTTTCAGGTAGATTGTAGTCCAGAACAAAACGATGATATTATCGATATATTTATTTTTATGACAGCTGTTGCATCTGTTAGTGGAATTGTTGGACTAATAATTCACGGTTTTATTCAATGGTTTGGAGATTTAAAAACCAAAGAAGAATTATTTAAAAAAAATCACCAAATGGAATTATCCTTGGTAAAATCACAATTAGATCCACATTTTCTTTTTAATACTTTAAATAACATTGACATTCTGATCTTAAAAGATGCTCAAAAAGCGTCATCATACCTCAATCAGTTATCAGATATTATGAGGTTTATGTTATTTGAAACTAAAACTGATGATATCCCTCTAACTAAAGAAATAGAGTATATAAAAAAGTATATAGAACTGCAAAAAATAAGAACATCTAACAAAGATTATGTTCATCTTAAAATAGAAGGTAATTCTACAGGTCGATCAATAGCTCCTATGGTGTTTATTCCCTTTATAGAAAATGCATTTAAACATTCTATTAACAAAAAAACGGAACATGCCATTTTAATAGAAATCAGTATTCTAAAAAATAATATATCTTTAAAATGTAGTAATAAATACAATCCAGAAAGAATGATTAACACTACTCAAGCCCATGGATTAGGAAATGAACTTATAGAAAAGCGTTTAGCCTTAATTTATCCTGACAAACATACCCTTAAAATAGAGAAACAAAACAATACCTATATTGTAAATTTGAAAATTAACGATGAATAAATATACTTGTATTATTATTGAGGATGAGCCTTTGGCACTTGAAAGGACAATGAATTTTGTAAATAAAATTCCATTTCTAACTTTGTTAGATACTTTTGACAACGCCTTAAACGGGTTAGCTTTTTTACAAACAAATAAGGTAGACATTTTATTTTTGGATATTCATTTAGACGAGTTAACTGGGATAGAACTTATGGAAAGTTACCATATAAAAAGTCAAGTTATTATTACTACTGCATATCAACAATATGCATTAAAAGGATATGAATTAAATATCTCTGACTACCTTTTAAAGCCTTTTACTTTTAATCGGTTTTTACAAGCTGTAAATAAGACTCACGAAAAACTAAAACTCAATACCAGTACTTTGGATTTTATTTTTGTAAAAACAGAAAATAGATTAGAAAAAATTGAACTTAATGACATTCTTTTTATTGAAGGCATGAGGGATTATAGAAGAATTCATACAGTTCATAAAAAAATAATGACTCTCCAAAACTTTAAAGAATTAGAGCAAATTATCCCAACACATATTGTTTCTAGAGTTCATAAATCTTATATGGTCTCCCTCAATAAGATAGACTCTATAGAACGTAGTCGTATATTTATTAAAAATGAAATCATTCCTATTTCAGATAGTTATAAATCAGCTTTTTTTAAACTAATAAATCACAAATAATATAAAACTTCCCTACGCACTCGTAATATTTTTGCAGAATCATATAACCCATATGCAGACAACAATATCCACTTTGCATATTAATATTGTAAGAGATTTCTATAAGGTTGACATTTGTTCTTATTTAATAACTAATTATGAAAACAAAGGTTACTCTTTTCCTGCTACTAACATTAATAACGTCTTTCGGATATAGTCAAGAACTTACTCAAACCATCAGAGGTTCTATTATAGACCAAGATAGTAAAACACCTTTAATTGGAGTTACAGTAATACTTGCCAATAGTAATCCTGTAATAGGTACTTCTACAGATGCAAATGGTAATTTTAAATTAAACCAAATACCTATTGGTAGAGTTGCCCTAAAACTTTCTTATTTAGGATATGAAGACAAACTAATTCCTAATATTATAGTAAACTCTGGTAAGGAAGTTGTTCTAAACCTAACCTTATTAGAGAGTTTTGAAGAAATGAATGAAGTTGTTCTTCAGGCAAATCAAAATAAAGGACGTCCAGTTAATGATATGGTTCTTATAAGTTCTCGCTCTATATCTCTAGAAGAATCAAGTCGTTTTGCTGGTGGTTTTAATGACCCTTCAAGAATTGTTTCTGCCTATTCTGGAGTAGCTACCACTCAAGACGGTAGTAATGACATTATTGTTAGAGGAAATTCTCCCAAATATGTTCAATGGCGTTTAGAAGGGGTTGCCATTACAAATCCAAATCATTTTGCCGATCCTAATTCTGGAGGGGGAAGTGGAGTAAGTGCTTTAAACAATAACCTATTAGCTACTTCCGATTTTTACACAGGAGCTTTTTCACCAGAATATGGTAATGTACTTTCAGGTGTTTATGACCTAAGATTAAGACCTGGAAATAATGAAAAATTTGAGTCTACATTTGGTTTTGGGCTAATAGGAACCGATTTTACAATAGAAGGTCCTTTTAAGAAAGGCTATACAGGTTCTTATATCTTTAATTACAGATATTCTACAGCTTCCATAATAGATAACTTAGGACTTATAGACGTAGGTGGAATACCAAAATATCAAGACCTCACGTTCAAAGTTGTATTACCTACAAAAAAGGCAGGTCATTTCTCATTATTTGGTTTAGGAGGATTTAGTCAACTTTCTTTAGATGATGTTGAACGTAGCTTATGGCAAACGCCAGGAGACCGATCTTATATAGGAAATATTGTTGAAGATATGAATAAAGAAAGTCACCTTTTCAATTCGGGGATTAATCATATGATTAACCTTAATAAAAAGAGTTTTATTAGGACCTCTTTATCTTTTTCGAGTGAAGGTATAGACGATTATATTTATGAATCTTCAATTATTCAAAAGACTGATGAGATAGGAATATTAGAAGCAGATACAATTAATAAAAAACTGAATTTCAGGAACAATCTAAACAAAAAGATATATAGAGGATCTATTAAATATGACTATAAAATAAATTCTAGAAACAAAATTCAAATGGGATCTACTTATTCTATTTTTGATTATAAAAACACACAATCTCAATTAAACAGTACACTTGATGGACGAACAATTTTAGTGGATTTTGATGAAAATATAAATACATTAAGAAACTTCATAAGTTGGAAACATCGTTTTAACGAAGACATAACAATGATTACTGGACTACAACAGGTTAATATTCTATTAAACAATAAATATTCTTTAGAACCTCGACTGGCGTTTAATTGGGATATTAACAAATCAAACTCTGTACATATAGGATATGGAAAACACAGTAAAATGGAAAGTGTACATCATTATTTCACAAAAATAGAACTAGAAGATGGAACTGAGATACATCCTAATAAAAACTTAGATATGTTAAAGGCACATCATTACGTAATAGGATACCAAAGGCAATTTTCTAATAAACTCAATTTAAATATCGAAGCGTATTATCAGGATTTGTATAATTTACCTGTAGAAAATAAAGATGATAGTTATTTCTCTACCATTAACGAAGGTTTAGATTATAAATATGTTGACTTAGTAAATAAAGGAACAGGAGAAAACTACGGTATAGAAGTTACTCTAGAACGTTTTTTCAAAAACAATGTTTATTATATGATTAATGGATCATTGTTTAATTCTAAATACACCACTTTAGATGGAATAGATAGGAATACATTATTCAATGGAAACTATATTTTTAATATTTTATGTGGGAAGGAATTTACCAAATTAGGAAAAAAGAAAAATAAAAGTCTAGCCTTAAATGCTAAGCTATATTATGGTGGTGGACAAAAATACATTCCACTTCTAAGAGATGCTCAAGGAAATCTAGCTGTAGATCCACAAAACGGTGAATTTTGGGATTACGATAAAGCTTACGAAAAAAGTATTGAAGATACCTATCAATTATCTATATCTGCAAGTTATAAATTTAATAGAGCTAAAGCCACACACGAAATATTCATCAACTTTGATAATATTACGAATCACAAAGGACGATTGTCTGAATATTACGACGAAGAACAACCAAATTCTATAGGGTACACAACCCAATTCGGGTTTTTTCCTAACCTTATGTATAGGGTCTATTTTTAATATTATAAATATCTCCCTACAAATCCTCCCTTTGTTTTTTAAAAAAAACAAAGGGAGGATTTGTAGTTCACACAATTCTCATTTTTTAAGATGCGATGCACCCTGATATTAATCATATTTTATACGCCAAAATGTAAATAATTTTACATTCCTATAGTAATTCATCTAAATCGTTTAAAACATGACGCTAAAAGAACAAATAACGGCCCTTAAAAAAGAAAAAAATGCAGTAATACTTGCTCATTATTATCAAGAGCCAGAAATTCAAGAGATAGCAGATTATGTTGGCGACAGTTTAGGGTTATCACAAGAAGCTGCTAAAACGGATGCAGATATAATTGTATTTGCTGGAGTTCATTTTATGGCAGAAACAGCTAAAATTTTAAGTCCTGACAAAATCGTTGTTTTACCTGATTTAAATGCTGGGTGTTCTTTAGCCGATTCATGCCCTCCAAATGATTTTGAAAAATTTGTCAATGCTCATCCAGATCATACTGTAATAACGTATGTAAACTGTAGTGCAGAAATTAAAGCCCTATCAGATATAGTGTGTACTTCTTCTAATGCATTAAAAATTGTTGAATCTGTTCCTAAAGATCAATCTATAATATTTGCACCCGACAGAAATCTTGGATCATATATAATAGAAAAAACAGGCCGAGATATGATATTATGGGACGGAAGCTGCATGGCTCATGAAGATTTCTCAATAGATAAACTTCTCGATCTTCATTCCAAACACCCTGGAAGCATAGTTATTGCTCATCCAGAATCTGAATCTCATATCTTAAAATTAGCACGATATATTGGTTCAACATCTGGAATGATTAACTATGTTAAAGACCATCCTAACAATACATTTATTGTAGCAACAGAAGCTGGTATTCTTTATAAAATGAAACAAGAAGTACCAGAGGCTACATTAATTCCTGCTCCTGCAAAAGAAGATAATTCATGTGCTTGCAGTGAATGTTATTATATGAAGATGAACACCATGCAAAAGCTATACGATTGTTTACTGAATGAAAGTCCTCAAATTAGTGTTAGTGCATCCGTCATGAAAAAAGCACTTGTGCCTATTAATCGTATGTTAGAATTATCATAATTTTTTATGGAGAAAGCCACTGAAACACAACATTTAATTATCGGATCTGGGATGGCTGGGTTATCTATTGCTATTAAATTAGCCGAAGAAAAACCTGAACATCAAATTACCATTGTAACTAAAAGTCGTATTAATGAATCAAATACGAAGTATGCCCAAGGAGGTATTGCCGTGGTTTTGGATTCAATGACGGATTCTTATAGTAACCACATAAAAGACACCTTAATTGCTGGAGATAATTTATGTAATAAAACAGTGGTTGAACGCGTCATTAAAGAAGGCCCTAAGTATTTTAAATCATTACTAGACTGGGGAGTTCAATTTGATATTGATCCATCAGGAGACTTTAATTTAGGTAAAGAAGGGGGACATTCTAAAAATAGAGTTGCCCATTATAAAGATATTACTGGTGCAGAAATAGAACGAGCCTTAATTGAAAAAGTAAGGTCGCTAAAAAATGTTGTTATTTTAGAACATCACTTCGCTATCGATTTAATTGTAATGAACCATTCATGTTATGGAACTTCTGTCTTTAACAAAAAGACAAAAGCAATCGAATATATCGTATCACAAAATACCATATTAGCTACTGGTGGAATTGGGCAAGTCTATGGACATACGACTAATCCAAGTGTTGCAACAGGAGATGGTATTGCTATAGCTTCAAGAGCTGGGGCTAAAATAGTAAACATGGAGTTTATTCAATTTCATCCTACAGCATTCTATTCTGACAAAAACGAAAGTGCTTTTCTTATTTCTGAGGCTGTAAGGGGCTTTGGAGCTTACTTAAAAAATAGCCACGGTGAACGATTTATGTTTCAGATTGATAAACGTGGGGAATTGGCTTCTAGAGACATTGTATCTAAAGGAATTTACAATAATCTTCAAAAAACAAAAGATGAGTGCGTGTATTTAGACTGTACTCACTTAGATATAGATGCGTTTAAATTACATTTCCCAAACATTCATCAACATTGTATTTCCGAAGGGATTAATATTGAAACAGATTGGATTCCTGTAATTCCTGCATCTCATTATATTTGCGGAGGGATAGATGTTAATGCCAATGGACAAACTTCAATTTCTAATCTATTTGCTTGCGGTGAATGTAGCCATACAGGGTTACATGGGGCAAATCGATTAGCTTCTAATTCATTATTGGAAGCTTTGGTCTATGCTCATCATATTCTTGATACCATAAAAACTCTACCAGTGGCTTCTTTAGAATTTTACAAAGTCAATCCTAAAACTTCACCCTTTCATTTTACACTCGATTTAATGCAAATTAGAGCTCATAAAATGGAAATTCAAAAATTAATGCGAAATCATGTGGGTATTGTTAGACATTCTAAAGACTTAAAACAGGCTAAAAAACAACTAGAAATCTTAAAAGAGAAAATAGATTTCACATATACTCATTCAGAGTTCCATATAGAACTTGCCGAACTAAAGAATTGCATTTCAACCGCATGTATAATCGTTAATCAATCTATTAAACGTAGTGTAAACAAAGGGGGCTTTTACAACCAAGATCTAGATAATGCTAAACCTAACTTACCGTATCCATCTTATAAATAAGTAGGATTATCTATTCTTTTCATATCCTATTTTAAAAGGATAGTATTCTTTCTGACATTTAAATATTTAATAAAGTGATGCTATAGTATCACACCTAATTTCTTAATTAATTCTAGGCATTTATCATTATTTTCTCAACGTATTTCAACAATTTCGTAGAAATATTAATTATATTTATATCCTATTTTTTAACATTTAACAACTCTAAAGATTAATTCCAATTGATTTAAATCTAATTATTCACTTCGTTCCAATATATTAGTGAATAATAGAATATTGTTAATTGTAACAATAATAGATTTTAATAAAAAAAGAAGATATTTATGATTAAATCATTATACAGATTTTTGTCTCCAAAGTTTCAAAACGTTTATTTAGAATATAAAGTCGATTTTAAACCAAGACCTGGTCAAGGAAAAGGAAAATCCCACTCTCAACTTTACCATGTTGTTAATTCTTATAGAGAAGATTACAAAGAACATCTACAAATCATTTTATCACATAAAGATGTCTTTCATTCTATAAAAACAAGCGATAAAGAGACGGATGAAAATCAACCGGCTTGGAACAATGGTTTTTTGCCAGGATTAGATATTATTGCTATTTATAGTTTACTAAGACAATATAATCCATCTCGATATATTGAGATTGGGTCAGGTAATTCTACTAAAGTTGTAAGAAAAGCTATTCTGGATGGACAACTAAAGACACAAATAACGTCTATTGACCCTTATCCAAGAGCTAATATTGATCATTTAGCTGATAAGGTTGTTAGAGAGCCTATCGAAAATGTTAATGATTTTTCAGACTTTGATGCCTTAGAAGCAGGCGATATCTTATTTATCGATAATTCTCATCGTTGCCTACCAAACTCCGATGTTACGGTATGTTTTCTAGAAATATTACCAAAGCTCAAAAAAGGCGTTATTGTTCATGTGCATGATATTTATATTCCATATGATTACCCACAGTTTATGTGCGACAGAGCATACTCAGAACAATATGTATTAGCCGCTTTTTTACTTGCGAATCCAGATAAATATAGACCAATAATGCCTAATTACTTTATTAGTGAAGATAAAGAATTGAGTTCAATTATTGAACCTATCTGGCAGCATGACAATTTAACTGATGTTGAGAGACATGGTGGGTCGTTTTGGTTTGAAATTATGAGTTAAGTCGTTCCCAAAAAACAACACATTACAAAACAAATTTCAATATTGAATGCATTTTCTCTTATTGGATACACCATAAAAATGCCCTGAAGTTAACTTCAGGGCATTTCAATTATTATTTAAAAACGACCAACTATTTTAGGTTGACTTACAATGCTCAATTTCTATGGTTCATAATCCTTAAAAGTATTCTCACATCCCCCTTTAAACAGAATAGTACCAAGAAATATTATCGGCATTAAAACCATTGATTAGATACCCAAAAATCTAAACTCTTATTTTTTAAATAACATTTTTCCAGTTTCAATTTGAATAGCAACTTTAGCAAGTATTGTAAAGACAAAAGCACCTAAAGCCCATATTCCCAAAGTAACTCCTATTTCTATTCCAGTTGGTGTATATTCTACAATATCCCCATAAGAACCTGGTATAAAACCTGGGACAATTAACCCAAATCCTTTTTCTATCCAAATGGCAATAAATAACAACATACATGAGAAATATAATACCTTAGGATTGCTTCTCAACTTATGAAAAGTCAATAATAATGTTGCTAAAATATTCATAGTTATTGCAGTCCAAATCCAAGGGACTAAAGCTGTATTTCCATCTAACCCAAAGAATAGGTAGTAAGCACTCTCACTATGATGAGTTGGTGCGTAAAACTCTTTAAACAATTCTGAGAACAGCATAATTAAATTAATTTGTGCTGCAACAGTAACCACTAGTGCGATTTTCTTTAGTGTTTTCTCTGGAATTTTAAATTCAGTAAATGACTTTATTACCGCCAATACTAAAATAATTAATGCTGGCCCCGCCGCAAAAGCAGATGCTAAAAATCGAGGACCTAAAAGGGCATTATTCCAAAATGGCCTTGCTTGTAATCCTTGATATAAAAAAGCCGTTACCAAGTGTATTCCAACAGCCCAGAATACAGATAACATTGCTCCAGGAACATATACTTTCTTTTTAGACTCTTTACCTTGGTAATGTCTAAACAAGATGTAAAATGGTATACTAATATTAATAAACAAATATCCATTTAATGCAATAACATCCCAAGTCAGCATAGAATTCGGAAAGTTAAATACACCAATAACAGGCATCATATGCCATAATACAGAAGGACCTCCCATATCTGCAACAACAAATGCTAAACACATTATTAATGCCGATACTGCCAGACCTTCTCCAATTAAAACCGCTTGTTTAAAATCTATATCCTTAAGAATGTATGTTGGCATAACCAAAATTACCGCTGCTGCCGCAACACCAACTAAAAATGTAAAATTAGAAATATATAACCCCCAACTTACATGATCAGACAATCCTGTTACAGACAATCCTTCTTCTAATTGGAATGAATAACAATACATTCCAATTAACATTATTAGTGTAAGAAATCCCATCCATATATTATACTTCAAAGAACCATTTGTGATAACGGCAACACTATCTTTTATTAAACTCGTAAAAACTTTAAACCTTTTCATGTATCTTTTTCTTGAAAGATTGAACAATCTTTACCAAATGTTAATCATATCCATCTGGTTACACTAATCCATAAAATACCAGAACTTAGGCTCTGTACCCAAATCTTCTTTTAAACGGAATACTTTCTTATTTTCTAAAATCCATCGAATCGTACTATTAGGATCTAATAAGTTCCCAAATATTCTAGCTCCAGTAGGACATGCTTCTACACAGGCTGGGTTCTGTCCTTCTCTTGATCTTTGAACACAGAATGTGCATTTTTCCATAACCCCTTTCTTACGAACACGGTTCCCTAAATAATGTTGATTCTTATTAACTTCATTTGCTGGAATTTCTGGTGTATTCCAATTAAATCGTCTTCCATCATACGGACAAGCGGCCATACAATATCTACAACCAACACACCAATCGTAATCAATTACAACGATTCCGTCTTTCTCTTTCCATGTTGCTTGTACAGGACAAACTTCTACACATGGTGGGTTATCACAATGAAAACATTGTGTTCCCATATAAAAATGACCAGCGGCAGGTACCTCATGATAATAATTATCATCGGCTTCATTAAAGTTGAATCCTTTACCATCTTCCATTTCATGGATGCGTATATACTGCATTTCAGAATCTCTATCCTGATTATTTTCAGTTACACATGCACTTACACAATCCATATACCCTTGACATTTAGATATATTAAATGCATAACCAAACAATACATCTTGCTCGGGTCCTTTAGAGGAAAGATTTATGGTTTCACCATTCTTTAACTGATAAGAGCGAACAAGTCTATCTACTGTAGCTTGCTTTTCTTCTTCAGTCATTAATTTATAGTTCCCCTTAAATTGTTCTTCCCAATTTATCAAGGATTTTTCTTGAGATTCTTCACTTGAGGTTAAGCTACAAGATGTACTTACAGCACCAGCACCTATTAATAAACCTGCTGTTAATTGCTTAAAGGCAGATCGTCTATCCATTTTTTGGTTTAAGACCTGATCAAATCCATCTTGCTTTGGTTCGGCTTCTTTGTTACATCCACCATCGTTGTGTCCTCCACAACTGCAATCTTTAACTGGTTTTTCTACGATTTTATTTTGACCAAGTGAAAACCACTTTTTTGTTTTACTTCCCATAGTTGGAGTTGTTTTAATCTTGTTAATGATCTATCCCTTTAGCATGTTTTAGCTCATCTTTTTTAGAGCTATGCCAAACCGGCCATCTTTTCTCATGACTTGGGCTATGCGGATTATGACAATTAACACAACTGTTAGACACTCTTGGTGTAGACCATCCACCAAGTTTTTTACCATGCGCTCCTCCTTTCCAATCTTCAAATTGGGTTGTATGACATTGCATACAAACTTTATAACTTAAATTAAGATCTACAGATTGCCTTGTAATACTATTTAAAGTATTCATATCATTACTGTTATGACATGTTAAACAAGACATTACATCTGCATTGGCATGGTTAATAGAAATATCCCAATGTGCACGTTTTCCATTTTCGCTTTTCATATGCTCTAAATCTGTTGTATGACAAGAAGAGCATTCAAAAGATTGAATCTGGCTTTTTCTTTCTGGAATTAAAAAAGAATGATTCCCTTCAGTTATTTCAATCGTTTTTATATGATTGGTAAATCTATCCGAAGTGGTTTCAACACCTTTAAACTCCGTATCATTAGATTTAATTTTCTCCATTACTCCATGATGTTCATTATGATGAGAACATGCACTAAAGATGAATGCAAGAGCAACTAAGGTGAATTTTATATATGTATGTATCTTATTGTCCATTTGGAATTGGTTTTCGGTTAAACATTCCATCCTCTAAATTGACCGTTTTAGGAACATGACATTGCCTACAATTAACGCGCTCTGGGTGAGTCACTCTAATTTCTTTTGGAGCTGCAGGTCCAGCATGACAAGCCAAACAGTTTTCTCTTAATTGAATTTGATGAGGTATAACTGGTGGACTCGTTAATAACGCATTGTTAACACCAACTTCTGGAGTCTTATAATCTGAATTTTCGGTTGGTTTAAATGTTTTAGATGTATATTCTGGAACATGACATTGTCTACAATTAACCAATTCTGGGTGAGGCGTAACCGGTGTATAAGCTTTGTATTTGTCAACATACCCACCATTTTCATGACATTTCAAGCATTCGCCTCCTCCAATTGTTCTTTCTCCATCTAGCTCATGAGGAATCGTTGGTGGAGCTCCATGATATGCTCTATTATCATAATAGTTTTCAAGAACCCTTTGATGTGCTTCATCAACAGGCATTTTGCTATAATCTACCGCATGGTGAGCTCTTTTAAAAACACCCTTTTCACTGGGCATTACATTCGAAATAGAAGAATCATCTATAAGAATAGATGCTTCTTCAAATCCGGACTGGTAACTAAAATGCCAAACCGTTATAAAACCGATAAACAGGATGGTAAATAGTGCTATTGTACCTAATTTTTTCATATCCTATATTTTTTCGACTTTTACTGCACATTTTTTATAATCTGGTTCTTTAGAGATTGGACAAAATGCATCGAGTGTAACGTCATTTATCATCATATTTTCATCAAAAAATGGAACAAATACCTGTCCTCTTGTAGGTAAACCTCTTTCATTAATAGAAGCTGGTAAAATACATGATCCTCTTCTTGATATTACTTTTACGTTTTCACCATTGCTAATGCCTAATTTTTCGGCATCCTTAGGATGAAATTCTACGTAAGCATTAGGCATGGCTTTATGAAGTACAGGAATACGTCTGGTCATAGAACCTGTATGCCAGTGCTCTATTACACGCCCAGTATTTAACCAAAATGGATATTCATTATCTGGAGCTTCTGCTGCAGGTTCAAATGGACGTTGCCATATAACGGCTTTACCATCTGGCTTACCATAAAAATGGAAATCTTCTCCATTGGTACAAGCGGGGTCATATTTTGCATTAAATCGCCACTGTGTAGACTTTCCGTCAACGTAAGGCCAAATTGCACCAGATTGCTCTTTTAGGACTTCTAATGGGGCCATTCCATGTTTAGCGCCTTTATGAAACTGTCTATATTCGTTATAAATTTCTTCTACATGATTCTCTCTACTGTATGGAAATAAATCTCCGTACCCCATTCTTTTGGCCACTTCAATGGTCATCCAAGCATCTGGTGTTGTTTCACCTGGTCCTTCAACCATTTGATCCCAGTGTTGGGTTCTACGTTCTGAGTTTCCATATAATCCTGATTTTTCGATATGCCAAGATGCTGGTAAAATAACATCGGCAACATCCGAAGTAGGCGTAGGAAATACGTCAGACACCACAACAAAACAAGACTCCTTTTCCATTCCAGATTTATATCGACCTGTTTTTGGTAGAGATACTAATGGATTTGTTACTTGTGTCCAGATAAATCTAATATCACCACGATCCACTGCTCTAAACATTTCTGTTGCATGGTAAGTTGGTTTTGAAGGAATTCGTTCATAAGGAACTTTCCATATTTTGGCTGCCAACTTACGGTGTTTTTCATTCATTACTACCCCTTTTGGTAGCTTATGTGTAAATGTCCCTACCTCTCTCGCAGTTCCACATGCCGAAGGTTGCCCAGTTAAAGAAAATGGACCATTACCAGGTTGAGAAATTTTACCTGTTAATAGATGAACATTGTACAATAGATTATTCATCCAAGTACCACGGGTATGTTGATTCATACCCATACACCAATATGATACTACCTTTAAATTTGGATCTCCATAAATTCGAGCCAAATACTTAATATCTTCAACCGAAACTTTAGAATATTTAGCCACTTTTTCTGGCGTATAATCTTCTAAGAATGTTTTATATTCTGCAAAGTTAATTTTAGATGGTTTGTCTTTAAACTTAAATTTATCTTCTACACCATATCCAATATTGGTTAATCCTTTACTAAAGTTACAATGCTTTTCAACAAATTGTTGATTAACCCAACCGTTATTGATTATCTCATAACAAATTGCATTGGCTACAGCTAAATCTGTTTGTGGTTCAAATAAAATGGATTTGTTTGATGCCATACTAGAACGTGAAGTTCGTGTTGCAAAATCGATGATTTTAGCTCCACGACTATTCTTTTGTTCTAACATTCTAGAAAATAATACGGGATGCATTTCCGCCATATTATTACCCCACGTAATAAAATAATCAGCATGCTCTATATCTTCATAACATCCCATAGGCTCATCTGCACCAAAGGTTGTTAAAAAACCAGCAACGGCACTCGCCATACATAATCTAGCGTTACAATCTAAATTATTGGTACCTATTGCACCTTTCATAAATTTAGATGCTACATAACCTTCTGGGATTGTAGATTGTCCAGAAGTATACATAGCTACTGCATCTTTTCCATGCTCCTTTATGGTTTGCTTCATTTTATTAGCAACCAAATCTAGAGCTTCTTCTAAAGGCGTTTCTTTATAAACACCATTCTTTTTAACTAAAGCATGTGTTAATCGATCCTTAGATTGAATACACATGGTTTGATGATATCCTTTAACACATAATAATCCTTTATTAACAGAACTATTTGGATCTCCTTTTACAGCTACAGCCTTTCCATCTTGAACTCCAACAAGAATACCACAACCTACACCACAGAACCTACAAGGACCTTTCTTCCAATCTAAATCTTCGCTGTTTGGTATATTCCTTTCTTGTTCATCGGCGAAAATGATTCCTGGAAACATCGCTGTTGCAGCAGCAACAGCGCTTAATGTTGCCATTTTTTTCAAAAAACTTCGTCTATCTGATTTTGCTTGAAACATAGCTTATTGTTTTTGTGGTGAGTTAAATCCTGAAACCAACGAAAGAAGTTGCATCTCTTCTATAGCTTCAAGGCTTTTTTGTAATTCTTGTTCTTCCTCTTCATTAATAGTTTCAGTAACAACAATTAATAAGTTTTGATTTTTTGAAGGAATGACTTCACAAGCTTCTATATGAGATAATTTACTCACTAGAACATCCATTTTATCTTGAACAGGATGGGCTAAATAACTTTTAATAGGCATAATGGTGGTTTTAGATAATTTATTAAATACAAACAATTCATCTTATACATATATGTATAAGATGAATTAAACGTGTATCTATTTACTTGCAAATAATCTTGGCTTTACAACCAACATCATCCACGCCCAGTTATTTGTGTTTTCGTAGTTTATTCCTTTAAGATCTTCCATCCCTTCTGATGCAATCATGTGAGAGTATCCAGCTTTTAAAGTAACGTCTGAACTAATCTTATGCGCATATACCAAATCTATTTCAGTACCTAATTGTCTATCTGCATCTGGACTTACATCTTCAGCAGCAGAAAATTGATGAACAATGGCGGTTAGATTAGATTTATCTTTCAATTTAACACCAACTTTAGCATAGATATCAACCAATCCAACAGAATTACCATGGTTACCTACATAGAAATAATCCATTAAACCATTAAATTTATGATTCGTACCATAGAACGGTGTAAATGAATTATTCTCACCAGGGTCTGCGTCATAGGCTGTACCACTTTGCATTTCGAAACCTAATCCATAATTAAGCTTAGAATCCTCTGCCTTATAGTTAGCCTCTACTCCTAATAAATGTGCTGACACATCTCTATTACCTCTATCTTTTCCTGTTTGGAAGTAAAAATTACCAGTTAATTTTAAACTAGAGTTTACATTGTATTTTAAATGTGTTCCTAAAGTCTGCGTAAAATACGTCTCCGAATCATCTCCTAATTCAGGTATATATTGTAGTCCATTATTAAATATTAAAAGACTTCCTGTCAAATTATCCCATGATTTATTAGCCCATAGATATTGTATAGTCTTGTAATTTCTTGGTACAGTATATAGTGTACCCTCAGATCCTGGTCCATCTTGGTTAAATGCAAAACCAAAATCTAACTTTACGCCATCTTTAGCATATTTCAATAATAAGGCATCATGAGCACGTGCTTGTTGAGCCCAACCTACATTACCTAAAAATCTTTGATCATCATATGCAATCTCTTGACGTCCTAACTTAATCGAAAAGTCCTCAGAAAGATTTACATTACTCCAAGCTTGATGAACAGCTAGACTAAATCCATTTTCTGAAAGTTGACTTGCATCTCCCCAGACTCTAACATCTTGTAGACTTAAATAAAAATCATATTTATCCGTATTGTATCCTACGTTAAATCTGGATCTTTGTGATGTAAAGACTGCTGCATCTGCATCGTCATTAGATAAATTACCAAAACCGTGTCTATATTCCGTTCTTGGTCTAAATTCAGCATC
>CBDEVQ010000025.1:0-129312 GCA_965243605.1 Flavobacteriales bacterium
AATTTAACTTATTTAGAGACTTTCTCTATTGGAATATCCTTAAATGTTCCATTTGTAATGGTAGAGATAGACTGATCAAAAATAGATTTAACTGTACCACTAAATACTCCACTAACTTTATTATCATTCACTTTAGTAACCTTTACTTTAAAGGTTTCAAACTGGTAATAATGGGATTGTATTTCGCTTGTGAAATAATGAAACGCATAACTTCCGTATACATATAAATTGTTGGTTGTGTTCGCGACCTCATTTTCCGATAATATTTCAATTCCAACTAAATCTTTAGGAGATGCTATATTCTTAATGTCAAAATAAAGCTCATAGGAATTATCCCCACTCTTTAAATTTTTGCCGTAAAGATCTTCACCAGCAATAAACAAAGAATTTTGCTTTATATTCTGTTCACAAAAAACAAACTCATTGGTTTTACATTTTACAGAAGTTCCATCAACATTAAAATTCATGGTTGGAGTCGCCGAATCGTCTTCAACACAAGAAAAAAGAGAAAGGAGAAGAGAGATAACAATAATATGGGCGTTGAGAAATTTAGAAAATTGCATCAAATTTGAATTAGTTATTATATTAAAGTGTAAAGTTATAAAATACACGTTGAGTTCAACTGTTTTAAGGATAATAGATTTTAAGAAAGATGTATTACAGTATGTGTTACGTATATAGTGTATTATGGATGAGTTTAACACGTAGATAAATAGATTTATAGATTGTTAAATTAATCTTTTTGTATTCATTTGAATTTACACGTAACCAGTTACGTATAATTTACTTATATTTACGTAACCAGTTACCTAAATATGAAAGAAGATTTTTTAAAAGAGCTATGTTATGTTGGATTTACAGCACGAATGAAACGCATAAGCGATAGTTTAATGTATGATGCAAGAAAGATATACGACGATTTAGATCTTGGAATAGAACCCAATTGGCATCTGATATTTTTATTATTAAAAAAGGAAAAGCAACTTACGGTAACAGAAATTTCACAAAAACTAGGATTTTCTCACCCTGCAATTATTAAAATTATTAAAAAAATGAAAGAGAAAGGGTTTGTTGAAAGCTTAACAGATCCCCATGATTCTAGGAAACAACGTTTACAATTGTCAGAAAAAAGTATAAAATTACTGCCAACTTTTGAAACCGAATGGCAAAAAAATAGAGCTGATAATTGAGGGTATTGTAGATCTTGATTTTTTGCAAAAACTGGCTAAGGTTGAAGAGGCCTTAAACACAAAAAGCTTATTTGAAGGATATAAAGAAAATAAAGGATGAAGGATACTTTAGATTTTAGTCAAGATACGTTTAAGAACTTACTGGATAAAAGTTCGGAGTTGGTACTTAATACATTTAAAGACGTTAATGCCATACCAGGGTATAGACCACATGATCAAAATGAAATTGAAGGATGGTTTAATGAGGCTTTGCCGGAGGAAGGTATGTCTCCAGAAGCGTTGTTAAATTTTACGCAAGAGAAAATATTAAATACAGCAACTGGAAATCAGGGCCCTCATATGTATGGGTATGTGGTGTCTGGAGGGAATCAGATGGGAATAATTGCCGATACCTTAGCTTCAACCATTAACCAAAATGTGGCGAAATGGCATTTAGCTCCTGCCATTACAGAAATTGACAAAAGAGTTATTCAATGGGCTTCAGATATTATTGGATTTGGTCATGAAGTTGCTGGATTTATTGGCTCTAGTGGTTCGGCTGCCAACTTAGATGGATTAACCGTAGCTAGAAATATATTCTTTAAAAAGGCCAATATTAAAGAGAACGGACTTTTTGGAATGAAGCCTATGACAGTTTATTGTTCAGATGAGACCCATAACAGTATAGACAAAAGCATGGAATTGCTCGGTTTGGGATTAAATCAGCTCAGACGCATTAAAACCAAAGCTGATTTTACCTTAGATTTAGATGCTTTAGAAATGCAAATAAAATTGGATTTAAATCATGGTTTTCAACCGTTTTGCATTGTGGGAAATGCGGGTACGGTGAATACTGGAGCTATTGATGATTTAGAAGGGCTGTCTAAGTTAGCTACAACCTATAATTTATGGTTTCATATTGATGGAGCCTATGGGGGATTGGCAGCCTCATTAACAAGTAAAAAAGACTTATATAAAGGTATTGATTTAGCAGATTCTGTGGCTTTAGATTTTCATAAATGGTTATACCAACCATTTGAAGTAGGGTGTTTGTTGGTAAAAGATTGGTCAACTCTAAATCAATCTTATTATAAAGAGGCGACCTATCTGGATAAGTCTTTGGAAATAGGAAATGGTCGATTGGAATTTAATGAACATCATTTTTTACTGTCAAGAAACGCAAAATCACTTAAAGTTTGGATGAGTATAAAAGCGTTTGGAATGAACCGTATAAAAATCTATGATTCAAAAGGATATAGATTTGGCAAGGTATCTAACCAACCAAATTACAAATGCAAACGATTTCGAATTGATTGCAGATTCCGAACTAGCCATTAGTTGTTTTCATTATACCAATGGTATAACAGACAAAAACGAAATTATTGAGTTAAACAGTAAACTAATACCAGCCTTAGAAAAGGATGGCCGTGTGTTCTTAACAGGAACAAAACTTAAGGGTGAATTTGTTTTAAGAGCGTGTTTAATAAATCACCGAAAAACAAAAGAAACAACAGATTATCTGTTAGAGGTTATTAGAGAAGTTGGCTTACAATTAATAAACGAATGCAAATAAGGCAAGCAATATCTGAAGATTACGATCAAGTTTGGGATATTTTCCATACCGTTATTCAAACTGGAGACACATATGTATTTCATCCAGAAACTCAAAAGGAAGAACTCCAAAAATATTGGTTTGCATCTTATATGGATACCTATGTTTACGAAGTTGAGGGACGTATTTTGGGAACGTATATTTTAAAACCAAATCAAATTGATGCTGGTAATCATATTGCAAATGCAAGTTATATGGTTCATCCTAATGATCAAGGAAATGGTATAGGAAAAAAGCTATGCAATCATTCAATACAAAAAGCAAAAGAAAACGGTTACCTTGCTCTTCAGTTTAATTTAGTGGTAAGTACCAATATACTAGCTGTTAAACTTTGGCAATCGTTTGGCTTTAAGATTATTGGAACCATACCAAATGGGTTTAATCATAAAACTCATGGATTGGTAGATGCCTATATTATGTATTTGAAATTAAAATAGTCGAGTCATGTTAAATGTAGATGTAAACGGTAAAGTATTTAAGCCCATTGAAACGGTTTTTCAGGCCATCGTAAATCCAGATATACTATCAAAATATTTTATCTCTAGGTACAAAGGGGAGTTAAAGGTTGGCGAAATTATGATTTGGTATTTTGATGATTATGGTGTTGAACTCAATGCCGAAATTATGGTAGTTGAAGAAAATAAAAGGATTGATTTTTGTTGGGAAGCTAGCGGAAATAAGAAAGATGTCCAAATAACATTATCAGTGTTCGATAATCAAACTACAGAAATTCAAATTACAGAGCAACCATTCGAGAATCATATAGATGATATTAAAAGGGTTATTCAACAAACCCAAGGATGGACAGATTTTATATGCTGTTTAAAAGCGTATTTATATACAGGGGTTAATTTAAGGAACCCAAATCTGTGATGGTTTTAAGCAACGTTCTTATCAAATGAGACAAAACAAGAAAGGGTATTAAATTTTTAAATTTAATACCCTTTCTTTATTATATAGTTAATGGCTTAATGTTATTCCGAAGCGTAATCAACATCAATAACTTTACCATTTGTAACCTGGTGCGTTCCACCACTCCAAACGTCTTCAACTGTACCACTAAATGTACCAGAAACTTTACTGTTAGATACACTCGTAATATTGAAGTTTATACTTGTGAATTCATACATATCACTAGCTGGTGTAGATATTGCAATTGTCAAATACATATCTACACTTGGGTCAACTACATCATCTTCTAATGGAATATTAGCTCCAACAATAGCGTTAATATCAGTAACGTTATGTAGAAGAAAGTCTATTCTATACGTAAAATCTATATTTGGATTATTAGGATCAATATTATCAATTTCATAATCTGCTCCTGTTATCCAAAAGGAAGGATGTGTTGTAAATAACCCAGCAGTTGCATTTAGTAATCCCTCACAATGTATATGATTTCCTTGGAAGTCGTATAAGATTTGTCCACCAAGGGCACCTGGAGCAGTTACTGATGGTGGCGGATCAAAATCTGGTGCACAAGATGCAATTGATAAAATAGAAAGGATTAGTATCCATGATTGGAAAAAACGAAATTGTTTTAACATTATATATTGATTTTAGTTGAATTACGTATTGAAATTGGTATTACATTAACTCTTTAATAAAAATTTACCAATGCGAAAATAGTAAAAATTAAGTTACTCAACAAATACACCGTAATTCAGGAAGGATTTTTAATTTAAACATGGAGTAGATGAAATATTTATTTTACATTGGATTCGATTTTAAATAATGGGATAATGTTTAAGATAGGAATACTTGGGATCTTATTAAGCCTCATAGCTTGTAATTCTTCACAACCACAACCTTCTAGCCAGTCAGGGCATGCTTATACCAATGCACTTATTAACGAAACAAGTCCGTACTTATTACAACATGCTCATAATCCAGTTAATTGGTACCCTTGGGGTAAAGAAGCCTTAGAAAAAGCAAAGAATGAAAATAAATTAATCCTAATAAGTATAGGATATTCAGCTTGCCATTGGTGCCATGTTATGGAACATGAAAGTTTTGAAGATACCACAGTGGCTAATTACATGAATGCCAACTTTGTTTGTATTAAAATAGATAGAGAGGAACGCCCAGATATTGATCATATATATATGGATGCCATTCATTTATTATCTGGTAGAGGTGGTTGGCCACTCAATTGCATAGCCTTACCTAATGGGAAACCTTTTTATGGTGGGACGTATTACCCTAAAGATAAAATGGTTGGAGGTTTTACAAAACATTCAAGACTTTAGAAGGCAATACCCGAACAAAGTTAAAGAACAAGCTGACTTATTAACACAAGGTATTATTAACAATGAGCATGAATTCATTAAAGAAGAACAACGCCCAATACTAATAACTGATGTTACCAAAAGTGTTGATTTGTGGAAAACACAAATGGATTTTAAAAAAGGAGGATTAAATAGAGCACCCAAATTCCCTATTCCGACAGGTTATCAATTTTTACTTCAGTATTATAATGCAACAAAAGATATAGATGCGCTAAAGGCCGTTGAAATTACCTTGAAACAAATGGCCAAAGGAGGTATTTATGATCAAATAGGAGGTGGGTTTTCTAGATATTCAACAGATGTAGATTGGAAAGTTCCACATTTTGAAAAAATGCTATATGATAATGCTCAATTGTTAAGTCTTTATGCAGATGCTTATCGATTAACCAAAAATCCACTTTATAAAACTATAATAGAAGAAACTACTCAATTTATAGAACGTGAGTTACGTAGTGACTCTGGTGGGGTTTATTCAAGTTTGGATGCTGATAGTGAAGGGGTAGAAGGTAAATTTTATGTTTGGACAAAAGAAGAGCTTAAAGCCATTTTAAATAAACATTCTGAAGCTATCCAAGCTTATTATTCCGTGAAAACTTCTGGAAATTGGGAACATGGAAATAATATTCTTCATATTAAAAAATCTAAAGCATTTATCATCAAAAAATATAATCTAACGGAAATTCAATTTAATCAGGCTTTGGATGATGCAAAAAAAGACTTACTAAAGGCTAGAGCCAAACGTGTGAGACCAGGCTTAGACGATAAAATTTTAACCGCCTGGAATGGATTATTAATAAAAGGATATTCAGATTCATATAAAGCCACTGGTGATGATATTTATTTGAAATTGGCTTTAAAAACCGCAACATTTATTAAAGAAAATCTATTAAAATCAGATTATAGGTTAGATCGGAATTTTAAGAATGGAACATCTACAATTAATGGTTTTTTGGATGACTATGCATTTGTAATAAGTGGATTTATAGCCTTGTATCAAACAACATTAGATGAAGATTGGCTTATGGAAGCTAAAGCTATTGCAGTTTATGTAGATGCACATTTTAATGATATTAATTCACCTTATTATTACTATACCTCTCATATAGATCCTAAATTAATTGCCCGAAAAAAGGTTATTGCAGATAATGTTATTCCATCCGGGAATTCAGAAATGGCTAAGAATAATTATATTTTAGGCCATTATTTTTACAATGAGAAACAAATAGAACACGCCCAACAAATGGCTTTAGGAGTAAAAGAAAAAAGTATGAAAGGTGGGGCTTATTACGGAAATTGGAATCAGTTATTTGTTTGGATGGTTAATAAACCATATGAGGTGGCTATTGTTGGTAAAGACGCTAAACACTATGTAAAAGAATGGAATGCCCATTATTTACCTCAGGCTTTTGTATTAGGAAGTATGCAAGAGGGAACGCTAGAATTGCTAGAACATAAATTGGTTAGTGGACAAACAACAATTTATGTATGTAAAAATAAATCGTGTAAATCTCCTGTAACACGTGTTAAGGATGCTGTGAGCCTAATAAAATAAGGGTTTTTATAAAGATCCGTTTAAATAGTTTATTATTTACGGGAATTAAGATTTGAAATAATTAAAATCCATGTTAACTTTGACCTTGATAAGAGAGATTTAAAATTGATTAATATAATATTAAAGGTTTCGGATGTTTAGGATATTCTATATATGTGTACTTACACTATCATCAATGGTAATATTTAGTTGTGGAAATACCACTCAAACTGAATCGCAAAAACCCATTGATAAAAAAGTAAAAAGTGATCGTGCATTAAAGGTTCGTACCGAAAAAAAAGCCATACAACAAAGAGCAATAACCGCTTTAAATACGATAGAGTCATCCGCATTGCCTTTTGTGTCGGAATTCAATCTGGATAAAAGCGATTCCGTTATTGCTCAATATTTGAATAATAAAGGGAAGTCTACAGCTTTAGATTCGGTATTTATGATTGATGATTTTGAGGGGCATTGGCCTAAGAATTCTGAGCTGAAACGAACGTATTTATATGCTTGCAAATTTATTACGCGCCTAGAATATCCAAACAATAATATAGATTTATTACTCTATGCTGTGCAAGGTGAAATTAAAGATTATAAAACGTATACAATGGTCTATTTAGTAGCGGTTAACCATTTGACATTTGAATTAATAAGTAATGCACATATTGGGTATTGTTATTTAAAGAAAGATAGAAAACAGCTAAGAGAAGATTATTATTCTAAAGGTAAAATTGAAATTGATGAAGCATTGAATATTCAGGCGTGGATAAAAACAAAAATAGATGGTGAAAGAACATTATACAATTCTAAAAACGGTTATGTTTCTGATAACGGGGACGTTAATTCTTCAAAATACAGAACAATATTATCACGACTATGACAATGCGTTTAATTTGTATCGATATTCTAAGAAAAACAATTATACCCATTATCAAATACCAGAATACCGTAAAATAGCATTAAGAACGTTGAATCCTTCTTATGATGAATTTTCGTTACAATTTGAACATTTAATTTTACAAACGTATGATACCACACTTCAAAAACTATTTTCCTTTAGAAGTTAAAGACACCATTTTAGAAGTTTATGATCATTTAGGTAGAAAGTGGTTGGATGTTTATGAACATGTTGTGGATAGTATTCCGTATTGTGGATTTGGAACCATAGAGAAAAGATACAATGCGAATTATTACTATAAACAATATATTTATAAATCATTAGATGATACAGTTGTTGATGTATTTTTAGAGGTTAAATATTCCCATTTAGAGAACCATCAATTGATGTTAAAAACCCGTTATGGTCAGCGGAACTCAGATTTAGAAAATTCAGATTGGACCGTCATTGATTTATCTGAGGAAATGGATAAACACTTTGATGAAAAGGTTGAACAGGAAGAGATAAATGATGAAGAATTTGAGCCTGGATCAAATTACTATTCTTGGATGGATGTATATTATTTCCCAGAATTGTATGACATTAAATTACCTTATGTTATTACAAAAGAACGACCAAAACTCTCTTTGGCAGAAATGAATCAAAACGTCATAAAAAGCGCAATTATTAATCATAAAACGCAACAGTTTTCAGGTCAACCAACTTTTAGAATTTGAGCCTTTAGGTTTACCGAATCCATTTACCTTTTTAAGTGGAGATAAGGTAGAAAGTACATGGGTAATTATAGGTATTCCAGATGTTAAGATAAACCCGAATTCGTCTATCTGTTTACTTGTAAAAGATACTTTGAAAAACACCTATTTCTTAGTGAAATATAAAGAAGGAAATCGATTTAAAGGATCCGTTTTGGACGTAAAACAATTGCCCTTTAATCAACCGATTTATAGTTCAGATATTGGTATATATATTGATAATGAATTTTATGAGTCTAATACTTTTAAGAAAATACGACATTATTGGTTGTTAAATTCGGAATATCTAAAAGAAAAAGAAGTAACCTTAAAAAGTATTGTATATTCTAAAGAGGATAAAGCCAATATTATTAAGGTAACGGAGGCGAATAATGGTATAAACTTTAATTCAATTCATGATATTGAGCCCACAATTAATGGGGTTAAAAGAGAGTATACAGACCAAAACAATCGGGTATGGATTACGATAAAACAATATGAAATTGGTAAATATGGCCAATATATAAAACGATATTACCAAAACACATCGAATACTCCGTCTCAACTTTTAGAGGTTAATTATACTTATTTGGAAAATGATCGATTAGAAGTTAAGTTTCATACGGCATCTAATTTATCTAGCCTTGAGGGTAAACCATTTGTTACTTGTGTTTTATATCCTGAAGGACATCGAAAACATATTAAATGGAATAATTCGTGGTTTTCCGTTACATCAGAAAAAGCGTTAAAACAAGCAATGAAAAAAAGACTTTAAGTCTATTAAGAAGGCTCTAAATGAATATCATGTTAAAATGGACTTTAACAAATGAAGTCCAATAATAAAATAGACAACCTAATGCATTTATTACTTATGCCTAGGGAATGAAAATGACTTAACATTTTTTATTCCAATGAAAACTTATCATTTGAGGCAATTATGTGTAGTTTAGTATAAATAATAAATTAATAATTAAATATAATACAATGCAAAGTATCACAAAAGCAACAATTCTAGTTTTGATTGGAATTTTACAAGTAAATTTAAGTTTTGGAGAAAATCTCAGCTATTGGAAACAATCAAACAAAACACAAGAACAAGTACAAGAACAACAAGTATCCTTAGATAAACTATTTAAGATAATAATTGAATCAGATGTTATTGCCATTCGATCGCTTATTCCGTTTAATAATATAAAAGAGGATATTTATTTAAATGTAATAAATGAAAAGGCTGAAATTATTATCCATCAAAAAATAGAAGAAGGGGAAGTCCTTCTTAATCTTACAATATTAGATATTGGAACTTATAATATTGAAATATCTCGAGATATGGATAAAATGGTAAAACGTATTGCCATTAAATAGTCATGGTTTAAGGATTTGTCAGAAAATGAACTCTTACAAATGATTAAAAATAAATAGAATAAAGAGCCCAAGTAATGATTTTACTTGGGTTATTTTATTTAGATACATACGAAACAATCACTATTACATCATGTATATAATATCGCTATTAAGAGCCGACTTATATATGTTAACATAGACTTTCATTCTATGATTTATTTACTAACTTTAATGCTTAAACACTCAACAAAATCATATACTAGACGATTAGCTAGAATTAATTAGCAATCAATACACTAAAAAAAGAGGAGCCAAATGTCTATTGATAATAAAAACGAATTCCGATTCTTACAAAGAATGGTTGATATTGGCGCGAATAAAGGCTTTTCTGTAACTGAAATTAGGTATCTACGTGTTACGAATATTGCATCTATTCTAGGTGCCATATTTAATGTAGTTTGGATGCTAATTTCAATTTATCTCACAGACTCTTCAATAATTTACGGAAGCAATGCCCTGTTGGGAATAATGTTTCTCATTGTGTTAATTTTTAACAATAAAGGTTGGCGGGTACTGGCAACCATTTGGCTTACAATTGCATCATATACATCGGTTCTTTTATTTCTTTACTTGTTAGGATACTCGTCAGGCGTTTCGGTCATCTGTTTCTTAATAATAATATTACCTTACATGACTTTTCCTCGAAAAGCAAGGAAATTAGCTCATGGTTTTAGTATACTGGCTTGTTTAACGATGATTGGTACTGTTATATTTCAATCCAATATTAATGCGCATTATGAGGGTGTAGATCCTTATTTATCACAAGTTGTTAATACCAGTATAACGGGATTCATCTGTTTAGCACTAATATGGAGTTTATCAGTGCTCATTGATAGATCTGAGGAATCTTTAATGACCGAGCAGAAAAAAACAGATGATTTATTATATAATATTCTACCGGTAAATGTAGCAAAGGATTTAAAAGAAACTGGTAAAACAATTCCCAAAAGGCATAAGAATGTGACCGTTCTATTTACAGACTTTAAGGGTTTTACAGAATTAGTTGCATCCATTTCTGAAATTACTTTAGTGAATGAGCTCAATGATATTTTTGGACGATTTGATGAACTTGTTGAAGATGCAGGCGTTGAAAAAATTGAAACCATAGGTGATGCTTATGTGGCCGCATCTGGTTTTGGAGAAGGGATAACGGAACATGCTTTAAATTGCATTACAGCTGCTCAGCGGATGTTAGACTATCTAGAGGAAAGAAATCGGAAACATGAAATACAGTGGAAGATGAGAGTTGGGATACACTCTGGACCTATTGTAGCTGGAGTAGTTGGGAAGAATAAGTATAGATATGATCTTTTTGGAGATACAATAAATACGGCAAGTCGGATGGAGACATCAGGAGAACCTGGTAAAATAAATATTTCAGGATCGACCTATCAACTTGTTAAAAATAATATTAATTGCGAATACAGAGGGAAAATTCATGCTAAAGGTAAAGGGGAATTGGAAATGTATTTTGTAAATAAAAAGTAATGGTATTCAACATTAATAATTGAGGTGTTATATTGGATTTATCATTTGAAAACAATGTATACTTCCCCTCTTGAGAGGGGTTAGGGGTGTGTGAAATCATCAGAGGTTATTGTATAATCAAAAGTTATTATCCAATAAATAGTTCTCGATACATTAAAATCTTTTTGTCAGCATAATATTTGATTTCCGTTAAGAATTTTTGAAACCTTGGAGAAAATTTAGGAAATCAAATATGATCTTTACGTAAGTAAAGAATGCCTTCAAAAAGTGTCGTTTTCTTTGTTTCCGTTTCTTTTGGACAAGCAAAAGAAATGAAAATCTCAGTGATAACGTAGTGATATGATTTTATTAAATATGGTACGAGTATTGGAATAAAATTGTATCGAGAATAATATGATTTTGAAAGGTTTTTTTTTGTTTTACTGTGACACTATCGTTGTAATTTTCCTTTTTTATTCACTTTATTGTCTGTTTTATTGGTGTTTATATGGATGAATGCATTAAAATCTTTTTGTCAGCATAATATTTGATTTCCGTTAAGAATTTTTGAAACCTTGGAGAAAATTTAGGAAATCAAATATGATCTTTACGTAAGTAAAGAATGCCTTCAAAAAGTGTCGTTTTCTTTGTTTCCGTTTCTTTTGGACAAGCAAAAGAAATGAAAATCTCAGTGATAACGTAGTGGTATGATTTTATTAAATATGGTACGAGTATTGGAATAGAATTGTATCGAGAATAATATGATTTTGAAAGGGGCTTTTTTGTTTTACTGTGACACTATCGTTGTAATTTTCCTTTTTTATTCACTTTATTGTCTGTTTTATTGGTGTTTATATGGATGAATGCATTAAAATCTTTTTGTCAGCATAATATTTGATTTCCGTTAAGAATTTTTGAAACCTTGGAGAAAATTTAGGAAATCAAATATGATCTTTACGTAAGTAAAGAATGCCTTCAAAAAGTGTCGTTTTCTTTGTTTCCGTTTCTTTTGGACAAGCAAAAGAAATGAAAATCTCAGTGATAACGTAGTGGTATGATTTTATTAAATATGGTACGAGTATTGGAATAGAATTGTATCGAGAATAATATGATTTTGAAAGGTTTTTTTTTGTTTTACTTTGACGCTATCGTTGTGATTTTCCTTTTTTATTCACTTTATTGTCTGTTTTATTGGTGGTATTTCTACCTTTGTTGGTAGAGTAAGTTAAGACAAAACTTATTTTAGCAGTTATGAAGAGAAGTACTTACGAAGAATCCTTTAAGTTAATGATAATGGATTTATACAAAGGCGGACAATCGATGTCTAGCTTATCGTCTGAATATTCAATAAATTTGAATATGTTATATCGTTGGCGTCGAGAATATTTAAACCCAAAGCGTCCCAGTTTTACGGGCAGAGGCAATGCAGCTTTGACTGATGAACAAAAAGAACTAAAGCATTTAAAAGAAAAATTAAAAGATGTAACCATGGAACGTGACATCTTAAAAAAGGCAGTAAGCATTTTCTCCAAGAAAGACAGAACAGGTACGCTATAATTTTGGAATATTCAGCAACCTATTGTGTCGAGAAGATGTGTAAGTCTTTAAATATAAGTTCTAATGCGTATTATTCATGGAAACGTAGGCTAGATATAGAACGTTCTAGCATCACAATAGAATTAAAAGAGTCTATTCAAGCGGTTTATGCAGAAAATAGAGGATTGTACGGAGCTCCTAAACTCCAAAAAGCTCTAGAGAGAAAAGGTGTTTTTTACTCGAGGTCTTATATTTCTAGATTGATGAAAGAAATGGGGCTATATTCTAAGACACGTAGGAAATTTACTAATACAACGGACTCAAATCATAGTCATAGAGTAGAAGAAAATCATTTAGATCGGAATTTTGAGGTATTAGAACTTGGGAAAGTATGGGTATCGGATATTACTTATATCAAAGTTAATCAGACCTGGCAATATTTAACTACAATGATTGATTTAGCAGACCGTAAGGTTGTAGGGTGGTCTGTAAGTTCTAATCTAACAGCTACAGATACTGTTATTACAGCTTGGAAACATGCGCGATTAAATCGAAATATAGAAGATGACTTTATATTACACTCGGATCGTGGAGTACAATATACATGTGATGATTTTAAACAGATTATTAACTTAAATACAAAAGCGAAACAATCTATGAGTAGAAAAGGAAATTGCTGGGATAATGCCGTTGCCGAGTCTTTTTTTAAAACAATTAAAACTGAACTATGCTACCTCATTACATTTGAATCTAAGAAACATTTGGAGACCGAAATCTTTAAATATATGAACTGGTATAATAACTCTAGATTACACTCTACTCTAGACTACAAAACACCTACCGAAAAAGAACAAGAATTAAGATACAAACAAATTAAACGAGTGGCTTAACTTTTTCTACCAAATTTTGTAGGAATATCAATGTGAACTTTACACAATCACAAAAGAAAATTATGCACTTTTGAACAAAATAGTTCCAAATTGGGCGGAAATGGAAAAACAATTTATTGCAGGTTGTTTTATTCAATTAGAAGATAGAGTATTTAGTCATTTATCGCTTAGTGCAGAAGAACGTTACAATAAGCTTTTCGAAAACAACAAAGAACTTTTTAATCAAGTTCCATTGCAATATATAGCTTCAATGCTGGGAATGTCGCCAGAAACATTCAGCCGAATAAGGAATAAAAAAAAATCTTGATTTTTGTCAAGAGCAAAAAGTCGATTTGAACCTAACTTTGTCAAATACATTAGATATTATGGCGAAGCAAATTAAAACATCCATTACAATAAACGCAAGTAAAGAGAAAGTATGGAAAATACTTACCGATTTTGAGAATTACAATCAATGGAATTCATTTATTAAGTCGGTTACAGGAACTCTGAAAGTTGGAAAACATATTAAGGTGGAATTACAAGGAATGACCTTTAAACCAGTTGTATTAACATTTAATGAAAACTCTGAATTAAAATGGCTTGGTCACCTTTGGTTTAAAGGACTGTTTGACGGAGAGCACAAATTCAAACTCACTGACAATGGAAACGGAACAACCAATTTTGAGCATAGCGAGAATTTTAGTGGAATTTTGGTCAAATTGTTTTCAAAAAAAATAGATAAGGACACTAAAAATGGTTTTGAACAAATGAACAAGGAATTGAAATTACGAGCGGAAAAATAGTAAGCCCAAAAATGTGAATAATTCATTGATAACTATAGCCTATTTACGAAAGTATTCACGGACTTTTTATTTGGCTTTTATTTGCTAAATTAGTCGCTTAAACACGAAACGAAATCATAGACAAACAGGTTGCCACACATTAAAAACGATATCAAGAAAGAAATGACTCCAATTGATAAACTCATAGTGCATTTTAGAAAAAGTATAACACTTACAGATGATGAAGCGGAAATCGTTGGTGGATGTTTTACTTTAGTCGAATTAAAAAAGAAAGAAATTCTTTTATACGAGGGTAATATTTCATCTCATATGAGATTTATTTCAGATGGTTGTCTCAGAAGTTATTATATGGATGAAGATACAAAAGAGCATATCATTCAATTCGGAATAGAAGATTGGTGGATTAATGATTTATACAGTTACCTCACTAATACTCCTTCTAAACAATTTGTTCAAGCTATTGAAAATAGCATAGTACTCCAAATACATAAAGACAAATTAAACGAGCTGTATAATAATGTGCCAGCAGTAGAACGTTTTTTTAGATTCAAATTTGAAAGAGCCTATGTATCATTGCAGGAACGAACTATTAATACCATGAGTAAAACGGCCGAAGAGCATTACCTTAATTTCCGTACAAAGCATAGAGATATAGAGCAGCGTGTGCCGCAATATATGGTTGCTTCTTACTTAGGAATTACACCCGAATTTTTAAGTAAACTCAGAAAAAACACTTCGAAATAAGTCGTTCTTAACCTACATTAAGATTCCCTATATAACATAGCAGTTACTTTGCCTTATCAATAAAAAGATTGGGCTATGTTAAGAATTATTAGTATTTCGATTATTTTCCTATTTTCCGCTTTGGCATCAAAGGCACAAGAGGTTGGTTTCTCTCCAGAATTGCTACTCGGCCATAGGTCACTTACCTATCAACATTTTGTAACGCATCGTTTAGACAATAAATGGTCTATAAACAATGTTTCTTATTTTGATACAGAATATACCAATGAGATAAATGACATCTATTTTATTCGAAATATGGTGTCTTTCCATTTCAATAAACACATTCAAGTTAATACTTCGATAGGTGCTAAAAATCCTGGTTCATTTGCTACCCTAACCTTGCAACACAAATTTTCGGTATCCAGTTTTAAGTTCACCTATGCAATTGGTAGTACTTATCAAAATGGGTTTACACTTGAACAAAATTTAATGCTGAATTATACCCCCGTTTTGAGTAAAGATATTAAAGCATATCTAAATCTATTTGTAATTGTAAATACAGATTTTGAAATATTAAATAGAGGGATACAACAATTTAGAATTGGGATTCAAAAAGAAAATTTTATTACGGGAATAGCAGTCAATCTAGATCAATTTACAGGAGGAGTAAAAACACTCCAAAATTGCGGGCTTTTTATAAAATGTAACTTTTAAACTATAGATATGGAAAACACAAAACAAGACCTCGGTATAGTACTTATAAGAATAAGTATTGCATTTACAATGCTTATTTACGGAATTAGCAAATTGAGATTTGGAATAGATTTTATTTTAAACCAAATAGCCCAATACGGACTGCCATCATTTTTAGGTTATGGCGTTTATGTTGGTGAAATTATTGCACCTATTCTTATAATAATAGGGTATAGAACAAAACTTGCCGGACTTATATTCGCAACCAATTGCTTTGTAGCAATATTATTAGTGCAGCTTCCAAACTTACAGAAAATTAATGGTTTTGGTGGTTGGGAAATGGGACCATTATTTATTTACACTCTTTTTGGTATCGCAATATTTTTTACTGGTGGAGGTAAATATAGCGTGTCAACTAAAAATAAATGGGATTAGGAATCAATCAAATTAAACTAAAATGATAGAAATGAAAAAGTCAAATATAGAAGTTGTACAAGATTACTTCAATGCATTTCAAAATGGAGATATGGAGAACGTTTTAAACGCATTTCATTCAGATTGTTATATCGTAAGCGTTAAAGAAGAAGAACGTCCAAAAAAGCAATTACACGGTATTTACAGAACAAAAGAGGAGGCCAAACAGTTTTTGAAGAACATCACTTCGTTGTTCGATACAAAATATTTTACGGTAAATCAAATAGCGTCTGCGGGAGATAATTTAGTAATGTCAAATGGTACTTTTTCGCATGAAGTCAAAACAACTGGCAAGCTTTTCAATAGTTCATGGGTGCAGCTTTGCATTATCGAGAATGAAAAAATAAAGGAGTATCGATTTTATGAAGATTCGGCAGCTTTTGTTGCTGCTTCAACAAAATAAAACTAAAGAATGGAGTGATAGTAAACTTCACGTTTTATTATTACTCCAACAATTAAAAATTTCATATTATGACTAATTACAGCATAGATCACTTATTCAAATTTTGGGAATATATAGGAGTACTAGGTGATTTTTTCACCAATAAAGGGGGTTACAAGTGTAGCTACCAAAGTAATATGTCTTGGCCAAGTAAAATTTTCGAAATTGATAGTAACCGAATAGATTTTGAGCAGCTAAAAATGAAAATGAAAAATGGTATTTTACCAAAATCCTTAGGCATACCTAAGAATGAATTGGTAGAAAAGTTGCTTTTAATTCACAATTTTGAAAAAACATCAGTAGTGAAAGGAATGTTTTTAAATATATCTATTGAGCATAAACCTAAAGATAATTTTCCGACTATACAACGAGTAGATACAAAGTCAAAAGCTATTGAATTTGCAAATGTTGCTGCCAAATCATTTGGGTATGAAATTTACCCAAATACTATAATCTCTTTGCTTAATTCTGATTCAAATATCAGGATGTATTTAGGTAGTCATAACGGCTATGCAGTGAGTTGTGGCATCATTTTTTTAGATGAAAATAAAGTTTCAGGGATCCATATGATTGGCACAATCCCTGAATATAGAGGACTAGGGTTAGGGAAAATTATGACTACTAAGTTGATATTCGAAGCTTTTAATAACCGAAGCAATACTGTTGTTTTAGTAGCTTCAGAATCTGGTGAAAGAATTTACTCTAAAATGGGATTTAAAGTTGATGGAACCTTAAGCAGTTATTCAATACAAGAATAATGTGTTACAACAGTGTATATAAAAAATAGCAGTTTAAGTGTTTAATTAAAAGCAATTTTATAAATTTAAAGTCAGCAAAATATTGAAAATTTAGTTCGTCAAAATTGGCTGCTTTTTATATACAAATCGTTAGCTGTAATTAAAAAAATAAAGTGGATAGAATACAGAAAAAAATTAAAAGAGAAGTAATTGAAGAGTTGTTTGTAACCATTCCGCCAGGAACTGTTGATATGAGAGACGATAGAACAAAAGAAACTTGGTCGGTTGAAATAAACTCTTTTGAACTCTTTAAATACCCAGTATCACAAGATTTATATAAAGCAGTAACTGAATTGAATCCTTCGACATTTAAAGGAGATAAATTACCAGTTGAAACCGTTTCTTGGATTGAAGCGGTTAATTTTTGTAATGACTTATCTGAATCTTTTGGAAGAGTCAAATGCTACAACATAGACTTAGAAATTGAAAAAGTAACTTTGGATTTAAAGGCTAATGGATTTCGATTACCAACGGAAGCGGAATGGCAGTATGCCTGTCAGGCCGGAACTAAGGGTATTAGGCATGGAGAATTGAATGAAATTGCGTGGTTTAAAGAAAACTCAAATAATCGAACTCAAGAAGTTGGACAAAAGAAAGCTAACGAATGGGGCCTTTATGATATGTTGGGTAATGTTTGGGAATGGTGTTCAGATGTATATGATGAAACAGTTTACGGAACGTATCGCGTTTTTCGCGGTGGCGGTTGGTACGATCAAGAAAGGAGTATTATGGCAACAACTCGAAGAAGAAGTCACCCTTATTCGTTCAAGATTGATGACTTGGGGTTTAGAGTAGCGACTAACACTAAAATCGAATAAATAATATTGCCTGTATATGAAATCATAACACGCTGGGGGATGCTACATTTTATATATTAAACAATTCCTACAAACGAAAAAAACTAATGGACATTAATGTATCATATTACTTACCCTCTCTAAGCGTAGTTTGTAACTACGCTTCACTATATTTCCGAAATGATGAATCCCACCTCTGATTTTGAATGCGTTGATACCTAATCGTAGTTTGCAAGGCTCTTTTATACATCTTTGTGTATTTAAACCTTTTTACTAGAAAGGTTTCTGGTCAAAATTAAGATTTAGAGAACGTAGAGACGAAATGGCGTTTGTTAGTGATGAAGTCGTAACAAAAGTAGCCTGTAGTCTCGAAAGAGAACGTTGCTTAGCAAACTCCTTATTTTGACAAGAATTTTGAATCCTTTTTTTCGATTGAAAAAGGATTAGCCTAAGCGGCTTAAGCGCCGAAGTGTAATAAAGAAAGAAAATTATCAACAATATTGTATAACATAGCCTTTGAAACTACGCTTCACTATATTTCCGAAATGATGAACACCAACATTTATGCTAGCCTTTTCCTTTTAAGTTTCCCATTTAGGGCCCATAATATTGATATAGGTTAGTTGCTTAATATGTAAATTAAAAATGTGAAAAACGTCGAGACACTTTACAACAAGATATATTGAGGATCTACAGAGTAAATGTAATTTCTAAACACCATATAGGAATACGCTTAAAGGCCTTAACTGAAAGACCAAGCATTTACCAAATATCAAATCAATACCTGTAACTCTACTAAGAACATTCAAAACTTATTTTTTTGTTTCTGTTGATTTACCAAGCGGATACATCTCTTGATGAATAAAATCCTTAGGAAAATCTTCATCATTATCAAACCCTAATTCAAGGTCACGGCCAGAGTGTGGAATATAATTAGTTCTAAAGATATAATCCCAAATGCTTAATGAAATTCCAAAATTCATTCCGTGTTTATGAGAAGGAGGTAAATCTTTAGCATGGTGCCAAATATGCATCTCAGCAGAATTAAAAAGGTATTTAAAAGGACCAAGAGGTATCTTGAAATTGGCATGATTTAAATGCCCAATAACTATGGTGAAAAAGTGAACTAAGACCACCTCTTCAACTTCAAAACCACCAATAAAAGCAAGAGGAAGGTATAGCATGGTTCTATACACTAAGGTCTCCATCCAGTGATAGCGTAAATGAGCTGCAAACCCCATTTCTTTAACTGAATGGTGAACTTTATGGAAGTTCCAAAGAAATGGTACACGGTGTAAAATAACATGGGTACACCATTGAATAAAATCGGTAATTAAAAAGAAAACCAATAAAGATAGGGGTACACCAAATTCATCAACATCAAACAATTGTAAATCGGAAATTTCTAATCCAACTGTGCCTAATAATTCTTTAAATAGGAGTTCAACTGTATTCGAAAATGCTATGAATACAATAAGGTTAAACAAGTAAAAATTAAAGAACATATAAAACAAATCTAAAAAGAAATCTTTTCGAAATACCTTTTGGTTTTTGCGCCAAGGTCTAATAAGTTCTAAACCAAATACAGCAATAGAAATAATAATTATATCGTAAAAGTAATTTTCAAACTTGGGGTTTGTAATTTCTTGTAGGATATAATTAAAATATCCGGTATAGGATTGCTTTATAGTTTCTAGTATGGTACTTATCATATACTCTAAGTTAATATATATGTTTTAAACTTCAAAAAAAATGGTAGTTTGCCTAAGCAAACTACCATTTTTTTTATTTTATATCAGATTAGCAACATCCACCACCATCGTAATGGTAAGTTGATTCTGTTATATAAATATCCTTTCGGTTTAAGCTTGCCAAGGCCCCAGCTGTTTTATCGCAAACGGCTAACGGTTGGTTTTGCAATAATACGTGACCTTTTTTATCATCTAGGTGATCTTCATCACCAAAGTAAATAGCTGTTTTACCAGTAAACACACATGGACCATCTGGTTGCATTGGATCTTTAATAGCACAAACCTCTATACTTTCAATAAAAATATTTTTATTGGTATTGTAATGGTTTGGTGTTAACATTCTGTATGGGCGCTTTGCACGAATTTCAATCGTTGCAAATCCAACATCAGTTAACGCTTTAATATAGTCTTTCATTGGGATAGACCCACTTAAACACAACGCTCTTAGCTTATCATCATTCCTTAACTCATCAGACATTTCATCTTCACAAATAGGATCAGACATAACCAATCGTCCACCAGGTTTTAATACACGGTACATCTCTTTTAAAGCCAATTTTAAATCTTCTATCTTAAAGATATTAAACAGACAATTTTGAGCGGCAACATCTATACTAGAGTCTTCTACAGGAAGCGAAAGGGCATCACCTTTTTTAAGTTCTACAAAATCCGATTTAAACCAAGGGTTCATTTTTTCAGCCTCTTCAAAGTTTTTTCGTGAAGCTTCAAGCATTTCGTCAACAACGTCTACACCTACAACTCCACCTTTTTGTCTAGAGAAATATGAGAATTGTAATAATTCCATACCTCCACCAACACCTACGTATAGGATTTTTGGATTTCTGACTAAATCTCGTGGATTCACTGTACTTCCACAACCATAATTCATGTCTAACATGATTCCTGGAATTTCTAATTCAGGAAAAGACCAAACGGGTGTTGTTGTACAACACAATCCAACATCTGGTGTTAAGGCTGCTTCTTTATATAAATCGTTTGTTGCGTTTAAGTATGACATATTTTAAAGGGTTTTTATCAGCTCTCTAAAGAGAACAATCATTTTGGGTTCGGCAACAGATGCTGCTTCTATAATATCTTCTATTTTAACTTTGGCTAAATTGTCTGGGTCGCACTCATCGGTTAATACAGACACGGCAGCACAAGGTAAATTCATGTGGTTGGCTACTATTACTTCAGGAACAGTACTCATTCCTACAGCATCAGCGCCAATATTTCTTAAGTAACGGTATTCTGCTCTCGTTTCTAGTTGAGGTCCTGGTACAGATACATATACCCCTTCGTGTAAGGTAATGTTTTGCGCTTTGGCAATCGTTTTTAAAGCCTTATTTAGAGCTAAAGAATATGGTTCGGCCATATCTACAAAACGAGGTCCTAGTTCATCTATATTTTTTCCTAAAAGAGGACTTCCACCTTGTAGGTTAATATGATCGTCTATAAGCATGATTTCAGATTTTTTAAAGTCTAAATTCATAGCTCCTGCCGCATTAGATAATAATAAGTGCTTTACACCTAGTAGTTTAAAGACACGAATAGGGTAGGTGATTTGCTCATAGCTATATCCTTCATATAAATGGAAACGCCCTTGCATAACAACCACTTTTTTACCTTCTAAGGTTCCAAAAATTAGTTTTCCAGAATGAAACTCTACTGTAGCTTCAGGAAAATGAGGAATATCTGTATACTCTATAGAATGTAAAATGTCAATTTCATCAATTAATTGTCCTAGTCCTGTACCTAATACAATACCAACGTCTGGACTATTAAAACCTTTATCTTCTAAAAATGAAACCGTTTCTTTTATTTGTGCTAACATGTTTTTTCTTGATTATAAGATGCTAAATTATACTTTAGAATCATGTGACTATCCTTAATATCGCTTACGTAATCGATATCATTTAATTCGGACAGCAATTTATAGCTTTGATTCATTTCAGCCAAATTCGAAACCGTAGATTTCAGGACAGTTTCGGTCCCCCATGCTTTATTTTTAAAAAGAGGTTCAATAAGTTTAGATAATCCTAATAAATAGTACCCTCCATCTACAGCAGGACCTATTACCACATTGGTGCTTTTTAAGGCATTAAATGCATGGTTTATTTGGTCAGAAGTTAATTCAAGAATATCGCTTCCAATAATAGCAATGTTTTCATAGCCAGCATTAAAACCTTCTTTAAAGGCGTTTAACATTTTTAGTCCTAAATCATCGCCTTTTTGTAACAACTTTGTAAACTTGTCTTTTGTCCACATGTCATTTTGCTGTATAGATTCCGAATAGAATAAATAACGGTCAGCTTTTACATTTATCGCAATATCATGGGTATGTTTAAGCAAATCTTTATAGATGGCCAAGGCGGTTTCGTTACCAACATCTTTAGCTAATCTAGATTTTACTTTCCCTAGTTCAGGGTTTCTTGTAAATATGATTAGTAGATTTTTATTTGTCATAAATCTTATTTCCTTTTTCTAACCATACACTCCATTCTTTAGAGAAGGTATGTACGTCTTCAGTAGATTCTTGTCTTATATTAACTAAAGGATTCTCTTGGTTTGCCCATTGAAAAAATCCCACCATATACATTCTTAACGTTGGTATAACCTAAGTTTTGAAGTTTCTCTCCAATTTTTTCACTTCTTACACCTATGGAACAATATACGGCAATGGGTTTATCTTTATTTGGGTGATTATTAACAAATGTATCGGCATTAAAATAATCAAATCCTACACACTGTGCACCTTCAATATGGCTGGTTTTAAACTCGTCCATTTCGCGGGCATCTAATACTAAATATTCTTTTTTATGGTCTTCTAATGTGGATACTGAAATGGTATCTACACTAAACGATATTAATGCATTGATCTTTTTCTCAAAATTTTTATCCTGAGAAAAAGCCAATGCAGATATTAGAAAATATAATAGTGTGAGTTGTCGTTTCATAATTAGTTGGTTACGCTACCTTGGCAGCTAGACCCAGAACCTGCTGTACATCCATAACAATGTTGAGAGATGCGAATGGTTCTTTTATTTAATTCTTCAAGGTTAAAGTCTTTAAGATGTTTCCCTTTAGAAGAGACTTTAAGGTCAAGCATTTGGTTAAAGTCACAATCGAATAAATATCCATCCCAGCTCACAGAAAGCGTGTTTTTACACATCACATTTTCTACAGCCATTGGGTTGTAAGCATCAATTAAAGCATCCATATATTCTTCATAGTTATCCGTTTTTATTAGGTATTCTAAAAAACGACTAACCGGAAGGTTCGTAATGGCAAACAAGCTATTAAAATCGATATTAAAATCTTCTTTTAAGGCAATTTTAAAGTCATTCTCTAACTCATCTTGGTTTCCTGGTAAAAAGGCTCCAGAAGGGTTATACACTAAATCCAATTGTAGTCCACTTCCTTCAACTCCATACCCAACGTCATTAAGCATTTGTAATGCTTTTATAGAGGCATCAAAAACACCATTACCGCGTTGTTTATCGGTCTGGTTCCTTTTATAAAAAGGTAAGGAAGAAACCACATGTATATTATGTTTTTTGAAAAACTCTGGTAAATCGTAATACTTTTTATTGGCTCTAATAATGGTAAGGTTAGAGCGAACAATAAAATCTTTAATTCCAACCTTAGATGCTTCCTCAACAAACCATCTAAAATTAGGGTTCATTTCTGGAGCTCCACCTGTTAAGTCTAATGTTGTAGCACCAGACTGTTTTAAGACATCTAAACACATTTGCATGGTTTCTTTAGTCATAATCTCTTTACGGTCTGGACCAGCATCTACATGACAATGGGCACAAACCTGATTACACATATAACCCACGTTAATTTGAAAAATGTCTAGTCCTGTTGGCTTTAAAGGGAATTGTTTACTCTGTTGTAAACGGTCTTTAAAGGTAGGCAGTTCACCACTCTTAAAAACATCTCCGTTTAACCACTCCAGTTGTTTTTCTGTAGAGGCCAGCGGATTATTTATTCCATGTAATGATTTAACAGGTGTTTTATTTGGTTTCAAGATTCTTATGGTTTGGGGTTACATACTTAATTTATCGTACTTACTCATCATTTGCACACTGTGTACTAAGGTTGCACCAGATTTAATAGCGGCAGCAACATGTACGGCTTCCATCATTTCTTCTTTTTCTAGTCCGCGCTTTAATCCATCTTGTGTGTAAGCATCAATACAATACGCACATTGTACGGTATGAGAAACGGCTAAAGCGATTAATGATTTTTCACGGGCTGTAAGCGCACCTTCTTCGAAAACTTTACCATAGTATTCGAAAAATTTTTCACCTAATTCTTCATCCCATTCTGTAATGTTTCCAAATTTCTTTAAGTCTTTTGGGTCGTAATATGATTTTGTAATGGCCATAATGTTTTTAAATAAATGTAAGTTTATTTTTTGTTTAAAGTCCAGTTATACTCCAAAAATCCTAGGTTGGCAGAAGGTTTTATTTTGGTTTTTGCGTAACGGTTAATATATTCGGTTAAGGTTGAGCTTTTTGTGAAATCGCCTTTAAACCATTCAAATATTTTTGAAAGCTTCGGGTTTGATTGATCTAGCGTATTACGTTTTGGGTCGTTAATAAAATCACCCATTAATATTTCAAGTTTTGTTTCTACATTACTTTCTGTAAAAGCATAATTTGGAATAGGAGGGCAAGAAAAAGAGGCACAGTTAATTCCTACATGAATTCTAGGATCGTTAAAATCTTTTCTTAATACTTCATGCTCTACATCGTTAAGATCTAACGTACGCCCAGCAGCATGTACAAACTTTATTTTCCATGCATTATTATCTCCATCTTTAATGTCCATAATGCTGTTTAATGGATAATGCTCTACAATAAGTTTTACCGTAAACGCATTATATACATTCATCCAAAAGGCCTTCTTTTTATTGGCAGACCAAGAGGAGATGTCTACATCTTTAACGTAAGAAATATAATTATTTAAATGTGTAGGGTTTGCTTTAATAGCGGCATAATCAACCTCACCAGTAGACGACACATGGGTCTTAAGCACGGTGTTTAATTCGTTGGTTTGCGCAACTGATATTTGTATGATAAAAGCGGCTAGAGCTAAAATTATCTTTTTCATATAATTCTTTTGTTTGGGTGTTCGACGGAGATAGATTTATTTCATTACAAAAAAAGAAGATTTTTTATGTTTTTTTTTAAAAAAGCTTAGTTTAATGTTCATGATAACCTGTAATATAAGAATTTCGAGTCTAAGTATAAATTGTAATCTAAATGTGTTTATGCGTTATCTTTTTATATTTTTGTGAAAAAAAATAATGAAAATATTTCATCTTTTTATATTTTACTGCTTATTCCCAATACACCTGCTTGCTCAGAATGAATATCCTTTTGTTGAAAGACAAATTAATGGATTTATTTATGGAAGTACATCTATACATGTTAATGATTATAATAATGATAGTTTACAAGATATTCTTGCTTATCCTGTAAAAGATAGAGGAGTAGGCTTATACACGAATATTGGAGATTTAGATTTTAATTTAAAACATTGTTGGTTTAATTTTGATATTAACACCTTGTCTTATGCAAATATATATGGTGGAGGATTTTCAGATTTGGTACTATTCTCAGATTCTACCGTTCACATTGCAAAAGGGGCATTAGATACGTTTTTAGTAACAGAATCTTTTAATCTTCCTAATGGATTTAATACTGTTGATAAAACCCATGACGATTTAGCCTTTTTAGGGTTAGATTCTTTAGGACAGTTAGCATTAATTCATGTAGATACTAATAATGTTACTGTAGAGAATATTCTTGGACAAGATTTAATTTCTAGTTTTAGAACAGAAATTATTCAGAATGATACTTCTCATATTTTTACGTACTCAGACAGTTTACAGAGTATGTCACATATCAGGTTATTTGACGATTCTGTGGAGGTAAATAATATAGCAGACAGTCTTGAAATACACTCAACGTTTTCAACATTTTATAGTGATGATTTTCATATCGTTTGCTCTTCGTTAAATACAGATAGCGTTTTTCATTTTACATTACATCAGGATTCATTAAGCCAAGAGATAATATCTGCTTCATATTCTAATACACCTATAATTCAAGCATCTGAATCTATAGATACATTAGTGTACCATTATCTTTGGAGAGAAGATTTTTATCAAGGTAATTATTACGCTGATTATGAGGGGTATAGAATTAATGAGGCTTTATGGTTTGAGGATTCAATACATGCAGATATTGAATTTTTAAATTATATGAACCATTGTGAAACGATGATTTCAGTTAATTTAGATGGTGATTTGGAAAATGAATATGTTTTATATACAGCATTATTAGATCAAATAACCATATATAAAAATATAGATACATGTTTTAATATTTCAAGAGCCAATACAGAAAGTAAAATAAAAACTTTTGTGGCGGATATGGATCGAGATGGTGATCTTGACGGGGTGTCAATGATGTTAATACCTAATGATCCTGTTGGAGGTAATTGTGATATCGTATATTTCGAAAATATTGGAAATTATAAATTTATTAATCAGACAATACACCGTAGTCGTTATAGTGAACATTTAGGTATAATACAGCCAGTATCTATAACATTGGATAGTGTCCCGAATGTGTTTTTTTCATATGATAATAATGTTCTAGTTCTTAGATATTGGAAGGACGAAAATGGTAAAGATAATTTTGAGAGACTTGATACTTTGCCATTTCATCCTAGCGGAACTTACTATAGTCATGACGGACTGTATCTTGGAGATTTAGAAGGAGATGGAGATGATGATATTTTTTTAACGAAAGGTAAATCTGTACGTGTTTTTCAGAATAGGGATTCAACTTTTGTAAGGTGGGTAAATACGTTTGGAGCAGGAAATACAGATCATTCATTAAATTATAAGCAATTAGGAGATCATGATAATAATGGAAGTGAAAATGCATTTATTGGAGTAAGTAGGCACACAAAAAAGCCAGGGTACTTTACCATAAAAAGAGGAATGAATACTCCGGGTAGACGATTGCAATTGGATATATCTAATTTTAACCTTTTTATGGATCTTAGAGAGGTTTTGGATAATGAAGAGAAAGCAACAGGAGGATTTATTGATTGGAATTTAGATGGGTATATGGATTTTGTTTATCGTGATGCTAGGCATGGTTGGAGTAAAGAATCTACTATATGTATAAATAATGGAGATTATACATTTGATACAACAAATGTAATCACGTATTATACAATTGAGGATGGAGATACGGTATATCCTGCATATAATATAATGTATGATTTTGAGAATAATTTTAAACAAAATATTATTAAATATTCTAGGGATAGTTATAAAAGACATATTGTAGAAAATGATTCAACATGTAATGTATACACAATATTCCCATTCGACGAATACAGTAGTATATCGAGTTATATTATGAAGGTTGATGATTTTGATAAAGATGGAGATGATGATTTTGTAGGTCCAAATGGATCACATGGACATTCATTTTACGAGAATACAACATGTAATTCCAAGTCGGTTATTCATGTTGATTTTTGTGAAAGTTATGTGAGTCCGAGTGGAACGTATACTTGGACCACTCCTGGTGTATATTATGATGTGGTTTCAAATGTAAATGGATGCGATTCTACGATTAAAATTCACCTAAGCTCTTTATCTAATACAGAGTCATTATTAGTGACTGAATGTTCTTCTTACGATTCTCCAAGTGGAACGTATACTTGGAACGAATCTGGTATTTATACGGATACAATTATTAATCAAGATGGATGTGATTCTATATTAATTATTGATTTATCTATTGGGGACACTTATAAGGTGTTAGATGTTATACAGTGTGATTCTATGGTATCTCCAAGTTTAAATCAAATTTGGTATGCCTCTGGTGGATATTTAGATACAGTAATAGAATCTAATGGATGCAGAACATATTACGATATAAACTTAGAAATAGAAGAAGCTAAGATAGAGATTTATCAATCGGATTCTAATTTAGCGTTAGCAAACAACGGTAGCGATATTACACAGGTTGAATGGTATAATTGTGATTTAGATTCTATTGTTTATTTAAACGGAAATACATTTACTCCAGATACTTCTGGATGGTATTCTGCAATTATTAATACAGTAGCATGTATGGATACCTTATCGTGTGTTTTTTATAAGAAATTTAATGGAGTAAATGATAATATTAATGTATACATAAATGGACCGTTCATTAATATAGATTTTCTTGAAAGTGTGGATGATTTAAATGTTGAATTGTATAATATCAACGGTCAGCTTATTAAAGTATTTAATAAGCAAAATGCCTTAAATGAATTAATAGATTTGAGTGCATACTCTTATGGGATATATATTGTAGCAATAACCTATGATAATACGAATATTGTTAGGAAAATTCCATGGGTTAAGTCCGTTCAAAATTTTATTGAATAGACTGTTTCCTGTTGTGTTCATAAGCTCTAAGAATTGATTATTATTGCACTTAAGTTTACCAAAGTAAATAAGTAACAAATTAGAAAATGTATTAATGGAAAGACCTTTTTGTTCTCATTGTGAAATTGCATGGAGTAAATATGACATTGGTAGGATAAAACAATGTTCTACATGTCATTCTAATTTAGCGTTAGCATCGTTTTATCCAATGTCTAAGATAATTGGTGGTTTTGCAATTCTCATAATAAGTTTATTGACTATAGTTATCATGCAAATACCAATAATTTGGATTGGTGGGTTTATAGTTGGTATAACTATAATGGTTAATGGAATAAAAGAAAAGAAGTCTTTCATGCGGTTAGATAGAAAGGCTAAACCAAAAAAAGAAACGCCTCCACCTAAAGTGAATAATAAGTACTTAATGGTAACTTGTGGAGCGTGTAATACTAAGATTAAGGTAAAAAAAGGCAAAGGAATAGTGACCGTAAAATGCCCAGAGTGCTTAGGTGAATATAGAGTGAAATCTTAATAAGAAGAAATACATACAAACAACAAATCCTCCTAAATTATAGGAGGATTTGTTGTTTATAGTAAATGTGTTTTAGTTAAATTTTGACTTAGATTATTCTTTTATAATCTTATTCACTTTAGTCTGGTTACCATCAGAAATATGAATAAAATAAAGTCCAGTTGTATATTTTGTTAAGTCTATTTCCGATGTTCTATTTTGCATAATATTGGTTTTTAAAGTTTTGCCAGAAATTGTTTTTAAACTTAAAGTATAGGTCTTGTTATCATCAAAATCTTGTATGCGTATTTCTGCAATTCCAGTATTAGGATTTGGTGAAATGATTAAGCCTAAATCGGGTTGAGTAATTTTAGGGGCACTTGTGCTAACGATTGGATTAATAGTTTGACAAACGGTTTCTTCACAGCAAAAACCATCTGCATCTATACTATAAATGGTTAAACACAATTCTTGATTTTCTTCAATATTAGCATTTGATAATAAGATCAAATTTTCAGAAGATATGATATTACCATCCAAAGTCCATCGTAGAGCCGACATTGGTCCTAAAACCGTAGAAGTGGATTGAAAAGTTTGTCTTGATGGATTTTCAAAATGAAGAATAGATGGAATAATTCCACAAGAATATACACACGAATGGTCAACAGAAATTTGAATAGAATGCTCTCGTGTACAACAATTCCCAATGTCATCAATAATAAAATGCTTTAAAGTCACAGTATTGTTTCCAGAAGTAGAGAATAAATGAGAAGGATTTGCTAAGGTAGAGGTTACTCCATTTCCAAAATCCCATAAATATCCAAGGGTTGTGTATCCGTTTGACAATGTTGTAGAATTAGGCGATGAAAAGTTATATGTACAATTATCAACCTGATATTCAATTTCTGGAACAATGTCGCAATCACAATTTATATAGTCCACCATTATACTATCCGAATAAGAAAGTCCGTTTTCTGTATTAACTGTAACCGAATATAGTCCTGCCGAAGTAATTGTAATACTATTGCTAGGGTAATTAACATAAATTTGAATTCCATTTTTATACCAATATACACTCTCAATACTATCAACTTGGCCTGTAACATCTACTGTTATTGACGAATTAGAAACCGAATTATTACATAGTGAAACATCTTCTCCTAAAAACACAAAAGGTTCGTTATTAATAAAAACATCGCCTATGGAATAGGCAACAATAACAGGGTTTTTAGAATATTTACCAATAGCAGCCCCATCATATATGGTTAAATAAAGTAGGCCGTCTTCTTGGTTATATGTACCACCTACAATTGGGTGAAACTCTGCGGTATTGGTAAATATATCAGTCTGAAAAGGAACATTAAACTCTCCTTGGGCATAAGGTCTAACATCATTAGCTGCCATCGTTCCATTTTTTACAGCAATCATATCATTAACATCCCATAACCAATAGTAATTATAATAATCATCGGCATCATAAGCACATGGTCCTCCACAAACGTTACCATTATTTTGTTTTGCTTTATACCCTATTCCTGAATTGTGTCCACCTGAAGCTCCAATTGTTAGATACGTTCTTGTACCGGGAACAATAAATCCATAAGCGGCCGAAGAAAGCTCTGTCCAAAGCGTATTGGTTCCAGCAACGGCACCAATGTCTGCTTTTGTGTGGCCAGTAAAATGAAGTGAATCTACGGACTCTATATTATAATTGGCATTATAATATGAAGAATAATCTGCATATACAGGATCTATTAAATCGTAATCCATAAATGGTGTAGTAGGAATCATATTGGCCGTAGATCCACTAAAATCGGCTGGGTTAACGGCAAATGCAGTTATACCTTGGGCAAGGCGACTGTTAATAGGACTCTTACTAGATGCCCCCGAAAGGTAATGAGTTCCTAAGAGATTTTGCAAGTTTGTTGGCACATCAGAAATCCATCCTGCGCTATGGCAGGCTCCCTCCATTTCATAAAACCCACTAAGTGTACTGTTGGTAATATCACTAGCGTTGTCTACAACTAAACTGGTATGTGTATTATTTGCATTTGCATTATAGTACATTAACCCATTAATAATTAATTTTCCATTGTAAATTTTTAACCCTGTAATTGTATTTATTGATTGTGGGTTTGGTACATCGTTTAATAAGGTTCTGTAAGGTTGTAAATTTGAACAGGTGTTTAAATCGGATAAAGTAGTACTATTTATTAATGATGGAATAGCAAATTCGGCAACACCACCAAGTACGTTATGCCCAGCAAAAAATAGGGAATGATTGGCGGCATTGTATTCAATGGTACCATTAGAATATCCTGCATGAGATTCTCCATAGGTGGTACTAGGAATAATAAATGCTCCTTCGTATTCTAGTGCATCAATTTCAATAAGGGGAAGGTTAGAGGTTTGTGCTGTTAATTGTATGCCTAGGCACAACATAACAGATAAACTTAGAAGATTTGTTTTTAACATTGTAATAATTTTTATGTGTTAATAAAATGGGAATTTTACATGATAAGTTCGCCTTTTATTACGGATTAATATGAGGAGTTTTGTAATACAATAGGTATAAACAAATATAGGTAAGTTCTCTTTATTAATCATAGTTTATGTGGTGTTTTATTTTTATCATTTGATATATTTGTAATTTTAAGACTTATGTTGTTTATATCGTTTTCTTTTTGATTTTTAATAATATTAAGCTTGCAAATGGTTTTAAAAAAAAAGCGACCTTATCTCGTAAGAAATAAGGTCGCTTTTAAAATACAATATACATTAATTATTCAAGAATCAATTCAATTGTTTTTCGATCTGATTTGGTTAAAATCGTTAAGAAATATATCCCTGAAGGTTGGTTTAAATGGAATGTTTTAGAGTCAACTGTATTTATGATTTCCTGAGAAATTAGTTGTCCATAAACATTGGTTATAATAAGCTCAACATGAGTTTGTGCGTTATCAAACTTTAAATCAAATTCACCATGAGTGGGATTTGGATACACTTTAAAAAAGGATTCCATATTAGATTCCACTAATCCAATATTGTTGATCATAATACATGCAGAAGTATCTACACAACCATTTTGTGTGATCTCAACAGCATAATAACCTGGATTAGTTGGTGCGTATGATTGGTTAATTGCTCCCGGTATTACCGAAAGTCCTTCATAACATTGCAACCATTGGTATGCGGCATTCGCATTATTGGCCATAATGGTACCTGAATTTACACTAAGTGATGTATCTATAGACAACCAATCAATAGTTTGGTTTTGAGTAATATTGTTACCATTTCCATCATCAAAAGTCCAAATAATTTCAGATATTGTTGTATCGGTAATTGGAAAACTCGTATTGGCAGTCCCAGTAATTGTATTTCCACAATTGCCTGTAGAAATTGGAGGGTCTGCAACTAAATCTTTACACAGGGCAGAAAGAGGAGGTAGGTTTAACACATTTGGCGTAATGGTTGTGGAGATACACGAAGATAATTTCTGAATAAAAGCATCTCCAAGTCCCATAGCCGTTAATGGATAATTCCCTGTATTTGGGTCAAAATCTACGGTTGATGTAAAATGACCAATGGTAAATAATTCACCTAAATCATTTAGAGTAATTGAATAACCTTGATCATCCGCTACACCACCCATTTGTCTTACCCAAATGAAATTCCCATTCGAATCCAATTTATTAATATAGATGTCTGTAGCCCCATTAGAGGTTAAATTATAGACACCTGTATTTGGGTTAAAATCGGTTGTTCCAATAAAATACCCTGTACTATAAATATTCTGGTTATCATCTAAGGCCATGGCAAGGCAAGTTTCACCTTGTAATCCCGAAAATTGCTTGACCCAAACAAAACTTCCCACACTATTTAATTTTAGAATATAAGCATCATAAAGCCCATTTGACGTTAAATTATGAGTAGGTATACCAGGATTAAAATCGGCAGTATTTAAGAAATCTCCAGTTAAATAAACCATTCCTTCTGGACTTACTTGTATCGATTTTATACTGGCATATGGATTTAATGTAGAGTTGGTTCCGAATTCTTTTACCCAAACAAATTGTCCATTACTGTCTAGCTTGTTTATAAATAGAGCGTCATGAGATGTTTGTAAAATTGTACTGTCGGTACCTGGGTCAAAATCTGTACTTCCGTTAAATACGCCAGATGTATAAACATTTCCATAGGCATCTACATCAACCACATAACCTGTATGGCTAGTTCCTCCAGAGAATGTCTTAGCCCACATATACTCACCGTTTGTATTTAGTTTATATATAAAACAATTTTCAGGCTGAGTACCATTTAGGTTACTAACTCCCGTTCCAGGGTCAAAGTCAACCACTCCATTAAAGAGTCCTGTGGTAATCACATTTCCAGAATGGTCTATGGTAATATCGAAGGCTTTATTGTCTGAAAGGCTTGGAATTTGATGGCCCCATTGCAGTTGACCATTAGAATCTAATTTTACAATAAATCCGTTGTTAACCCAAGCCGATGAATATAGACTGTAAGCATTTGGTCCCGGATCAACATCTATTGTACCAGAAAAATACCCAGTTATATATACACTATTATCATCATCGGTTACAACAGATTTAGGAATCATTGTTTCTACTCCACCCATATGTTTTGCCCAAATTAAATGACCATCGGTATCAAATTTTTGTAAATAGGTATCCGTACCTCCAAGGGCAGTAGTGTTCATTGTATTCGAGCCTGGGTCAAAATCTATTGTGTTAGAAAATGTACCAATGGTAATAATATTTCCATCGGAATCTGTGGTTACGTCGTTACTGGTTTCGGTAGATGTACCTCCCGTTCTGTTTGCCCATTCAAACCATGGCGTTTGGGCGTTTATAGTATATATTCCAAGAGAAAAAAGAAGTGAAAAAGAAAAAAGAAGTTTCATGTACATTGAAGTTTAAGTCCCTTAATTTATCTAGGGTATTCTTAATGATATATTGAATTCGACTTTAGATAAATTAGAAGATAAAAGTACGTAAAAATATTACAACCTAACACAATTATTATCTGAATAATGCATTTAGTCATACCATATAATATGTTATAATTACAAGTTTTAATAGTTGAAAGAAATCCCTGTTTATTAGATAAATAACAATTTTAAATATTCAAAAAAAAAAGTATAAATAGAGTCTTTAATAAAGGATTTTATTAAATTACATGCTAATTCAATAGTTTAATTTAATATGACAAAGGTTACTTCATCTCTAATATTTACATTTTTCATATTAATGTGTTTCTCTTTAAGTGCTCAACATCATTCCGTGGAATGGGTGAAGACTATGGGTGGTCCTAATAATGACATTGCTTTTGATATGACTATAGATTCACAAGGTAATATATTAACCACAGGGACATTTGTGGGTAATTCTGATTTTGATCCAGGAGCGGGTGTAGAAAATTTATATTCTGGACCACCAAGTGCTACTTGGCAAACTTGGAATTCGGATGCTTTTATTCAAAAGTTAGATTCTAATGGAAATTTGTTATGGGTAAAACGAATCGGAAATAATTTTGACTCTACAGCTGTTCTTTGTAGGCCTTTATCAATAAAGACCGATGACAGTGATAATATTTATATATCTGGAGTTTATTATGGATTAGTTGATTTTGATCCAGGAAATTCCCAGTTTCTATCAAGTGCCACCATGGGGTCAATTGATTCTTATCTTGTTAAATTAAATTCAGAAGGTGAATTTGTCTGGGTGAAGTTTATTTCTGAACTCCCATTAAGTAATGCCGATATTCATTCAATAGATGTAGATTCGTTTGGTGATATAATAGTAACCGGTAACTTTACCGGAACTTGTGATTTTGACCCTAATGGTGGAGTATATTATTTAACGAGTCCAGATATAGACGATGCTTTTATTTTAAAATTAAACAACAATGGAGAGTTTATTTGGGCTAAGCAATTGAATGCTAATAATGTAATTTATAGTCAAGAAGTAAAAGTTGATGCCAATAGAAACATTTATACGGTTGGCCTGTTTAATGGTGGCTTTGATGCTGACCCAGGGATAGGCGAGTTCTTATTGAATAATACAATTGGAAGATCAAATTCTTATGTTCATAAATTAAATCCGAATGGAGAGTTTGTTTGGGTTAAAGCGATGTATGATAATAATATTAGCGATATAGGTGTTCATTTTATAATAGGTGAATCTATAGATATTGATGGTTTAGGAAATGTTTATATAACCGGTGCTTGTACAGATTCTATTGATTTTGATCCAGGTATAGATACTTTATATATACCAAATCATGGAAATCATGACATATATGTTCAAAAATTAGATGTAAATGGTGACTTGGTTTGGGCTAAAGGAATTGGAGGAATGAGTTTTGACAACGCTACTAAAATATCATGTGGTGTGAATAATGAAGTGTTTATTACGGGTTCTTATAATGGAATGGGCGATTTTGACCCAGGGGTAGGAACCATGAATTTAACCTCCATAGGAGTAGATGTTGTTGTTTTAATGCTAACCTCTGAAGGAGAATTGAATTGGGTGAATACCATTGGTGGAACTAATTCAGAAGGATTATCTGTTACTCTGGATAATAGTAATAATGTTTATGCAACTGGTCGATTTATTGATATAGGTACCGTATTAGAAAGCGGAACCCCACAGTTTAATATTGCATCTTCTGGAATGAGTGATGCATTTATTGCTAAATATAAATATTGTATGACATCTGGTATTGATCATATCATTACTTGTGATCCATATACATGGATAGATGGAAATGTATATACCTCAACTAACAATTCGGCTTCCTATACATTAACGAATGCAGCTGGATGCGATTCTATTGTTTATTTAAATTTATCGTTTGATGGAAGTATGAATACGTCTATTGAAGTAAATGGACATACTGTTACAGCCAATAACAGCACAGGGTCTTATATTTGGTTAGATTGTGATCAAAATTATTCTCCAATTCTTGGTGAAACAAATCAGAGTTTTACTGCAAATGCCTTTGGTAGTTATGCCGTAGAAATTTCAGAGAATGGTTGTGTGGATACATCAGCTTGTCAAATATTAATTCCTTTAGGTATAATAGATCATAATTTCTCAGATAATTTAAAGGTATTTCCTAACCCTAATTCGGGAGAATTTTATGTAGAGTTTGGTCAACCACAAGATAAAATCGACCTAAAAGTATATTCGCTTTTAGGTAAAGAGGTTATTAATAAGGAGTTCTGCAATACGACTTCCATACCCGTAGAACTAACGGGTCAATCTGGTTTATATATTATTAAAATTGTAAATTCTAATAGTAATGAGGCAATTATTAGAGTTGTTAAAGAGTGAAATTATTATTCCAAACAGTTTTCTATATTTACAATTCGAAAATATGAATTAGAATAGTAAAATCTTAAATTGTAATAATATGAAAATCAGAGTTTTATTAATTGTGTTATTTTTGGTAACCAATGTTTTTTCACAAGTTTCTGTGAGTTCTAAACACATTGGAGGTGTAAAGGGGTTTAAAAAAGGATTTCTTGAGAAGTTTAAAAAAACGGAAACCATTTTTGTATTATCTACGATTTATGAAATAGAAGAATATCAAAAAATATTGGATGAAGTATGGACAGTCACACCGTTTAGAATTATTGATGCCGAAGAATTTGAAATAAGAGAATTTTTAGGAAGTAAATATTCTATTGCACAGCTTAGTGGGATAATGAAAGAGATTCAAATGGAATCTGGTAGAACTTTTCCAGTTGTATATACCTATTTTGATTTAAAGGTATATGACAAAGCTATGATACAAAAGAAATTAAGTAAGATGTCTCCTAAAAAAAGAAAGGAAAAGCGAAGTGAAATAATGGAAATGTATAGTTCTGATATAGCTCGCTTTTTTCTATACCCGAACGATGAGTTTATTGATGAGGTTTATAAAGATACAAAGCGAAAAGATAATATGGCTTATATTGTTGATGCCTTATTACATAGAGATGTGTTCTTTAATTATAAACTTGGTTTTTTAAAAAATTATTTCCAAAAAATAAATAATCTTTTAGAAGAAGAAAAATTAAATTGGGCATATGGAAACAACTTTATTAATGAAGTTGCAAATTTAGCCGATGAAACCCTTTATGTCCCATCTTATCTATTAAATAAATTTAATATATGGAAAAAGATTCATCAGATGCAAGATGAATCCTATTTAGAAGAATTATTTAAAAATTATGAATATGATTATGAGTTAATTGATGATGATGTTTTGAGTGATAAAATTTTAAATGGTGAAGAGCTTTATTATTTGCGTTATACAAGAACTAATTCTGATCGATTTATTGATGTTATTAACTCTAAAACTGGAGAAATCGTTCATTCTCAGTATATAATAAATATGGTTTGTAATGTTAAAAATAAGAATATTAAAGATTTAAGTAAATGTGTGTCTAAAGCTTATAAAAAGATGAATCGTTAAGATATTCTGAACTCTAAAATTACACAGTCCCTTATGTTTTAATAAAACATAAGGGACTGTGTAATTTTAAAAGAATACTTAAGGTTGGGTAATCGTACGTGTTGTAGTTCAAAAAACTATTGATTTACACTGCCTTTTTTGTGGATTTTAAAATGGTATCCTTAGAGATTAAGATTTACCCATTTAGTACCATTCCAACCTCTAAAGCGTTTAGACACTTTGTCGAAGTATATTTCACCCTTTTTAGGGTTTACTGTACTCGGTTTTGTTTTTTCGAAGACCAATTGAGAGGCTACTCCACTTGTATTGTTAACGTCTTCAACATTGTTAAACTGTATATAATTTTGACCTTCGTATATACCTTGTGTTTGATCTTTTAACGGATAGACCCCTGAATTAAATCCGTTGGTACGTTGAGAACTATTTATTTCTGTAACCGTATTTTTTGTTTTAAGCCAAAGGACACCCGAATTATGATTGGCATCCGTTGTAGTTTGAAATGTATTTCCTAACGTTTCTATCGCATTAATACGGTCCGAATGGATAAAGAACCTCATATTAATAAACCCATCTAAGCCTTCAGCATCTGTAATAGACCAATATTGCCCTAGAATAATATGTTTAGTATCGTCTTTTTCTTTTATAAAATAGTTTTTACCCGTTCCATCTTCATATAAGTTTTTTATGGTAATACTTGGAGTAAATGAGACGGTATTACCGGATGTAGGATGCTTTTCTATGGCAAAAAAGTATGTATCTGTCTCAAATATTTTACCATAATAACTCCATCCATTTTCTTCTTTTAAAAATTGAATATCATCGACTTCAATAAATGGATCGGTAAAAACTTCTAATTGATCGTTTATGGGAACCACCTGGTTTGTATCAATAATATCCAGTTTTCCATTAACCGTTCCAATATCTCCAGTAAAAGAGGATAGGCTCATATTATCTAGAACCGTTGTATTTCCTCCAAACCAATTCTGACATAAGGTTGATAAGAGTTGTCTGTAATCCGATTGTCTTTCGTCTAAACTTCGACCACTAGAACTAACAAAATCTGGAGTTATGTTAATATTTCGGCCAGTTACTCCAGGTTTTACATGGTTTCCAACAATAAACCAAGGTGCCAAATTTCCATGGTCGGTACCCGAATTTCCATTTTCTTTTAATTTTCTTCCAAATTCTGAAAGAACCACAATAACCACTTTATCGGCATAACCAGAAAGCTCTAAATCTTTTTGTAAAGCATAAACACTTTCAGAAACATCAGATAATATATCGTTATGTGTTCCAAGAGAAGGATCGCCACCTTGAATTTGGTTAACATGAGTATCAAATCCACCCCTAAACGTTGTAAATACTTTAGATTTTAACCCTCCACTTATTAGTCGAGAAACAACCTTAAATTGTCTCGATAAATCTGAATTTGGGTAAGATGTATATGAATTACTTCCGTTATTAAAAGCATTCTCTATGGTGTTGTTATATTGTTGTGCACCTACCTCCACCGTTCTAACATAATCTAAAATAGACTTGTATGCCGAATTATCAGGAAGAGGTTGTGCAGCCGTTAATTCTCCATAAAATTTTTCTCTGGCTGTAGAGTAAATATTAATACCCATATTAAAATGGGTTTGATGTTCAAATCCGGCATTTGTACTCGATGTACCAATGTGTATTCCTAACGGATGAGATAAATTAGGTGTTGGTAATCCTGAATATGTAGGGTGTATGGCTGCTAAATACTTAGCCATCCAACCTGAATTATCAATATTTCCTTGACTACTCGAATTCCCATCTAATCCTCTAAATATAATATCTGTAGACCTAAAGTGAGAGTAGTTAGGACTTGGATAACCGACCCCCTGTAGAATATTGAGTTTACCATCATCGTATAAATCTTTAAACTTTGTAAGGGTTGGATGTAACCCCACTTGATGATCTACGGGTAAGGTAGAATCTAAAGTAATAAGCTGATTTTCTTGAAATTTAATGGTCGGTCTTAACAAGGCATAATTGTCGTAATCATTTAAAGGAACAACCGTATTAAGTCCATCATTACCACCACTTAATTGCACAACAATAAGTTGTCTATCTTTAAAAGCAGCTTCGTCTAGAGGCAGCCCCGCTAAGGTTTCAGCCAAATTGTTAGACGGTCTTGCGAATAACCCACTCGTACCTAAGGCTAAAGATGCTAACCCCGATGATTTTAAAAAAGATCTTCTTTTCATAATTAATGTATTTGGTATTCAGGAGATCCAATTAAGCCCTCAAAGGTACGTTCAAGAGCAATTCTTACATCGCTATCGTCTCCAGAGGAAATATAATTTTGCCAAGCAAACATCCAGTTAATAGGAGACAAGTCTCCTAATAATAAATCGTTATAAAAATAGGTTTTACGAAAAGCCTCTGGTTCTCTTATAAATAACAAATCTATAATTTCATCAAAAAGTACTACAGAATCTTCAGGACTAGAGAAATGACCAGAGTTGCGAACAAAATTAACAACATCGTAATTTATTCTTGTAAAAAAGCCTGAGCTCGTTACTCTGTTTCGGACGTCCATTAAGGTTTTACCAATTCTATACCTATAAAATATTGTACTGCTGGTTATCCAATATTTATCATATAAAGGTTCCTGATAAAATGGTTTATAACCTGCAACACTTGTTGCTCTAAATAAGAAAAACTCAGTATATTTTAAATATTCATTATGGAAAAATTTACCCCAAAACTCATTGTGGTAATATGTGTTTGTAATTAAGTTTGGTGTTTCAACTTCTAATAAATTTAGGGTTTGAAGACCTAATTCTATAGGGTCTTTTATTTTACCACCTATTATCTCGTCGCCCTGTGTATCATCATCTAAATCGTAAAAATGTTCAGATTTTAAGAGTATTTCTAACACCGAAGATAACTCATAGTTGTTTGCTTTTAAAGTAACCGATAATGGCACAATAATATCGTTTTCTACCTCAGTTGTAATTTCGGTTTGTACAAAATGTCTATAAAGTCTTCTAACGAGAACTTTTGCCGTTTCATCTTGATCAAAAACCATATCTACAAAGTCTTGAAGCTCCCTAAACATGTCTATTCCTCTTTCGGTATCATTGGTTCCAGAAGCTCCTGTAATTACGGTATTGCCAAACGCAGCACTAAAGGTTTTATTGGTCGTGTCGTGAGCATAATAATTAGGATATCCACGTTGAAGTCCAGTATCTGGGTCTACATATTGTGGTAATCCATTATAATCCCATTGAAAACCAGTAAGTACTTTTGCAGCTTGTTGAATATCATACTCTGTATAGTTGGTATAATCGCCTTCGGAAACTTGTGGTCCTTTTGTAATGGTAAACAACTCTAGAAATTCTCGGGCATAATTTTCGTTCGGATTCCATTTACTATTATACCTATTATCTAGGTATACCAACATATTGTTGTCTACAGTCATTTTATAAGACAGAGTTTTAAAACTACCTTTGGCATATAATAACAGTAACTTTAAATAATGGTATCCAATGGGAACCATACCATTTGTATTCTGAATAGTGGTAATTAGAATCTGATGTAAAAAAGTTGCTAATTTAAATTGCATGGTCTCACATTGTCTAGCTTCATCTAAATACCAACCGTATAATGCTCTTAAATGTAAATAGCCTTTAGACCCTTCTTCAAATATAAAGGCTTCACCTGCCGTGTTCTCTTCGTTTGCCGTGTGGTAAAGGGGTTCAGTAGAAGTAAGTGTATTTAAATCTGAGTTAAAATTTAATAGTAATGCAATGGCCTGAGTAGGAGTTAGGTCTTTTATTGTATTAATTCTAGCCGTTGAATAGTTGTATGTTACACGTCTTAAAAGGTGTTTTGTTTTATTTATACCCAGTGCAGTTTCTGGAATAGGAGATAAACTAGCCATTAATTTAAATTTATTCTTTGCTGTAAAATTACTTTAAAGATGTAGATATTGTGCATTAAAGTAAGTAGTTTTGAAGAAATTAATTTGTTACTATAATATGAAAAATGAATTCCTAATATTTTTGATGATGTCATTGTTCTCTATATCAGAAATTAAGGCTCAAATCGGGATAGGAACAACCACACCGCATGAATCTGCAGTGTTAGATGTTCATTCAGATAATAAAGGTATTCTTATTCCCAGAATAGTTTTAGAAATTACAACCAATGCAACACCCATTAATAACCCCGAGAATGGTTTAATGGTTTACAATACAAAAGATACAAACGATGTGGTACCAGGGTTTTATTATTGGGAAACTACAAAATGGATAAAAATTCAAGATAATAATGATGTGTCGTTAGTAAATACAACCACATACTCAGGTTTAACCGATGGCGATACCACTCCAGTTCCACCAGAAGGTGAAGGTATCATTGTATTTTCGGACCCACACTTCTTTGGATGGGATGGAACACAATGGGTTCAATTGGATTAGTGAATGTTTTATTTACATTTAACTGAATATAAATAAGGTTTGTAGTTGTAAAACTGTTGAAATTTTATAGATACTCCTAAATTTAGGGTGTGGTTGTAATGCAAACAACAATAACGTAAATAGAAACATACCAGCAAAGTATACATATTTGTATTTAGAATAGGTATACTTAACCCAACACCATGTTCTATTTTTAATATTAGCCTAAAAACACTACATTAGCATTACATAAGCCTATACAATTATATATATTCTGCAACACATATTATGAACATTGAACTAACCGAGAACGAACGCATAAAAATTTTGAACTCCGACGACATATACGGAATTATGCAACGTATACTGTTGCGCGAAGACAAAATAGACCAAAACCGAGAACATTTTTGGGTAATTGGTTTAGAAAACAACAACCGTATACTCTTTATAGAGCTTATAAGTTTGGGTACCGTAAACAAGGCCTTGGTAGAACCTATGGAAGTATTTAGTTTTGCTTTACAAAAGCGTGCCGTTAAAATAATGTTGTGCCATAACCACCCCAGTGGCGAGTTAAAACCTTCCGAGGCCGACCACGACATTACCGACAGACTTATACAAGTAGGTATTATTGTAAATACCCATGTGGCAGACCACCTTATTATAACACCAACTACCTATTTAAGCTTTGAAAACACGGGGCTATTAGCCGAACTTAAGCTGAGTACCAAATATGTGCCTAACTATGTGTTAGAACAACGTATTGCCGATGAAGCGGCGGAGATTGCACGAAGTCGACGAGATATTGAGATTGCCAAAGTCATGAAAAAAGAAGGTGAAGATGTTAATAAAATTGCTTTATTTACTGGGCTTTCTTTAGATGAAATTAATAGTATTGATGAGTTAGATTAAATATGGTCATACACTAATTAATAAATAATATTGAGATATTTAATTATACTAATTTTAGTAACAACTACAGTTTCATGTAGTTTGCAGAAGAACAAGCCGATAGAAAGATTACCAACTTGTAGTTGTGGTATACATATGCCAAAAGAGGACTGGATAAGCAGTGAAATTACCAGATATGAAGTACAAGAATCCGAACGCTTAACTGATTCCTTAACCACCATAAGTGGTTTTATATTCGATAAAAGAAAAATAGAAGACACCATAAATGTTGATACACTTCCGCATATAAATGTTGAGTATAAAACAATAAACGAAAGATATTACACCAGAGGAGTGGTTGTAGACCGAAATGGGTATTATACTGTAAGTCTAACGCCTGGTATTTATGATTTTAGAGTAAGCTTTGTAGCGTATAATACATTACAACTTAATAATGTAATTGTTATGAAACATACCAATGTAAAGTTAGATTTTACCTTAGGACAAGGGTTTAGTAAAGATGTGTATTATATGCATAGCAAGGATAAGAAGATTTATAAAGTGGAAGAATAAGGGGTTTTACATATTATATAGTAAAACGGGTAGTAATACGTAGTGTAATAGCCACGCATTACTACCCGTTTTTATGTTTGTGATCTTTGTTTTTAATAGGATGTTTTTGTTATATGTAATTTAATTTTAGTTTTGCGTATGCTCTTATGGAGTTAACGGATTTTATTACGGTATTCTTTTTTAGAATAAAAGGTATATCATATTATTCTAAAAGTATGATATCAATTTAGAACTTATTTTTAATTATATAATCCGTGAATTTGTCTTGTTATTGTTACAAGACATTTTTGTTTTATAAAAGATTATTTTATGGAAAAGGTACTATTGAAAGATATAGAGAATCAATCAAAAGAGTTGATGAATAAATATAATTTGTATCATAATTATGTTCATATTTCGCATACGAGATTAAATGATTTATATTTAAATGTACCACCAAAAACAATTGAATATCCTGAAGAATGGAAAGTAAGCAAATTATATAATCCTTTTTATGTACATAAAAGGAGAAAGCAGATTGCGAAATCGGTAGCAAGAAATATACTTAAAGGAGTCTATACTCCAGAGAAGCCAATTCCTCGTGAAATTGTAAAACCTTCTGGTGGAAAAAGAAAGATTTCAATATATCAAATTCAAGATTCAGCAGTGTCAGATAGGTTTTACCATAATCTATTAAGTAAGAACAAGCATAGATTTAGTTCTTTATCGTATGCATATCGAAATGATAGAAATATACACTTTGCTATTCAGGATATATCTAATGAATTAAATTCCGTTCCAAGAATTTTTGTTGCTGAATTTGATTTTTCAAATTTCTTTGGTTCAATTCCCCATTCATATATCTTTAGGCAACTTAAAAGTAATTCATTTTTGATAAGTCAAACAGATATGCAAATTATTAAAGCGTTTTTAGAAAGTTATACTGATGAAGGAATCGGAATACCTTTAGGGACTTCAATCTCGTTATTTTTAGCAAATGTTGTTTGTTGGAAGTTAGATAGAAATTTAGAAAATGAAGGCTTAAGATTTGCGAGATACGCTGATGACACAGTTATATGGTCTAAAAATTATAATAAAATATCTAGAGCATTTGAAATAATTAATGAATTTTCAGAAGAATCAGGTATTAATATAAATTACTCAAAATCAGAAGGGATATCTTTATTACAAAACAATCATATGCCATCTGAGTTTATTAATAACAAAGAAAGTGTAGAGTTTCTAGGCTATGAAATTTTCACTGATAAGATTAGTATGAAGAGAGCTTCAATTAATAAGGTTAAGCAACAAATTTCATTTTTATTATATCAGAATTTAATTCAACCTATTAAAGTAAGTAATGTTCACTCCAGAAATATGCCCAAAGGAGGTTTAGATAAAAACTTTTTGGCAGCTATTATGCAAATAAGAAGATATTTGTATGGGAATTTGACAGAGATTACTTTAAAGAAATATTTAAACGGAACATATTCTCATCTAAGTTTTAAGGGAATTATGAGTTTTTATCCTCTGATTAACGATGTATATCAACTGAAAGAATTGGACAAATGGCTTATTAGTACGATCTTAAACTGCCTAAGGTTAAGGAAAAAAATATTAACAGAACTCTTTGCTCAGTTTGATGCTGATCAATACCCTTTTAATTGCAGCAAGTCTAGTTTATTAATTCGTAGTAAACAAATAAAGATTGGAGGAAAAAAAGGGTTATTAGAAATTCCAAGTTTCTTGAGAATATTTAGAGCGATGGAAAAAGGATTGTTGAATGATGGAATTGTTTCTGTAATGCATCCAAGGTCTGGTTATTATGAGTAGTAGTTAATGTAATGTAGGTAGTATAACATCTATTAATGTAAATATTCTTGTAGGAATAATCTAAAACGAGTTAATTCAAATTATGCGATACAAACCAAGTGATGAATTTAAAGAAATAGCTGAAAAAGTGGTGAATACTGGTACGCCACATATTATATCACCTAAAAAATTAATAGAATATTTCGGTGCTAAGGTTAGAAAAACACATGTGAAATGGTGTGTTGATAGAGGGCTTGAAGAGTTAGGTGTACAATCTGTCCCTGATTATAAGTCAGAATATTTACATGGTATTATTAAGATACAAAAGTCTTCAAAGAATCATGAGCAAGAAGATTTTATTCAGCGTTTAAAGTTATTAGAATCAGCTAATAGGGCTCCAGTTTCAGTATCAAAGAATGATACTTTACAAAAGGCTATGACTTTAATGATTACTAATGATTATTCTCAATTACCAGTAATGAATAGTCCTTCCTCAAGAAATATTGATGGAATAATAAGTTGGCAATCTATAGGTTGGGCCATTGCAACGAATAATGGTAAAACGTCAGTTTTAGACTTTATGTCTAAAGAGTTTACTGTTCTAAAGTATGAGATGCCTCTCTTAGAAGCTGTTCACATTATTAAAGATAGAGAGTTTGTTTTAATACAGAAGAAAGACAAATCTATTAGTGGTTTAGTTACAATAACAGACATAGCAAATGAATTCTTCTCACTTGCTGAACCGTTCTTATATTTGGGGCAAATTGAAACAAGTATTAGGGTATTAATAGATGGGAAATTTTCAGTTGAAGAATTAAGAGATGTTAAATATGGAGACGATGAAAGACAAATAGAATCAGTCTCAGATTTAACTTTTAATGAATATATCCAGTTATTGCGTAAGGGAGATAATTGGAATAAGTTAAGTCTCCCATTAGATAAAGATGTGTTTACAAAAAAACTAGAAGAAGTTAGAGATATTAGAAATGATGTTATGCATTTTTCATCAGAACAATTAGATTATGGACAAGAACAGAGATTAAAGGTGACAGCAAAATTTTTAAAAGAGCTTCTATAGTGAGATTAATAGTCTGAGAAGATATCCTACCCAACTACAGCTCCTTTCTATACAAATCATAAACTTCATTTAAAGAATCGGTTCCATAATAATAACCAACACCTAAAGACGTTCCGTACTGGTCATAAGTCCCTATAATATTAAACGTGATATAGGAAATATTAAAATTACCTAGATTTATAATATGTTCACGTCTCGTATTGATACTTGTCAGTTTAATATAATTGTATTTACCTTAATAACACGTTTATAACATGGTCTATATGTAATTGTTTTTGCTTTATATAAACGGATTGTTATGTGTAAGGAGAACAGGTAGTTAGCACTTTGTTTTTCAGTTTTTATTATATAGTTTTGATAGTAATAGAACTATTTATTAATCATTAAAATTATAATAATATGAGTGTAAATTACAAGTCAATTGCAAGAAGAAATCCGTCTGATCCTTCGGCTCCAGAAAAGTATTATGCCAGTGTAGCAAACAAAGGTGTAACCGATTTAAACAAGCTTTCTCAGTTATTAGCTGATGGTAGTACAACCCGAAAAGCCGATGTTTATGCGGTGTTGGTTGGACTGGTAGAAGAAATTAAGAAAGAACTATCTGAGGGTAGAATGGTAAAGCTGGGTGGTTTAGGCTCTTTTGCCATAGGTGTAAATTCAGAAGGTGCAGATACACCAGATGAAGTTAGTGTTAATCATATCATAAGGCGTAAAATAAAATACCGCGCAAGCTCAGATCTTAAAACCATGCTGAGAGGTTTAAAGTTTCATAAAATATAAAGTATAGCTTTCTTGTAGCTATAGCCTTTTTAATAAGGGTTATGGCTATTTTTTTTGCTCAATACGTGGTTTCTCTATATAATTTCCATTCTTTAATGTTCATGAAAACCACTCGATAGGACTTCCGAAATTAATAATAAGAATTATTCAACATTACAAATACAGAATATAATGTATCCTCCATTATGGTTAACAAATCGTCAATATACATTAACAATTCTTTTCATTTAACTACATTTGCCCTCTTAATTAAAGGCAATGAAGCATAATTTTAACTATATTATTCGAATACAGTACTTAGGGTTTAGATACCGTGGGTGGTTTTGGCAAAGAAATGTGAAAACAGTTCAGGAGATGATTCAAAAAACATTATTGTTTGTTTTTCATCATGATCGGTTTAAAACACTTGGTGCAGGACGCACAGATGCTATGGTGTCGAGTAATGATTATGCATTCGAGCTTTTTATGAGCGAACCCATTCCAGATTTGGAAGCGTTTATGGTTGATTTTAATGTGAATTTACCTTCAGATATTCGAGCTTTAGAAATTAAAGAAGTGGATTCATCTTTTAATATCATGCTAGATTCTAAGGTGAAAGAGTATGTATACTTGTTTACATACGGAGATAAGTTTCATCCATTCTCTGCACCATATATGGCCTTTCAGACAACTCCATTAGATATTGAGCTCATGAAAAAAGGGGCTAAGTTGTATGAAGGAACACATGATTTTAGAAAATACTGTTCTCAGCCATCTCCAAATGCAGTGTTTGAACGTACCATAGACTTTTGTGAAATTTCGGATAATGATTTATATACGGCCAATTTTTTTCCAGAGAACTCTTACGTCATGAAGATTCGAAGCAAAGGATTTATGCGTTACCAAATTCGTTTTATTATGGGCGCATTATTTAAGCTAGGAAGGGGAGAGATAACTTTAGACGAAATTTCTCAATCTTTAATTAAGAGCGAAAGTAGAGAGCACTTAGAACACCCTGCACCGGCATCGGGATTAATTTTGAACAAATTAACCTACGACGAATTCGGAGACGAATAATCCATACATCTAATCTTCTTGAACCAATACCCATGAGCTTAACTCTATTGTCTTCTCCCTTACAAGGATTTACTGATTATCGTTTTAGAAATGCCTTCCATAAATATTTTGGAGGGATAGATATGTTTTATGCACCATATATTCGTTTAAACGGAAAATTGGAGATTAAATCGTCCTATAAAACAGATATTCTACCAGAAAATAACGATACGCTTACAGTAACTCCTCAGATTATGACCAACGATCCAGAAGAGTTTTTATTTGTAACCAAATTTGTACAAGAGCTAGGGTATAAGGAGTTGAACTGGAATTTAGGATGTCCTTATCCTATGGTAACAAAAAAGGGAATGGGGTCTGGATTAATTGCTGAACCTGAGAAGATAGATGCTGTTTTAGATCGTGTGCATTCAGAAACAGATATTACCGTTTCTATGAAAATGCGAATGGGGTATAACGACAGTGCAGAAATACTTAATGCCTTTCCCATTTTAGAAAAGTACCCTATTAAAAATGTAGCCATACATGCTCGTATTGGTAAACAGGTTTATAAAGGAGGCGTAGATTTAGACGGCTTTCAGCGCTGTATAGATTCTACTAAGCTTAAATTGTATTATAATGGAGATATTACAAACGTTGATATCCTTAAAAGTAGACAAGAGCGTTTTCCAGAAATAGACCATTGGATGATTGGTCGTGGGTTAATAGCCGATCCGTTTTTACCGTCCATGATAAAAAATAATACAAACGAATATCCAGAAGATCGTTTTGAAATCTTTAAAGCGTTTCATGACGAAATTTATGCCCATTATAAAGAAGATTTACCTGGTGCAACGCCTTTACGTATGAAAATGCTAAGTTTTTGGACCTACTTTTCTCAAACCTTCACAGATCCTCAAAAGACCTTAAAGAAATTTAAAAAAGCAAAAGATCCTGTAGCTTATAGACAAGCCGCAAATGAGGTTTTAAACAAAGCAAAACGTGGAGTTTATTAAATTGAAGCGCCTCATTTAGTTTAAGTGATTGTTGAATTGCTTTGGTCGTTTTATTACATGTTTAGCATGCGTATTTCTGTTACTTTAAGCGTTTCTTCGAATGCAGAATTGTTTCGTAAAGTAGGAGTATAATTAAGCGGATGAATACCCTTTAACTAAACCATTGTTGTAGCTTATGATTATATTGTATAATACTTTGGTTATGAGGTGTATGTGTATTATTGTTGGCTTTGAAATATGCCGATAATTACGTAACTTACATATGTATTTAGATCATTTATTAATCATTATTAATTGATATTATGTGTGTAATTAATAAGCCTTGTGTAAACAGAAATTTAGTGGATTTAGTAGTATCAAAAAAGAACTCTATTCTTGTTGTATACAAGTGTTTAAATAATGTATCCTATGAATGCTCAACTTCTAACAATGATATATGTTTAATAATTCCATGAAGTATAAATATTCCCTCAATATTCTAGTGTAGTCTTAACTTGTAATGGAGTTAAGGCTATTTTTTTGCTTTATAAACACCTAATTCTATACCTGATGTAATTATTTTACGTCAGGTATAGAGTTTTTTTTGTTCAATAAGACAGGGTTAGTCGCATACCTGATGCAAATATTTTACGTTAGTTATTCGATGTTTTTATGTTAAAGAGACGTTGTATATCGTGTTATTGATGCCTTTTTGGAGGTAAATAAGTGTTTTTTTTAAGCTTTATAAGACGGTATTTACCGGTCTAATTAAGGTGATAAATTAAGGAGTTTTGATGGTTTTATTGTGAACTATAATTATATATTAATGTGATGGATAAAGCAAAAAAAGCCTATATGTCAATTGACATATAGGCTTTTCTATTTTAAAATTATGTTCTTTTTATTGAACCATAATTTTCATTGTTTTTCTTTCATTCTCAGAAACTACCCCTACATTGTAGATTCCAGTATTTAAGTTTAATGAATTCATATTGTTTATATTAATTTGATTATTGCATTATTGACAACTCAAGTGTGAATAATATTAGAGATGTTGAAAATTAATTAATATAAGAATTTATTAAAAATATATTAAGCCTTTATGGTACATCCTAAAGGTTTTTATATTGTTTTTTTAAGACTAAAATTTATATCCAATATTAACTCCAAATCGGAATGCTCCACCTTTTGTATCTTCTGTTTTAAAGTCAATATATTTTTCACTAAATAAACGATCTCCAATAGAATCGTAATTTGGGTCTGGATCGTTAGCATTTAAGGCATTATTGTCATAAGTATAAGTTGTAGATCTATCTTTAAAGGTAAGTCCAGAGAAAATATCTAAGACAAATCCACTATTCATTATCCATTGATATCCAATAACGGCACCACCACCAAAGGCCTTTATTTTTTTCGTTCTGGATAAATCCTGATCTATTCCATCATTTCCGTTACTGTTGTCTTTTAAATTCTTTTCTTTATATCTAAATCGACCCAATGCGGCCATATATAATCCTTCGGGAGCGGCTTCTTTAAAGTAATATCTTATCTCTGGAATGGCAATAAATCCTGATGATTCCACATTATAAGAATAAGAATTATTGTTAATAAAGGCACTTCCAGATTCATCTCCTCCACCTATATACCCTAATGATAATTGAGCTGTAATGTGGTTGGTTAATTTATGTTCGTATGCAAATTGATATTGTCCAGCAAATACACCTAAAGGATTCGTTTTAATAATTCCAGAAGGAGTAGATTGTCCTCCATAACGTTGTTGTCCAAATAAAGCTGATCCTGATAATAATGCAATCCAAAATAATTTTTTCATCGTTGTTTTTATTTTCGTTAGTGATGACAAAACTGATGCCATAAGGTGAAATAAAATAGGATGTGGAGGTTACAATTGAGTTACAAAACGCATTTTCTGGTAATTATAAGTATTACAGGTGTTTTTGTAAATACTTGGTAGTTAATGCATTGAGTAAATTTATAGGGTTACATTTTTAAATATTTAAAGAAGGTGTTCAAATTTGTATCAGAATCTAAGTTTAGCTTTTTTCTTAACCTATGGCGTGCAATTTTAACGGCAGATTCCGAACTATTACTTGTTAAGGCAATCTCTTTAGTGGATAATCCGAGACGTAAAAGGGCTGCTAATTTCTTTTCATTTTTTGTTAGGTTGGGTAATTTTTCTTCCAATGCTTTATAAAAAAATTCATTCATAATTTGCAATTGGAAATTGAATTCTTCAATGTCTTTTCCAATAAGAAGCTGTTGTTTTAAATCTGTTTTTAAGGATAATAATTCCTGTTGAATATTGCCTTTAGATTTTGAAATACTCGTAATTTCTTTTTGTATGTTTTCGAGTATCTCATTTTTTTGCATCATATGGATGGCTAAATTGGATAATAGTTTTTTACGATTTACTAAATCGGTTTCAACGTGTTCTTTTTCTAAGGTTGTTTTTTCGAGTTGAGTATTAAGAAGTTCTTGATGTTTAGATTCAATTTCTTTTTCATTTCGATGTCTTATTTTTTGAAAACGAAGTAAAATAATAGAAAGTAATAAAAGGAGTAAAGCTGCAATAACAAGAATTGTTCTTAGTTTTTTATTTGCTTTTTCTTCTTGAATAAGCTGTTCAACTTCCTTTTCCTTTTTAGTAAGGCTAATTTTAGCCTCAGTTTCAACTAAGAATTCGTTTCTATTTTGTTGATATAATTTATCGGATAGTTCCTTTCTTAAATTTGTCCAATCTAAAGCATCTTTATATTTTTTTTCAAGCTTACGAAGGTTAATAAACGCATCTACCACTAATAATTCATCTTCAATGATTTTTAAATTATGGGCCAAAGCGTAAGAAATATTCAATTGCTTATTGGCATCGTCATATTCATGAAGTTTGGTGAATAGATAGGCTGAATTAACACGTGCGCTAATCTCATCGGCTATAGATCCATTACTTTTGGCCACCTGCAACGCTTTAGCAAAGGCTTGTTTTGCCTTTTTATATTCATGGCGTTTTTCATATTCAATTCCCAGATTAACATGAATAGAAAATCGACTAGAGAGTACGCCTAATGTTTCGTACATGGTTTTGGCCTTTAAATAATAATCAAAAGCCTCATCGTTTATAAAGTCTCTACCTTTGCTTTTATCGGCATCTATATACACATTAGCAATATTATTCCATGAATCTGCAATGGCTAAACTGTCATTTAATGAGGTATAAAGTTCTAAAGCCATCATATTATACGCTAAAGCCAAATCTAAATTTTTAAGCTTTCGGTACATTACCCCAATAGAATTATAACAATAGGCCAAATTCATATCTAAGTTATGGTCCTTAAAAATGGTAGCACTTCTTTGGAAACATACTAATGCACTGTCTTTTTGATTGGTTTTGTCGTAATACAGCGCCTGCGCAAACCAACCTTGTCCTTCACCATTTGGATATTCTGCCATAATAGATGTTTCTATAATGGATTTAGATAGATACCATGTTTTAAGAATATTATTATTATCGGCAAAATAATAGGCAGAATCTACACTTTTTTTTATTTGCTCAATCTGAATGTCTTTTTGGGGTGTAGGTTGGGCAACTGATGGCCATACAGAAAAGAGTATACTAAGAAGTAGAAGCGTAGCTTTTAACATAATGATTAGTCTTGGAGAATTTGGGTACACAAATATAAATTATAAATGTCAAAAAGAAAGCCAGCATAAAATGCTGGCTTCGCAAAAACAAATCGTAGTTATAATTTAATCTTATATAGTGAAGTTTAGTGTTACAAAAATTGGATGAGCTTAATATATATATGGTCCTTTAAAACGGATTATTAATCTCATATTCAAATGTATAATTTGATTGTTGAACAATTAAGAGTGGTAATTCCTGTTTATTAAACCCTGTGTTTTTACTTGATTGTTAGGTTGTAAATGCTTAATTAATAAAGGAGTATTTAGGGTGGGATATGATTTTTATTCAATATTAGTCATTAATGAATCCTAATTTTTATATTTGTTTAAATAGAAATGGAATGATGGATTTTAATTTCGAAACACCTCGATTAATTGTAAAACACTGCACAAGTAGTCATTTGTTTTTAGAGGAATATAAGGAGAATGCTATACTCAATATACTAACGCCTTTAGTGACTAAAGCCTTACCTGAAGGTTGGCAAAATTTGAATACAAAACAAGCCGTCGTTGCATGGCTAAAAGACCGTTTGGCAGAAAGTGAGGTCTTACTTATTGTTTCTAAAACCAACGCAAAACTTATTGGTTTTATATTTTTAAACCCCGTATTAAGAGAATTGAAGATATATAATATTAGATTTGGTTATCTTTTGGCAGAACAGAGCTGGAGAAAGGGGTTAGGTACCGAAATTGTTTTGGGCTTAATAGAAAAAAGCAAACAATTAGAATGTATTGGATCTATATTGGGTGGGGTAAGCCCAGAAAATATTGGTTCAATAAAAGTATTAGAGAAATGTGGTTTTAAAACTATAACAGATCCTTCGAACCCCGTTCTATTTTATGAAAAAATAATTATTAATAAATAATACCAATATGTCTAGAATACAACTTATAAAGAATGAAATAACAATCGTAAAAGCACAAACCAATAAACTCATTAAAGATATTCCAGATGAGCAATGGGTATTCACACCAGAGATAATGAACACGAATTTAAACTGGCAAATAGGGCACATCTTCTTGGCCAATTATTTACATGGAATAGCTTCAATTACTGGACCTAGTGAAATCATCAGGAATTCAGTTAACATCAAAGAATATATTCAGTATTACGGATTAGATTCTAATCCGAAAGAACACCTTGAAAATAAACCGACTACCAAGGCTTTGTTAGAGGTGCTTAATATAAGTTATGATCTTATTTTTAAAGGTATAGATGAGTTAACGGAAGAGGATTTAAACCAATCTACAGCCATTCCGAACCCAGCCGTAAAAACAAAATATGAAGCCTTAATGTGGTTGTTTAAACACCAATCATGGCATAACGGTCAAATAGCAATGCTTTCCAGAGTTCTTAATTCTTAAGAGACTATTAAATGAGGATTGTTCGTATTCTGCTAAAAAGTATGTTTTTCATTCTACTCACCGTTTTAACTCAAATAGGCGGTTTGGTGTGGCTTATGAGCGAAGGTATAGCCAAACCGTTAAAGTGGATGAAAATAGGACAAAGGAGCTTACTTTTTGTATCAATCTATTCTATGTTTAGTCTATTAATAATTCCTCAAATAGCACCTTTGTTGGGCCGAGAGCAAATTATTAAGACGAAAGGTATTCAGCCAGTCAATCCAGTTTCCATACTTCTCAACCGAAATTATGTAAGCCCAGAGTTAAATGATTTACTGTTAAAAGTAACCGAAGATTTAAAGGGTACAGGCATTGTTATTAATTACTTAGATGCAAATTTCCCTTGTATTGACGGATTTCCATTACTGCCTCATTTAAGCCATAATGATGGAAATAAAATAGACCTTAGTTTAGTCTATGAGCACCCCAATGGTACTGTATCGGAAGAACAAAAATCGAATAGTGGTTACGGTGTATTTGTTGAACCAAAATCGAACGAACCCAATCAGATAAGAACCTGTTTAGAACAAGGGTTTATACAATACGATTATCCTAAATATTTATCATTCGGATCTAAGAATGACAATTTAATTTTTTCAGCTAAAGGAACCAGGCAACTCATAAATAGTTTAGTAACTCAAGACAACCTTGGGAAGTTGTTTATAGAACCACACTTAAAAGCACGTTTAAATGTAAACCATCCTAAAATAAAATACCATGGGTGTCATGCTGTAAGACACGACGATCACATTCATATTCAACTTAAGTAAATATGTTTCTATAACTAAAGAGTTGGAAAGATTCAATCTTTAAACTTAGTTAAAGGCTGTTTGAGTTTGTATTTATTATGCTAGATTTGGTTATATCTAATATTAAAACAATAAATTATGAGGAATTTAATCTACGTATTATTATCCGCAATATTAATGTCTTGTTTAGGTTTTGAACGTGTACATTTTAAAGCGGCACAACCAGAATGGCGTAAACCCATTCTACAATTTCCTGCTTCTGTACAAGGTGTATATAAGAATTGTAAAAACAATTACGAGAGTATAAAGGTGACGGAAACCCAAGTTCTCAGTCTTTCAAAATTGGAAGGACAAGTCGGGCGAAATGAAATGAATTTAGATTCTATCGTGACCTTAATTAACGAAAAAAGGGAGGCTTTTGAAGAGTTTTTGGAAGAAGAAGATTTCGACGTCACATTTAAAGGAGATTCTGTATTCTTCGAACATACTAATATAGATACAGTTTTTGAAATCTCAGACCAAGGAGTCCTTAAGAAGTATAAGGGTGATTATTTCATTAATTATAAAAATGAGAAGGGCTACTGGAATGTAGAAAAAGCCAATCTATCGAAGGGAGTTATACGCATATGGCATATAAATCCAACGGATAGTTTATTGAATTTATCGTTTGTAAAACCTTTAGACACTGAACCATCAAAAGCGTCTGAATATATTTTAGAACCCAATAAGAAAGAATTAAAAGCGTTTTTAAAGTCAGATTGGTTTAGTAACAAAGGAAAATGTTATACTAAAGTGAAATAGAGACATAGAAGGCCGATGAATTTTGAATTTCATCGGTCTTCTTTTTTTTAAGAAAGTCATTAAGTATTTCAGGTCTTACAAGACTTAACTCTTCCGAAATTCCTACCTTTGTTTCCTTTGTAAAGCAGATTGTACTTGTAAAAGATGGAAATAAATTTAGACTACCCCGTATATATTGGAGATTCGTATTTAAACGATTTAAACATCATATTAGAAGATTACGAAGATCAATATTCTCGTTTATATATTATTGTAGACGAAAATACACACGAACAGTGTTTACCTCAGCTATTGCATGAGGTAGAAATGTTAGAAGGGGCACAAGTTATACAAATACCGGTTGGAGAGGAAGCTAAAAGTTTTGATGTGGCCCAACATGTTTGGAAAACCTTAACCGAAGACAATGCCGACCGTAAAACACTTATTGTAAATTTAGGTGGAGGGGTTGTAACCGACTTGGGAGGATATGTGGCAGCATCATATAAACGAGGTGTAAGATTTGTTCAAATACCGACAAGTTTATTGGCTCAAGTAGATGCTTCTGTAGGGTCTAAAGTTGGAATAAACTTTGGTGGATATAAAAATCAAATTGGAGCATTTGCAGATCCAATGATGGTACTTATTTGCCCAATGTTTTTACAAACTCTAGATAATAGACAGCTATTAAGTGGATTTGCGGAAGTGCTTAAACATGCCTTAATCTATGATAAAGATTATTGGTCTTATTTAAAAGATCAGGAAGAGATGGATTGGCAAGCCATTATAGAACGCTCTGTTAAAATTAAGTCTGAAGTGGTTTTAGAAGATCCAAAAGAACAAGGTCTAAGAAAAATATTAAACTTTGGTCATACCATTGCCCATGCTTTTGAAGCCTTTGCTGTAGAACAGGGCACTCATATTTTGCACGGAGAAGCGGTTGCTTTTGGAATGATAGCAGAGGCCTATTTGTCTAAACACTATTTAAATTTAGACGATCAGGTTTTACAAGAAATTACAGAATCGATTACATCTATTTATCCTTTAGAAGATTTTAAAATGCTTTTTGACCATAAATGTTTAAAGTATTGTGCTCAGGATAAAAAGAATGAAGACAACAAGATATTATTAAGCTTATTACCCGAATTGGGAAAATGCACACCAAACGTAGAGGTTGAAATAGAGGCCCTAGAGCAAGCATTAAACTACTTAAATGCACAAATTAGTGGATAATTTACAGATACATATAGAATCTTCTAAAAGTGAATGTAATAGACATTTAGTGTTTAGAGCCTTAGCCAATCTGTCTAATTCGGAAATTAATACATCTAGTGCAGACGACGTTAAGGTTGTACAAGCAATACTAAACCATACTCAAGGGAATACTTGGAATGTTGGACATGCAGGTACGGCATTCCGATTTTTAACAGCCTATGCATGTTTTACAAATGAAACCATCACGTTAACAGGAAGTTCACGATTAAAGGAACGTCCAATTTCGGAATTGGTAAATGCTTTAAGAATATTAGGGGCTAAAATTGAGTATTTAGAAAAAGAGGGTTTTGCACCATTGCAAATTACGCCCAGTAAATTAAAATCTAAGTCGCTTTCTTTTAGTGTGTTAAAATCGAGCCAGTTTATATCGGCTTTAATGTTAATTGCCCCGTTTTTACCAGAAGGACTAGAAATAGCATTAGACGATGAACAACCATCAATGTCTTATGTTGAATTAACAAAACAGGTATTAACAGACTATGGCGTTTCTGTCAATCAAGAAAAGAACACCTTTGTAATTCTACCTTATTTACCAAGACAACACCAAGATGTTCATATAGAATCCGATTGGTCTTCGGCCAGTTATTGGTATGCCATGTCTGCCATATTTAATAGACCACTGACTTTAACGCATTTTTCTGAACATTCTACTCAAGGAGATTCTGCTTTGCCCGAAATATTTAAACATTTTGGTGTTAAAACAAAATTTGAAGATGGAAGTCTTCATATTAAACCCTACCCGAATAGATACGCAGAGCGCCTGATTTGGGATTGTGTGAATTGCCCAGATATTGCTCAAACGATTTTAGTAGTGGCTCATATTTTAGGTGTTCCATGTCACCTTACAGGATTATCTACACTCGCCAATAAAGAATGCGATCGATTAGATGCTATGCAAAAAGAGTTGGCTAAATTTGGGGGAACATTACATATTTTAAATTCTAATGAAGTTAAATTAGATGTTGGAACTCCTACATGTAATCCCAATACCATCATCAAAACCTACAAAGATCATAGAATGGCCATGGCATTTGCACCCTTATTTATGCTTTTTGCTGATATGGTAGAAGTGGAAAATCCAGAAGTTGTATCAAAATCCTACCCATTATTCTGGGAAGACTTGAATAAATTTGTTGAATTTGAAGGATAATTCATTTCATAATATTTAACAACAGTTTGTTTTTTTAGGTTAATCTTCAAATTTCTTAATCGGAATTTATTTAAAGTGGTACAGAAGGGTTCACAGGCTTAAAATATGCCCGTCACATACTGTCTACTTTTATGTGACTAATTGCATTTAATAATTTGATCTATAGCTTATTACGTTTTAAATGATTTGAGACTTGGTTTGGCTATATATGTGTCTGAACATTTATGCGTTCTAAATCAGGTAATACTCTACATTTACAAAAGAATAATTAAGAGCCTTTAATTTAAGTAACCGCAAGGTTGCAGTTTCATCTTTCAATTTTTCATCATGTTTAAAAAGGTATGCATAATTATTTTGTGGTGTTTTACAATTGCTGTTGTTGATATAGTATTTGTAAGAGGATGTGAAGACTTATTCTCACCGTTAGAATTATTTAACGGTGAGATGGTCTAACATCTCTTTAATACATCATTTCTTTTCTCTACAAAAAGCGCTATTTTTGATACAAAATTTATAAAATGGCACTTACTCCTTCAAATATGTTAGCACTTGGTACAAAAGCTCCAAGTTTTACCCTACCCGATACTTTAACAAACTTACCTTACGATTTATCTAAACAAACCATTGATAAAGGTTTGGTGGTTATGTTTATTTGTAACCATTGTCCTTATGTTATTCATGTAATAGAAGGGATTATAGAAATGGCCAACCAATATAAAGACCAAGGGTTTTCGTTTGTTGCTATTAGTTCTAATGATGTTGTAAGATATCCTCAAGATTCTCCAGATAACATGAAATTATGGGCAGAAGAGCATAATTTTACCTTTCCATACTTGTATGATGAAAGTCAGGACGTCGCTAAGGCCTATGATGCCGCTTGTACACCAGATTTTTATGTTTTTAATGGCGATTTAAATTTAGTCTATAGAGGACAAATGGATCATTCTAGACCTGGGAACAATATTCGAGTTACAGGTTCGGATATGAAACAGGTTTTTGATCATATGATCAATAATAAGCCTATCAGTAATTTTCAGAAGCCTAGTATGGGTTGCGGAATTAAATGGAAATAATAAACCGTTCACTTCTAATATATAAAGTCGCTATTTTAAAATGGCGACTTTTTTGTTAATAGGACTTCTTTAACGTCTCCCTCTAAGGTTTTATAGGTTAATTGTAGGGTAGGTCTTTCGGTTTTAAAATACACCAGATAATCACATAGTGTATGTTGGCTAGTAAAATCTAAATCGTCAATCTTTAGAATTTCCATATTGGCCTCTATACCATTAATTTTAGCAGGTGTATTGTCTAAAACAGACTGGACAATAAGCTTATCTGTAAATCCGATATTTATTCCAAAGGTTGCTTCAAAATTGTCTTGTTGCTTTTGTTTGGCAAAGGCTACGGTTTGGTTATCCCAGTTAATGTGTACAATATAATTGGTTAATATTTTACCTCCCAATAAACTGCTTTTACCAGATTTAATAAGAATATTATCCAATAATAAATCTTCTATACGAATAGAATCGGCTCTAAAAAGTTCCGATGAATAAGGTTTTCGGACACCAAATAATCCCGATTGTGTAAACCCTGAAGATTTTAAGGTATGAATGTCTTCTGTAGATTTAAGCTTAGCAAATGTATTTTTTGGCAGCGATAAACTTCCGTTAGATCCATAATCCAGTTTAACACCGTCTACAGACGTTTGACCAATTTTTAAATCTAAAATAATATCATATTGGGCATTTCTTTTAAACGGAATGGTTACAAAAGCATCTGGAGTTGTGGAAGACGAATGACTAGAAAGGTGAATGGTTTCATTTTGCATGTCTATGGTCCAATTGCAATGTTTCATTAAGTTAGAACCAACAATTCCATCAATATTTAAACACTTTATGATGGCATTTTGTTTAAAATCGGCAACAAAGGCCGTTTGATCCGTAAACGTAATATCACCAATATTAATAGAGTCCACTTTAATAATCTCCAAGCTCGATTTGCTTTTATCGGAATCGGTTAGTGTGGACTTATTGATTAAATCATACGCATATAAATTATGCAATTCTTGAGACACACTAAATGGAGCCCCAGTATCAAATAAAAATCGATATGTATGTCCATTAATATCTACAGGCATTATGATGAGTTCATTAATGACTTCTACATGAATGGTTTCGTTAATTTCAGAAGTTGTTGTTCCACCCAATTGCATAGCTTTGGTGTAGGACATAGCACAACTAGAAAGTACAAAATAGGGTAGTAAGATGTAAAAAAGTCTCTTTAATGTATTCATCGTTATATTGTTTAAACCATAATAACTATGGTGTTGTATCAAAAATCTCGCATAATAACTTATATAATTCTGGGTGTTTACGTCTTAATAACTTCGGACGTTCAAAAAAATATGTACCTACTACTGCTAAAAACTCAGCTTGGTTAGTGGCTCCATAGGGGTTAATATCCTTATGTTCCTTTAGCTTCATTTCGTCTATTTTACTCATAACCATCTGCATCCAAGGCAATACATATTGTTTTTCTAATAACACGCTTGGTATACCATCAATTTCTCCATCGGCTTTATCTACCAAATGAATAAACTCATGAATAGCTGTATTGTGCTTATCGGTTTCATTCTGGAAACCATGGTGTAAGGCTTCTCTAGAAAGAATCATTTTACCTTCCATAAAACCAGAACCAACCATTCCTAATATGCGCCTATCTGGGCCTTCTAAATCAAAGTTCGTATTAAAAGCATTTGGGTATAATATCACCTCGTCAAGGTTATTATATCTCCAATCTTTAAAATTAAATATAGGTATAATAGCTGAAGAGGCAATAAGTAATCGGTCTTCATCTTCAATTTCTATTTTAACTCCTGTAAAACTAATATTAAGAATAAATTCATGAATCTTATATTCAAAATGGGCTTTATCGGATGCATTTAAGGTGGTGTAAAATGGAACCTTAGATTCTAATATTGGTCTCCACTCTGCATTAAATGGTATTTTATTTAAGGTTGTTTTTGGCTTTTTCCATCGGTTTTTATAAAGTTGAAAACCAAATAACCCGACAATGGTACCTACAAAAATTACTGCAATCATAGTTGTGTATTCGTATTATATATATAATTAGGCTAAAATTATGAATTGTAAATAGAATATACCTACCATCTTATGATAAACGTTAGGTTTTAGTACGATATTTAAGTGTAATTTTGTTTAAAATATAGAATTAATGGCTCGAATTAAAGACAGACAAGATATCGCTCTATTGGTAAACACCTTTTATGCTAAGATTAGAAAGGAAGATGGGTTAGAGCATTTTTTTAATAAAATGATTGTTGGAGAAGAGGCTTGGGCAACACATTTAGATAAGCTTACAGATTTCTGGGAAACCCAATTGTTAATGGCCAGATCGTTTTCGGGTAATCCCATGGCTGCCCATAATAAAGTTGACAAAACCTTTAATCATGAAATAGAAATGAAACATTTCGGATTATGGTTAAACTTATGGTATGAAACCATAGATGAATTATTTGATGGAGAAATTGCTCAACTTGCTAAAAATAAAGCCCGTAATATGTCTCACTTCATTTTTATGGAAATGTATAAGAATAGAGAAGTGATTAAGAAATAAATAACAAATGTATATGTTTGTTGAAAAACGAATATCTTTGAGATATTCGTTTTTTTTTGGATTTATAATAACGTAATAATATGAAATATAAGCTGGTGTTAAAAAAGATTTTAATTTTAGGAGGATTGGTTTCCTTATTTAATAGTTGTTCTATGAAACGTGTTGAGAATGAATTATATTCTGTGGTGGGTAAGGTGAATTTACCTCAAGATTTAAAAGAAATATCTGGATTAACATATTATGAACAAGGATCCTTTTTAGCTGTTCAAGATGAACTCGGGATAATATTTGTGCTCGATGAAAAAACGGGTGATATTAATAATGAGTTTAAGTTTGGGAAGAAAGGCGATTACGAAGGACTTACATTAGTCGGGAATACTGTATTCATATTAAGAAGCGACGGAGATCTATATTCTTATAATCTAGAAACAGGTAAGTCTTCTAAACATAAAAATCCATACGCTAAAAATTCAGAATTTGAAGGTTTATGTTATGACCAAGTAACCAAAAGATTGATATTGTCGTGTAAATCTTCAAACAAATCTAAGCTTAACAAATACATGTTGTTTTATGGTTTTAATCTAGATGATAATACCTGGGAAGAAGAGCCTATTTATACCGTAAGCAAGAAAGAAGTAGAATTGCTGGCCGGATTTGATATTGGTTCTTTAAAAGCGTCCGGAATTGTTAAGCACCCGGTTACTCAAGGGTATTTTATTGTGGCTTCAATAGGGTCTTTATTAATAGAAGTAGATGCATCGTTTAATTTAAAACGAATTATTCCATTACACGATAACTTCAACCAACCTGAAGGTATTACCATTAATTCGAATGGAGATCTTATTATCTCTAATGAAGCAGGACAAGGTAAAGAAGCAACACTATATACACTGGTATTAAAATAGGATTGAATTAGAATGAAATAATTCATCATGTAAATTGTTTAGAGCTTCGTATGAAATATAGTTTGTATCTTTTAATTCTTACGTAATGGAGTTGTCAAGATTCAGAATCTAACTTTTTAGATAATCCATCTGTTACTGAATTTAAATCCATTCAATTGTTAGATTCATTTAATAACGAATTATTTTATGATACGTATCGAAGTATGACTACAAGTTGTATGCATCCGATATATATTGGACGTAAACAAGATTCTATTTGGTTAGACTATAATATTAAAGGTATGGGTAATAGATCAACGCTAGATTATTATAGTCCTGACTCTAACGATCTAATATTGTATATTGATTCTACACAAATTATTGGTTCTGTAATCAAGAATAGATCCGTTATACCACCTCCCGGTTACATTGTAGAGACCTCTTCTCAATATAATTTAAATGCCATGCATGAAAGGGGAAATACTAAGGCTTATCCTGTATTTATTAAGAACGTATCTCAGGATTCATTAGTAATAGGGTATGGTGATTATGTTCCAGTAATAGTAGAAGCAGAAGATAGTCTAGGGATTTGGAGACCAGTACAAAAGCCGTATTATTATGATTGTGGATATGGATTGTCTTATTTTTATTTAAGGCCAGAGGAAATTATTATTACATCATGTAAGTTATTTAAAGGAAATTATAGTACTAAAATGCGACTTGTATTTGGAGCAAACCGGAAAATAAAATCCAATACGTTTAACGGATCTATTTATTATGATCAGTTTAACTATATAGATTATTAGTAAACGTTCTTTTAGTATTAGATATTATGGGTTTAGTTTTATTGTTGTTTTTTGATGTATAGAAAGACACCTTTGCTATATGTATGGGATTATTAATTGGTGTTTCTTAAATAGTAATAAATAGGACTGGCCTTTTAAAAACCTAAAGTGATAAGATTGTAATATAATCATATGTTTGTCTAAAAACTGCGATAGTTTAAAACGAACAGGTCAACTATTAAATCAATAGTTTCATCTAAAAATATCATTGAAAAGGTGGAAATATCGGGACTTTGTTCTATATTTATAACATCGATAAACATAAAAAAATAAACATAATTGTTATGAGTAAATTTGACGAAGCTTTAGAAACGTATACAGCAGAAATGAAAAAATTAGATATTGCAGTTGATGCAGATCTATTAAGAGCGGTTACAAAAGGTTTAGGGCCTTCAATATATAATGTAGATTCATCTAAGGTATCTTCTTCTGATCAGTCAGAATTAGACCGTGTTAAAGATAAATTCTTAATGGGTAAATTAGGTTTAGCAGATGGAGCAGAGTTAGATTCAGCAATTGCAGAAGTTGTTGAGACTTTTGGAAAATCTAATCGTAATAAATACCGTGCTATTTTCTACTACCTACTTACAAAGAAATTTGGAAAAGAAAGTATTTACGCATAAGCGTTAAGTCACTTTAATATAGTAAAGCCTAATAACATAAGTTATTAGGCTTTTTTTATGTCTTAAAAGAAGGGTTCTTTCGAGTTCTTTTTATGAAAGGGTAGTGCATGAAGATTGTATGGAGAATTCCGACTGAAATACCCCAATTCACTCATCTAATCTAAAAAAAAGGCACAAAAAAAACCCCAACGAGTCAAGTTGGAGTTTATATAGAAATAGAATCAATATAGTTTAAAGCTTGTTAAACTATCTTTTTTGCTTAATACGAGCTTTCTTACCTGTTAATCCACGTAAGTAGAAGATACGTGCACGACGTACTTTACCTCTTTGGTTAACCTCAATCTTCTCGATATTAGGAGAGTTTACAGGAATGATTCTCTCAACAGAAACGTTGTTAGAGATTTTACGAATCGTAAAAGTTTCAGTTGTACCTTGACCTCTTCTTTGCAGAACAGTTCCTTTGAATAACTGAGTTCTTGTTTTGTCACCTTCCTTAATTTGGTAGTGCACTGTAATAGTGTCTCCAGCTCCAAACTCAGGGTGATCAGTCTTCTTCACGTAAGTGTCTTGTACGTAGCGAATTAAATCCATGATGTTTTTTGTTAGTCGTCCAACATTCACATTTTTGCGCCAGCGGTTGAACAGTTAATACTTAATTTGACTGCAAATATAGGTATAATAATTAGATGTACCGTCCAAAAGCGCTTTTTAAACACAAAAAGTCTGTTTAATACGATATTAAACAGACTTTCAGTGTTTTATGTGTAATAAAAGCTTATCCTAAGAAAGGGTATTTGAAATCCCTTGCAGGTACAAATGTTTCTTTAATAGTACGTGGAGAAACCCAACGTAATAAGTTAAGGATAGATCCAGCTTTATCGTTTGTTCCAGAAGAACGTGCACCACCAAATGGTTGTTGAGAAACAACAGCTCCAGTTGGCTTATCGTTAATGTAGAAGTTACCAGCACAGTTTTCTAATGCTTTTGCAGCCGACTCAATTACAAAACGGTCTGTTGCAAATAAAGCACCTGTTAATGCATAATCCGAAGTATTGTTAACCAATTCTAATGCCGCGTCAAAATCAGAAGCATCATATACATAAATTGTAATAACAGGTCCGAATAATTCAGTGTGCATTGTATCAAACTGAGGGTTAGATGTAACAATTACTGTAGGCTCAATAAAGTAACCTTTAGATTTGTCATATCCACCACCTAAAATAACTTCTGCATCCGATGCTGCTTTCGCTTTATCAATGTAAGATGTAATTTTATTGAATGACCCTTCGTGAATTACAGCATTAACAAAATTAGAGAAGTCCTCTGGAGAACCAACTGTAATTTCTGAATGTTGTTGCTCTAATACAGCCTTAACATCTGACCAAAGTGTATTTGGAACATATGCTCTAGATGCTGCTGAACATTTTTGACCTTGGAATTCAAAAGCACCACGAGTAATTGCCGTAGCAACCTCAGCTGCATTTGCAGACTCATGAGCAATAATGAAATCTTTACCACCTGTTTCACCAACAATTTTAGGGTATGTTTTATAGTTATGGATATTGTTACCAATTTGCTTCCATAATTCTTTAAATACATATGTAGATCCAGTAAAGTGTAATCCTGCAAAATCTGGACTAGCAAAAACTTCGTTAGAAATTTCAACAGGGTCACCATATACAACATTAATTACACCATCAGGTAAACCAGCAGCTTTAAATAAGTCTACAATTACCTGTGCCGAATATACTTGAGCATCAGATGGTTTCCAAACAACAACGTTACCCATCATAGCTGGAGCTGCACATAAGTTAGCTGCAATAGATGTAAAGTTAAAAGGTGTAATTGCATAAACAAAACCTTCTAATCCACGGTGTTCTAATCTGTTCCATATTCCTGGTGCAGATTCTGGTTGCTCTTTATATACCTGCATCATGTAGTATGCATTAAATCTAAAGAAGTCAATTAACTCACATGCTGCATCAATTTCTGCTTGGAAAGCATTTTTAGATTGAGCCAACATTGTTGCTGCATTCATTCTCATACGGAATGGTCCAGCTAAAAGTTCGGCACATTTTAAGAAAATAGCCGCACGGTGCTCCCAACTTGTATTCGCCCATTGTTCTCTTACTTCTAAAGCATTTGCAATAGCAGCTTTTGCATGAGAGGCGTTTCCTTTGTGGTAATGTCCTAAAACATGAGCGTGGTCATGTGGAGGATTCATTGAACCTAAGTCTCCTGTTCTTACTTCTTCAGATCCAATATACATTGGAATATCTAAAGTCGTATTTTTTAATCGGGTATATTCAGCTTGTAAAGCTTCACGTTCTGGAGTTCCTGGAGCGTAAGATTTTACAGGCTCGCAACTTGGGTGAGGCACGTTAAAAAATGCGTTCGACATATCTTTTTTCTTTCGTTTTGTATTTTTAGATGCGCTAAAATACGACGAAAAGTTTAGATATAGTAATTTATGGTATAAAACCCAACGTATTTAAGGAGTTAAACGCTTTTAAATTATTTTGTTTACATTTGAAATAAGCACCAAATAATACCATATTACACCAATAAATCACATAAAATATTACAAAAGTTTCACAAAAAAAATCTACAATTTTGGCTACAATAAATTTCAAATATTTAAAAGGAAAGAAGAATTTTCAGCTATGAATAGTCTTTCAACCTAAGTCTTAATTAAAGTATAAAGATCCAAGTTATTTTATAGTTCCAATAGAATTCTTTGATGAAAAAAAAGGAGTTCCAAAGCGTACGTTTCCAAAATACAAAAACTACACTTTACGTTACAAAGAATTAGAACAAATTAAGGACAATGTTTTATATGATAATCAGTTTAGAAAAAAACTTTCAGTAGAAGACCTTAGAGATGTATTCATTCAATATCTAATGCATAAAAACGGTGTTGAAGAATCAAATGAAATCTATTTTATTGATTTTGGAAATAAACACATTAAGGAATTGGAAGAAAGTGGAGATTATGGAAATGCTAGAGCCTTTAAGGCCGCTTTGTCTAAACTTAAGAAATACTGCTTAGACCAGGATTTTTTAATTACAAAGCTTTCATTCAATATGCTGTATGAATTTAGGTTGTATTGTATTAATTCAGGTCTACAAGAATCTAGTATATCGCAATATCTTATCAAGTTTCAAAGGATTTACAATTTGGCTGTAGATCGTTTTGAATTAACGGGTAGGACACCATTTAAAAAGGGATTAATAAAAATGATTGAATCTAAGAATAGAAATATTGACTTAGAGGATATGAAGGCGTTACTTTCAATAAAGGGATTGAGTCCGAAAGAACAGATGGTTATTGATCTGTTTATGTTAACCTTTTATATGCGTGGACACGATATAATAGATATAATGAGAATTAAGAAAATTAATAAGAATAGAGTTGAGTTTAAAAGAACCAAACTAGGAAATAGCAATGGTGGTTTTGTTTCTATAAACTTAGAACCAGAGGCATTAGAAATTATTAATAAGTATCGAGTTCAGAATAATATACATATTCTGCCTTTTTTGACTCATGATTTTAATACTGAAAAAGGGAGGAAGCAATATGCTACTTTATGTAATAAATTAAGCTATCACAGGAGTAAAATTATTGAAAGGTATGGTATTGAGTTTAAATTTACCTTTAAGGTAAGCAGACATACCTGGACTTCTTTAGCACGTAAGATAAATATACCTTATGATGTTATTAAAGCGTGTTTAGGCCACCGTAATAGTGATATTACGAGTGTATACCTTGCTTATGATAATGAGCAGTTAGATGAAGCGAATAGAAAGGTTTTGGATTTGTTGAAATGAAAATTTCACAATAATATATGCCTATTTTTATAGGAATTTAATGAATTATTTTCCGAAGATAAATGTACCCTCCAACAATGTTACCTTCTAATGCTCCCAATGCAACGTAATTTCCCTCCAGAACTATACCAGCTTTTTTTAATTCAAGGTATATATGACCTTTTGCAAATGGTTTCCCGATATGAGAAATTTCTAAAATTTTACCATTAAATGAATTCACTTTTGCTATGAATCTAATATCAGTATCATCAGAACTTTTAAATTTACCTTTTATTTTATACCAAAATATTTGCTTTCTGATGTTAAGTATGAATTCTCGTTCTATCTCATCTTGAATAAAGCTTCCTTTCCAAGTACCACGAATTAAATCGAATTCTTTAGAGTTGAATAAAGATAAAAATGAAATACGTAAAGCTTTAATGTATTTATGAGTAGTGCTACTAACCATAAACATAGTTAAAGCGGTTAACAATGATGCTAATAATGTTACTTCATTTTGAGATAAATTATTAATAAATTCTTGCATGCTTTGTAATTGATTAAGTTTATTCTTTAATATCAGGAATATAGTTAGTTATTAAGTCTTTAATAATTATGCTTGAAGGCAAATTTGTAGTATGAATTTGATTTGTATTAAATTCCTTCAATTCGGTTTGTTCATTTTCAGTTAATGGTCTATTAAAGGTTATTGTTGCAGAAGGAGGAATATCAATCAATAGAGACTGGTAGTCTCCATTAATAGTCTCTTTAATCTCTTGAGTTAATATCCTAAATTCTTTTTCATGAGAATATGAATTATGCTTTGTGAATAAAGGTTCTGTAGATTCAGTGGAATAATTTATTAAACCTGCTTGGAAAGAATAATTACTTTCTTGTAAACATGGTTTGATATCTTCCCACTTAATGGATAACTTAAATGCTAATTTTTTTATAATATCACCATTAGGGTTCTTAATTTGTTCAAATAAATTATCTTCTAATTTTGTATAATTATTGTCTTCTCCTCCATATAATTTCCACATATATCTAGATTCAAAATTAACATCATTATTTATAAACCAACAGGATGCAAAGTTCTCAGTAACTAATTTTCGATGTTTTATTAATGTTTCTTCAACTTCTTGAGGCTTTGACCCAATAAGCCTAATCAAACTAAATTCATTAAGTTCAACTATACCACCATCATTTAAAGCCCTTTCTTCGAATTTTAACATTAAGTCCATATAATTTTTTATTTCACTATCATCTAGCATTAAACCTTCAAAAATATCATCAAAAGTTTGAATTTTTGAGAAACATAAATTCATCTTTAATTCATTACTAAACCAAAATTTAAATGATTCGAAGGACATATATCGATGAAGCCATATGTCGTCTTCTTGGTTATTCTCATTAATCTTTAACATCTGTACATAAATTATTTATACAATAAACTACAAGGGAGTGAAATTTAAAACTGGGGGTATAGGGTTAAACAATAAAGACATTACAATCTTTCTATATATTCAATTGTATACAAGTGCAGACTTGCACGTTTTTCGGCCACTATAAGTTTATAGTGGCTCATTAATTTTAATCGTTTTTGCCTCCTTAATTTTAGAAAATCCAAAACCTTCCTATTTATTTAAAAATTCTTATAACCTAAATATATAACAGGTCTTATTACTTTAATTCAATGCATATCCTAAAGTTAATTGAACAGATGAGTTATAAAAATTCTTTGGACCTTCTTTGTTTAATTTAATAATTCCCTGATTGAATTTAAGATCTAAGTTTAATGTATTAGACATTACGTAATTAAGTCCTAAATTAAGCCCTAGATCCACTTTTTTTACTCTGCCTTCTAAATTATTCGTATTAACCTTCTCTTCATCGATAGTCATTATATATTTTTCTGAGCATAAAAAAGACGGTTCTACACCATAAAATATTTTTAGTTTTTTAGATAAATCCGTATAAATATTTATTGGTACAGAGAGATAAGAAAGTTTATGATCACTAGAAACTATGTAGCTAACCGAGGATCCATCACTTCCAATTTCACCACCGAAATATGTCCGTTCAGTTTCATTTCCTTTTCTCACAAAAAGTAGTTCAGACTGAAGTATTGTAGATTCGTTAATCCTATATCGAACAAAACCACCTAAAACAAACCCAATCTTTTTTCCTTCAAAAAATTCTTGTCCCTTAGCTAATACAGATGATAGACTTGCTCCTGTTTTAATCCCATATGTGATTTTCTTAATTGAGATTTCTTCATTTGTTTGAGCATAAGTAAATAGAGGAGATAGTAACCCAGTTCCTAATATCAAATACTTTATTATACTTTTCATATTACTAATATTTCATTTATTATACGTTAAATACATGAGGAAAGATGCTCAATGCGTTTAATACGAATGTGTTCCAGTTATTGAGTAGCAATTCTATATGTAGAATTTAGGGTAAATTACGATAAATTAAAATAATATATGGGTTAGGAGAAATATTCTCTAAAGAGTGAAGGGAATTAAAAAACTTGGGGGTAAGGATAAACAATAAAGACATTACAATCTTTCTATATATTCAATTGTATACAAGTACAGACTTGCACGTTTTTTAGCTCTATTAATTTATTTCTTGTTTTGAACAGTTTAGCGAATAAGTATATAAATTAATTAGTAATTTAGCAGCTCAATATTATTTTTGAGAATGTTCAAAAAGTGTAATTTAATAATACTATTAAAATGAGAATATTTAAATTGATTGGTGTGGTTATTGTTTTTGCGTCAATTTTCACCCAATGTAAAAAAGATGTTGATGTTCAAATACTTGAATACAAGTGGAAACCTTCAAATTTGTTTAAATACGAAAATAAGCTTCAAACAAATAGTTTAGCTATTAATGATAAAATTGTTTTTACTGGACATTATTATTCGGTTGGAGAAGTCGATCAAAATAATTCTGGAACATTATCAACGGCACATTTTGCACTCCCTATCAATAAACATAATTATAAGCCAGCAATTTCAACTTCTTTCTTTGTTTATCCTATTATTGGTGGTAATTATATAAGGTTTCAATCTTTATTTGATAATACAGCGGATATTGGAAATAAAGATCTTTATATGCCTGATATTGATTCTTTGTTTTCTGGCTTTAAAAATATCCATTTTACAAATGGAGAAGGTGCTTTAGTAAATAATCAAAATCAATGTTTAATTCCTTATAATGTTAAAATTGCTTCTGCGACAAATGGTTCATTTGTTGAACTTAGATTTTTGATATCCCAATTAGGATACAAAAATAACAGTGGCTTTAATATTTTAGACACTATTTCTGCTAATAAAATTATTACAAATCATAATATTAATTATTTAATAGACCTGAATACTGTTGACGAATATTTCTTTGTGTCATCAGGGTCTAAAACTGTAAGAATATCTCCAGATTTTACAGTTCAAGATTGTTTTAATGGTGTTCTGTCAGAAATTTTCAAACATCAAGATCGATATATTGGAATTTCTAATACTGGTACTTATGAATCGTTCGATGAAGGTTTAACATGGCAACTTAAATTTTCGACTTCTACGATTCTAGCTAATTTTATTTTTCATGAAATTGATAATAAAATTTTGGGAGTTTATCAAGATCAAATATTTCATTTTGAATTCGACTTCGCTAACAATATATTAAAAACTAAAGAAATTGTAAATGAAGGTTTAGAAGATAAACAAATTACCTCATTAGCATTGTACAATGATAAAGTATATATATCAACATTATCTGGAATTTATGAAGAAGAGTATATTTCATTTTTCGAGTACAAGGAAGAAAAATAGATTGCTTTATATTTTTTTTAAAAAAAACTTTGGGGGTAAGGGTTAAACAATAAAGACATTACAATCTTTCTATATATTCAATTGTATACAAGTGCAGACTTGCACGTTTTTCGGCCACTATAAGTTTATAGTGGCTCATTAATTTTAATCGTTTTTGCCTCCTTAAAATACAAACAAAAGTTTAGATATAGTAATTTATAGTATAAAACCCAACGTATTTAAGGAGTTAAACGCTTTTGAATTATTTTGTTTACATTTGAAATTAGCACCAAATAATACCATATTACACCAATAAAACACATAAAATATTACAAAAGTTTCACAAAAATAATCTACAACTTTGGCAACAATAAATTTCAAATATTTAAAAGGAAAAAGAATTTTCAGTTGAAATTAGTTTTTCAATCTCAGTCTAAATTAAAGTATAAAGATCCAAGTTATTTTAAAGTTCCAATTCAATTTTTTGATGAGAAAAAAGGAGTTCCAAAGCGTACGTTTCCAAAATACAAAAACTATACTTTACGTTACAAAGAATTAGAACAAATTAAGGACAATGTTTTATATGATAATCAGTTTAGAAAAAACCTTTCAGTAGAAGACCTTAGAGATATATTCATTCAATGTCTAATGCATAAAAACGGTGTTGATGAATCAAATGAAATCTATTTTATAGATTTTGGAAATAAACACATTAAGGAATTAGAAGAAAGTGGAGATTATGGAAATGGGATTAATTACTTCAATGGTATTGCCAGAAGGCAAAGATATTACCCTACTAATTATCAAGTCAAAGAGAAATAAGATTAAAATGTCTATTACTGAACATAAAACTAAAGAAGGAAAGATTTCTGGAATAAAGTTTAGGGACTACACAATGGACCAACTGAAAAAAGAACTGGAAAAATTAAATTAAACTATTGCCACCCTTCGGGATACGCACCATTCATAAACCGTTGTATAACATAAAACCAACCTATGTGTAAAAACAAAAAACATATTACATTTTGTACTTGTAACCAAAAGGAAAGTGGAAATGTTTTCGAAGATTATATGGAATCTTTAAAAGCTGCAGACAGTACAGAAGAATATAATAAAGTACTTTATTATTGGACTTTAAAAAGGACAATTCGAAAATACACAACCAAAGAAAGATGGATGATTATGGGAGAATTAGTAATGCCTTCAAAAAAATTAGATGGAGTATTAACTGCTGAATTTGTTGTTGATAAACTGAATAAGGGTGTTGAATTTGATTTTGATTATAATCCAGTAGATGGAGATGAGTTAATTATTGGTATAACATATAAATATGCTGGAGTTAAAAATAAAGACAGGCCTAGGCTAGCATTACCAATGAAATTTGTATATGAAAATGAGGAATGGTATTTCGGATATATTAGTCATTTTGAATACCTTAAAGAAAAATTGAACGAAGGAAAAATAACGCTACACAACATATAAGAGATATAAACTTGCCTTTTAGTAAAAAGGTTATTATATACACGTGTTGTAAGCCATTTGACGATCTACTATGAAAAGATATTTAATTTTACTAATTTTTATTTCTAATTTCTGTTTAGCTCAAACCGAAAAACAACCTGAATATGAAAAAAATGACTTACGTCTTAATTTAAAACTTCCTCATATAAATCATTTGTCGTTAAAACCAAATGAAAATTTTAGAGATGACCAATTTGGCTTTAATGGCTATGGATTAGGTATTGAGTATAGTTATAAAGAAAATAGGTTTTTAGAAACAAGTTTTTCTTTTGTTCTGACATTCGAATTACCTTTTCCAGCATCTGTTGATAAAGAATACAACAAATCCTTATATTCCTATTTTATAAGTACAACGGATAATATTATTCATAAGCGTTTTACTTTTGGGTACGGAATCAATTATTCAGTGAATTATTGGAGTGAATGGTATCGTGATTTAGGAACGGTAAACCTACCAATAATAGAAAAAACAACTTATGAAAACAGGAGTTTAGGAGTAACACTAAATTCTTATTATAGAATTGGAAAAACTTTAAATGTTGGATTTATTTACAGACCGTCATTATTCAATTTGGATAATGGATTTGATTTGACTTATGAACATCTAATAAGTTTAGAGTTAAATTGGAGAATTAAATTGTTTAATCTGAGAAAATAAAAAATACGAGTCCACTCGATTATTTATAAAGATATAATTAGTTTTAGTGAAAAATAACTGAATACACAATAACATATAAGCGATATAAACCTACCTTTTGATAAAAAGGTCTCTATATACAAGTGTTAGCATTAATTAAAAGAAAGAAACTAATGAGAATAATTTTACTGATATTTTTTACATTATATTACTCAACAATATTGAGAGCAGAATACAATGGTTATCTCATAAAATTTGAAGTTGAGACCTTAGAGGGAAACAAATTTTTTGGATACTCATATTTATCTACATCCTACTTCAATTTAGACTCACTGGAAAATACAAATTATTTAATAACTGCTTTAGATCCGGGCCGTGGCGATTGGGAAGGAGATAGTTTAATATATTATAAAGAGAGAATTAAGTACGAATACAGACACGTTGGTAATGTGGATGGTGAGAAGATTCCGATTTATACATTAAACAATAGACAAGTGATTTTAGATAAAGAAATCAAGAATATTGATATTCTTGAAATTATAAATCAGACATACATGGTTGGAATTTCAAGCCCATTATCTATTTCTGATACGACATGGTCGAATAAAGACCCAATAGAAAGCTATTCATTTGGAGCGTACTTATGTTTTCATCAAATTTATATTCACGAACGTTCTAAAAATATCAAAAATATAATTGCCAGGCTACAGGCAAAACAAAAGGAAATTGATGAAATTGAATTTGATAGTGAAATGGGAGACCAATTAGACAATGAAATTTCTAAAATGATTGATGAACTCAGCCTATTGGATAACAAAATAGTTGTAATTACCGAATGCTCTTGTTAGAGAAACGTATGCTAACAAAATCTAAAAAAATCATATCTTGCTTTGGCAAGAGACTATTTTTAGTTAATTGTTAGGTGCAATGTCGAAAAAATAAAAATGAAATTATCAAACGATTTTAAAAGTGCATAAGACACTGTAAAACGCTTTAATATTAAAGAAATGTAACTTTATACTCAAACACACCCTAGCGAAGCGAACCGTTGAACACCTTTTAATACAATTAACATTCAAAAAAAAGGAAAATCATAGCCATAGCGTCGCAATACAACCATAATATTGCTTATTATACCTCGACGCTATAGCCGCTTTGGCTATTTCTTTTTGCATTGCCAAAAAAGAAATTAAGAACAACATTAAGTATGTTGTGATTTATCTAGTCAAAATAAGGTCTTTCCTTTGGAACGTTCTCTTTCGGCACTCCGGGCGACCTCTTTCCTGACGTCAAGACGCCACTGCGTACCTGCTTTCACTAAGACTGGATTTTGACTTTGTAAAACCTTCTTTTATTATCGACATTCATGTAAATGTATGTTCTATCAAAGAAGACCTTTAGTAAAACTTTGAAGCTAAGAACTTGTTCGAAGATCACAAAGTTGCACTTAAGGGATTGGAAGATAGGTTATAGATTTTCATGGAAGTCTTGATTTTTTTCCTTTCCCGAATCATAGTATTATTAATACTATTCTTTTATCAAGAACACCCTAGCGAAGCGAACCGTTGAACACCTTTTAATACAATTAACGTTCAAAAAAAAGGAAAATCATAGCGATAGCGTCACAGTAAAACAAAAAAGCCCCTTTCAAAATCATATTATTCTCGATACAATTTTATTCCAATACTCGTACCATATTTAATAAAATCATACCACTACGTTATCACTGAGATTTTCATTTCTTTTGCTTGTCCAAAAGAAACGGAAACAAAGAAAACGACACTTTTTGAATGCATTCTTTACTTACGTAAAGATCATATTTGATTTCCTAAATTTTCTCCAAGGTTTCAAAAATTCTTAACGGAAATCAAATATTATGCTGACAAAAAGATTTTAATGTATCGAGAACTATTTAATGGATAATAATTCTTGATTATACAATAATCTCTGATGATTTCACACACCCCTAACCCTTCTTAAGAGGGGAAGTATATCGTATTTCTTCCAATAAATGAATAAGCTTATACCGTCAAAATTAAGTTTAAGGGAATGAAGAAGTGAAATGGTGCTTCATAACATGAGAAGAAAAGACTGGATTTTGACTTTGTAAAATCTTCATTTATTATCGACATTCATGTAAATGTATGTTCTATCAAAGAAGACTTTTAGTAAAACTTTGAAGCTAAGAACTTGTTCGAAAATCACAAAGTTGCACTTAAGGGATTGGAAGATAGGTTATAGATTTTCATGGAAGTCTTGATTTTTTTTCCTTTCCCGAATCATAGTATTATTAATACTATTCTTTTATCAAGAACACCCGAGCGAAGCGAACCGTTGAACACCTTTTAATACAATTAACGTTCAAAAAAAAGGAAAATCATAGCGATAGCGTCTCGGAATGATAAAAAACATTAGAGAATATGATGTTATGCTTCGACGCTTATGCCTCTATGGCATTTCATTTTTTTTTTATTAACTCTTATAGTTTGTTTTATAAGTGTTCATGTGTTCGCTATCGCTCGGGTGATTTGCCCAAAAAAAACGGCACTTTTTGAATGTATTTTTTGATCGTTGATCAAAAATCATCTTTGATTTTCTAAATATCTTCCAAGGCTTCAGATATTTTTAATGAAAATCAAATATTATACTTGTAAAAAGACGTTTATCCTTACGGATAGTAGGGAGGTTTGTTTAATAGGTTAGATGTGAAAAAAAACTATATTATTCCTCCAAAAACTAGAGAGCTTTATTCTTAGATTATTGAAAGAAACAATAAAAAAGTTATGAGTCCACTCAATTATTGAAAAGATATAATTAGCTTTAATGAAAGAAAACTAAATATATAAATTTGGTTATGAGTTAATCCGAAAACGTAGTGTCTTTTTACACGTTACGTTCCATGTACAAATCATTGTTTTTCATTAGAATAAATGACAAAAACCGAGTTCGCATATAAAGATTGGAAGATTGAAGTCAATAAAGAATTGACTGAAAAGGAATATTCAAAAATTGACAATCCAAGTGCTGAAAGTTGCGGTTGTAGAAATTGCTTGAACTATATCGTATCCAGAGAAAAATTATTTCCAGAAGAAATAATTGCTTTATTTGAAAAACTTGGAGTCAATCAAAATAAAGAAATTGAAATTAGTCATATGGCAAAATTGGAAAACGGCCTACATTACTATTGTGGTTGGTTTCATTTCATAGGGGATTTCAGTGGGAAAGATTGTTCAATTCCTCTACCAAATGGTGGATTTACAATAGACTTTCACCAAGTAACAGACAGTTTTGGTATTGGGTTTACCAAAGCAAAAACAATGTCCGTATTTAAAACGGACAAAGACTTAGTTCAAGTAGAATTTGATTGTAAGGTTCCTTAGGTCATTGATGAAGAAATCGAATGTGAATGAAAAAAGAGTATACCATATTTCTAGGCAATGACAAGTTGGGAACTACTTAATGGATTTTATGTGAAAATCTCTTTTCCATAGTGACTTAACTGGCTACCCTTGGTGAATCTAGAAATGATTTGTTATTATTTTAATATGTGTTCATGTAAATTATTATTTTAGCGTTTAATAGTATATAATTAAATCATAACACTTATACAAGGATGACAAAACCTCATTTTAATATTGAATATAATAAAGGACCAGAAGCACCATTTGTAGATTGGATTGCAGGAGGAAACTTTGATGGATATATATCTAAAGAATCTATGATTTTTTTTGACTCTAATAAGCAAGTATTAATCAGAAAAACCATTATAGACCAATCTAGATATGATGGGGAAGTTTCTAACTCCGAAAGATGGGGAACTTTTGAATACACAAGTAAAGACACCATTACCGTTAAATATGGCGAAGTAGAAATGAGAGGTAAAATTCTTGGAGATAAAAGAGAATATATTGTGTTTGATATTTTTAAACCACAACCGGATTTTAATATGGCCAAAGTGTATGAACTTAAATAAATGTGGAACTACGATTCGTTGTATACCCGCAATGTGCATGTTTTTGTATTGTATAATCTACGAAAGTCAACTAAGAGATTACTAGTATATGTGTCACTTCTGATTATCTTTAGTTGTGGTGGCCAATTAACAGAAGAAGAAAAAAAAGAATTTGAAGCAGCAAACAAGAATGTTGAAATCGAAGTATCTGATTGGATTAAAAATCACGCTCAATATCCGAATAGTTATAAGTCAGTTTCATATTCAGAATTTTCACAATCTGTTGCCAAACGAAATGATGAGAAAATACCTGGTTCTGAAAAATATGTAATTAAGCATTCTCACAATATCCTTGATAAGGACAGTAATTTAGTGACATTTAGTGGGTATTTTATCCTTGAAAATGAATTTGATGTAAATATCATTGAGTTAGAACGAAGCAACTTAATGGGTGGCGCATTTCCACCACAAACTGAAATTTGGACAGAACAGTTCGGAAGATCATTAAATACTCAAGATAGTTTGGATTTTTTAATGAAAAAGCAACGAGTAAAAGATAAACTCTATAAAGAATTTATCGATAAACTTGAGTAAGGATATGAGGTCCTAATAGTATGAATACACTTAAGTATTAGTTTGACCACCTTGAAAAGAAAACATAGAGAAGTATGATTATTTAATAAAGGTTGTATTCTATACAGTTTTGGAAATATTTGGAAGGTAATAAACGTGCTTATAAATTGAAACGAAGGTGCAATGAATACCTTTATAGTATATAATGAAATCATTAAAAATAATAGAACAATGAAAGAGAATACTTGGATAAAAATATCTAATTACCAAAATAAGAACTTAAACTTTAAAGGCGATCATTTTTTTGGATATACATACATTGACCACGAAGCTGGATTAACTGTTGATGCCATAAAATTTTTCAAAATTGAGAATAATTCTATAGTGATTACAGAAGATTGTATAGAATTAAATGAAAGAACGATATTCAGATTTGAAGCATTATCACAAAAATATGAAATGCAACTGAGCAAGAGATTCAACAGCATAAGCTTGTTGTACCGGACTATCTCACAATTTATGACAAACCCAATCTAGATGTATTTAGAGAGGAAACATTATTTGATGAATTTAGAGCACCAGGTTATCCTGATGATGTCAAGGTATTACTACCACCTTTTGATGGAAGACATCCAGAACAAGTTTGGTTAAGGGTAGAAGAATATAGTCCTAATAATAAGGGCGTCGGTGGAGTTCTTCTAAATAAACCCCATCAAAACTTTGGAGTCAAGAAAAACGATGCTGTTATTGCTTATTTTCAGGTTGTAGACAATGAACCTTATTTGATTGTTGATATTGATTTCGAGAATATTCCGAAAAAGAAAAAATGGCAATTTTGGAAGTGATGATTCTTCTTATAACATGGATTATGGTCATTTTTGGATGTTGTATTAAACAAGAAATAATACAAGTCTAAGTGTAGTTTGTAAAACGCATTAATATTAAAGAAATGTAATTTTATACTTCGACGCTTATGCCACTATGGCATTTCATTTTTTTTATTCACTGTTATTGTTTGTTTAATAAGTGTTCATGTGTTCGCTATCGCTCGGGTGATTTGCCCAAAAAAAACGGCACTTTTTGAATGTATTTTTTGATGACAATCAAAAACCATCTTTGATTTTCTAAATATCTTCCAAGGCTTCAGATATTCTTAACGAAAATCAAAGATTATACTTGTAAAAAGACGTTTATCCTTACGGATAGTATTGAGGTTTGTTTTGATAGATTTGGTGTGAAATGCTAGTTTTAGCAATAAATATTTTTGTAATACCTTAAGATTTAGGTGTCAAAATTAAGATTTAGAGAACGTAGAGACGAAATGGCGTTTCGACAAAGGAGAAAGGACGCCTGTAGTCTCGAAAGAGAACGATGCAAAGCAAAATCCTTATTTTGACTAGATTTTTGAATACTTTTCATCAATGAAACCCGAGCAAAGCGAACACATGAACACAAATAATTGTAAACAATAAAGTGAATAAAGTATTGGGCATAGCGCTCTTAGCGTCATAGTATAATTTCAAAATCTACTATTTTATTAGTTAATCAATGAATTACGCCTCTATGGCATTTCATTTTTTTTATTCACTATTATTGTTTGTTTTATTAGTGTTCATGTGTTCTCTATCGCTCGGGTGCTTTGCCCAAAAAAAACGGAAAGAGCAATGATTGATTATCATTGTGATTTGAAAAAAGGGCGCTTTTTGAATGTATTTTTTGATGACAATCAAAAACCATCTTTGATTTTCTAAATATCTTCCAAGGCTTCAGATATTCTTAACGAAAATCAAAGATTATACTTGTAAAAAGACGTTTATCCTTACGGATAGTATTGAGGTTTGTTTTGATAGATTTGGTGTGAAATGCTAGTTTTAGCAATAAATATTTTTGTAATACCTTAAGATTTAGGTGTCAAAATTAAGATTTAGAGAACGTAGAGACGAAATGGCGTTTCGACAAAGGAGAAAGGACGCCTGTAGTCTCGAAAGAGAACGATGCAAAGCAAAATCCTTATTTTGACTAGATTTTTGAATACTTTTCATCAATGAAACCCGAGCAAAGCGAACACATGAACACAAATAATTGTAAACAATAAAGTGAATAAAGTATTGGGCATAGCGCTCTTAGCGTCATAGTATAATTTCAAAATCTACTATTTTATTAGTTAATCAATGAATTACGCCTCTATGGCATTTCATTTTTTTTATTCACTATTATTGTTTGTTTTATTAGTGTTCATGTGTTCTCTATCGGTCGGGTGATTTGCCCAAAAAAAACGGAAAGAGCAATGATTAATTATCATTGTGATTTGAAAAAAAGGCACTTTTTGAATGTATTTTTTGATTGTCATCAAAAACCATCTTTGATTTTCTAAATATCTTCCAAGGCTTCAGATATTCTTAACGAAAATCAAAGATTATACTTGTAAAAAGACGTTTATCCTTACGGATAGTATTGAGGTTTGTTTTGATAGATTTGGTGTGAAATGCTAGTTTTAGCAATAAATATTTTTGTAATACCTTAAGATTTAGGTGTCAAAATTAAGATTTAGAGAACGTAGAGACGAAATGGCGTTTCGACAAAGGAGAAAGGACGCCTGTAGTCTCGAAAGAGAACGATGCAAAGCAAAATCCTTATTTTGACTAGATTTTTGAATACTTTTCATCAATGGAAAAGTATTGGGCATAGCGCTCTTAGCGTCATAGTATAATTTCAAAATCTACTATTTTATTAGTTAATCAATGAATTACGCCTCTATGGCATTTCATTTTTTTTATTCACTATTATTGTTTGTTTTATTAGTGTTCATGTGTTCTCTATCGCTCGGGTGCTTTGCCCAAAAAAAACGGAAAGAGCAATGATTGATTATCATTGTGATTTGAAAAAAGGGCACTTTTTGAATGTATTTTTTGATCGTTGATCAAAAACCATCTTTGATTTTCTAAATATCTTCCAAGGCTTCAGATATTCTTAACGAAAATCCAATATTATACTTACAAAAAGACGTTTCTCCTTACGGATAGTAGGGAGGTTTGTTTTAATAGGTTTGGTGTGAAAAATTCTTATTTTTTCTTGTCCAATTCCTCCAAAAACTACAGAACCTTATCCTTAGTCTATTGAAATAAACAATGAAAAAATTACGAGTCCACCCAATTATTGAAAAGATATAATTAGTTTTAATGAATAATTACTAAATAGAAAATAGCATATAAGCGGTATAAATGTACCTTTTGGTAAAAAGGTCACTATATACAGGTGTTAGTAGCAATTAAAAATGAGCAATTTTGAATTATATAACTATGGAAGTTCTGACTGTTCTGAAATAGATAAGTTTTCACCTCAAGGTGACTTCTTTATTTCTGTAGAATTTGATTTAAAGAGAAAAGATGAAGAGGGAATAGCAACTTATTACTTTTTTCTGGCCACGAAAAAGGGATTCGAAGATCAGAAATACTCAGAAGAGTTAGAATTTATTGAAATCGTTGATGACTATTCTTTTGAATTTGTAAAGAATTACCTTGACGAAAAAGTTAATAAACAGATTAAGGAACTTGATGATGAAGAATTGTTTAATTATTTAAATTCAAACTTCAACTTTCAGAATGATTAAACAGCTACTAACACAACCTAAACTGCATTAAAACGCATTTTACACTAAACGTTAGCAATAATTGAAAATGGTAGACATTAACAAAACAGATAATCCGAAATTGATAGCAGAAGAGTTTTCCAAATCCCAAATGGAAAAAAGTAATGGATATAAGTTCGATTTTACCATAAGATCTTTAGAAATAGAATTAGAACGCTATTTAGAAAATAAGCACAATAAAGAATTAAATGAAAGGGAGATTCTAAATGCTACTTTGACTGCATATTTAGGAGAAACAATAAATAGAAATTTTAATACAAAATGGACTGGATCTTATTATGGACCTTTGAATCCGAATGGTGTGAATTACTACACTTGTAAAATAAGTTTGTTAGGTCATGATTATTACATAAGTAGATACTTTGATCGATTTTTCTCTGACAATGGTATCCAAGATAGTGGAACTTTCAATGAATATCTACACGGTCGAGAGCCTCATCCCAAGCCGAATATAAAATATTACGAAGGGTTAATAACAGAAATTAAAAAATCTATTGTTAACACTATGTAAAAAGCATTAAAACGACTTTTTACATTAACCGTTGTGTGTAAGCTGAAAATTAGAACTAACGAATGAAAAAAATATTAAAATTTAAACATTGGCATCTATTTATATTAATTGTTCTGACTGGAGCTTGGACATCACCAAGTCCATTAAAAGAGGTTATTAATTCCATTTCTCTTGTGACATCTTTGATTTGGATTTATGCAATTGGAATTTATGGACAAGAGAAATTGGAATCTCTAAAACTTCCGACTTTGAACACGAAACTCTTTAAAATTAATATCATTCTATTTCCGATTTTATTGATTGTTTCTTTTCTACTTTTACCTGAACAAACTGCTGAAAATACTAAAGCGGAATTTAATATTCAAACGATTCTTCTTATTCCGATTTCACTCTATATGTTCTTTGCGCTATTCCAAACAATAGTTTTTTCTTGCAAAACACTTGCAACAATTGAACTGAAAAGAGAAGTTAAGTTTTCGGAGTATTTAGTGAATTTAATATTAACTCTATTTTTAATAATTGGGGTTTGGATTTTACAGCCGAAAATAACAAAACTGATAATTGAAACTGAAAATAATTAAGCGGAATAAAAAGCCTACACACAACAATGTATAAAAATAATTGCTTAGCTTTAAGCTTAACAAAAGATAGTTGTAAGTTTATTACATCTGATTTTCCTGCGGAAAATCTTCACACGTAAACCCGCAACTATTCTTATATCAAACCGTTGTGGTGCATTAAAGATGACAGTAGTAGAAAAAGATAGGGTTTATAATTGTGTCATAATTCCAAACGGATATTGGGAAGGTTTTCATCTTGTGTCAAACATTATTGAACAACAACTAAATATTAAGTTCAAGCAGAAACTTGACGATTTTGATTCCTATTATTGGATATTTAATTTTGAAGGATTGGAAGTTAATCTACATTATCACGAAATGATTGGAGACGTTGAACTATTCGTAAGCAAGGATAAAAATGAAAATATTCAATTATTAACAAGTCTCTCAGGACAATTAATAAAGCATCTATAATACAAACAGTTTACAAAAACGCTTGAAGACACGTACAAGACCCAAATATATGCCCGCATTGTCACGTCACAAATACACCACAATATAAATGGCAGCTAGTTTCCAGAGATACGGACGCCACACAATGGTTTTATCGGCTTGGAAGTGTTTAAATGCTGAATGTGTCAAACTGTTCATTTACCAACATAATAGGACTGGAACCGAATCTCAATTTAACCGTTTTTTAAACGGATTACCTAAAGGACCCGATTGGCCAAAATCAATTTTAGAATTAATAGACGGAAAGTCAATTGAAGTAGAAAATCCAGTATCCTCAAAATTCATAAAGACCTATTTACAAAGTTTAGAAGCTGAAAATTATGGTCTTGACGAATTAGCTGGAATGAGATTCAGAAAAGCAATTGAATATTTAGTTAAAGATTGGGCGATAAAGAATACATCATAAAATAAAAAAAGTGAATTGGTTTAAAAATAAAATAGAAAAATCGCAATCTGATTTGGCTGAATACGGCAAGTTAAAGCTTAATAAGAATCGAAACGGATTTGAATGGAATAGGCATGTTAATATGCCAATTTCAAAAGTCTCGATTGAATTAACCATTGAAGTCGAAAATCAAAATGAACCTTCTAATGAACAAATTGAGCTGATTAAAGAATTTGAAAAAAGGTGGCAATTCACGAGTCACAAATTGTTCGAATATATGGAAGAGTGTTTTCGCGATTCGAAATGGGAAAAAGATAAAAATGAATTGCAGAAGATGTATTTCTTGTCTGCTATTGATTTAAAAAGAGAGAATTTTGAATGGTGGATTGTAATGGAACCAGAATTTGATGTTACTTCTATTTTCAACTTCTTGCCAAGATTCACTTTAAAGAATGACGAAATAATTTGGAGTAATATAAAATAGAATACGATTTGTTAACAATGTTTATAATTCATTGCTTGTTTTTGTCTACTTACGAAAACCTTTAGACTATTGAAATAAACAATAAAAAATACGAGTCCACTCGGTTATTTAAAAAGATATAATTAGTTTTAGTGAAAAATAACTACACTAACAATAACATATAAGCGATATATACGTACCTTTTGGTAAAAAGGTTACTATATACAAGTGTTAGCATTCATTAATAAAATAATTATGAACAAATATTTAATTACACTTCTCGTATTCTTCTTAGGATTGACAAATCTATCTGCACAAGAAGTAACACTGTTTGATAGTGACGGAGCGGCAAGCGCGTACATTGATTATTCTGAAGATGCTACTATTTTCTTATGGAATGGTACACCTGTAGCTTTTTTGGAAAATGACGGTGGAGATATGTGTGTGTTTGGTTTTAATGGCAACTTTCTCGGATGGTATGAAGATGGTATAGTTTACGATAAAAGAGGAAATGCCGTAGGTGCGAGAGAAGGTGCTGTAAACATGATTACTCAAATTGAGCCTATAAAAAGTATACAACAAATAACCCCAATTAGACCAATTAGACCAATCACCCCAATTACTCCAATACAGCCTATTTGGAGCAGTAGTTGGAGTTCAACCTCTTTAACGGAATTTCTATACTCAGGAAAAAACTAAGGGAAGAATGGCGCTATTTAAAATAAAACAACAACTTGAATACATAAAAGAAAAGCCTTTCAGATTAGAGAAAGAGATTCAAGACTTAACAGAACAGAACCTAAAGACCGTTTTCGGACTTGACTTTGTAAAATCTGAACTTGCACTCAATAATTTCAGACTTGACACATTGGCGTTCGATAAAGAAGCAAATGCTTTTGTAATCATAGAATACAAGCGAGACAAAAACTTTAGTGTAATTGACCAAGGATATGCCTACTTGTCTTTAATGCTTAACAACAAAGCAGATTTCATTCTTGAGTTCAATGAAAATTTGGACAAGACATTAAAACGAAATGACGTTGATTGGTCTCAATCAAGGGTTTTATTCGTTTCCCCTGCATTTACCAATTACCAAAGAGAAGCTATAAATTTCAAGGACTTACCAATTGAACTTTGGGAAGTAAAACGATTTGAAAACGAAACAGTTTCTTTTGACCAAATTCAAAAAGCAGGTGCTCAAGAAAGTATAAAAACAATCTCTAAAACGGATAATACAATTGACAATGTTGCTAAAGAAATAAAGGTGTATTCGGAGCAAGAGCATTTAGAAAATGTGACCGAAGAAATCAAAGAGCTTTATGAAAAACTCAAAAGTGCAATCCTAATTTTTGACAACATTGAAGTAAAACCTAAAAAGAAATATATAGCCTTTGTTTCAGGTCGTAATGTTATTGATATTCACCCACAACGAAAAGCACTTAAAATGTGGCTGAATATGAATATTGGGGAACTTGACGACCCGAAAAACTTAATGAGAGACGTTTCGACAACAGGTCATTGGGGCAATGGAGATTACGAACTTCAAATCAATTCTGATGATGATTTGGAATACATTTTAAGTCTTGTGAAACAGTCAATTAAAAAGAATAAAAAATAACGAAATGCCAACAATGGGTATAGTGCATAGCACCCTGCGGGATGCTACGATACCATACCCGAACCGTTAGCGGTCATTTGAAACAATAATTCAGAAAGAATGAAAAGTGTGATAGTATTTATATTAATAGCTTTAGTTTCTTGTGAAACTAAACAGGAACAGAAAAACATTTCGAATGAATCGAGTAGCACCTCACAAACCAATACGTCTATAAATAATAAAGACCGTCTGTTTATTCTTAACGAAATTAGAAGCGAAGATTTTGTACAGATCATTACACCTAAAAATTCGGACTTTGAATTACCTGACAGTTCTGCGAAAACAAAACCTTATAAAAATGGTGATTTTAATGCTGACGGAAAAGAAGATATATTAGTTTCCTTAGGTGCTTGCGGAACAGGAGGCTGTATGTATGGTTTATTTTTAAACCAATACGATAATTTTTACAAATTAGTTTTTATGGATTATTTGAAGAATGCTGAATTTGAAGTAGAAAAAAATGGTTGTTGGACTATTGGATCATCTGAAGAACTTGAACCGTATAACCCTTCAAAAATCCAAATAACTACTTTTAAGTTTGACAAAAGCAATTATGAATATGTACTAGACACCACTTTTGTTGATTATAATAAATAAGAATAGATATCAAGATACGCCTTTGGATCAGTTAAAATTCGGGGTGTTTGATAGTAAGTTGTTGAAAACATAGTAAGAAAAGACTTTTATTTTTGAAGATTATTGTTTGTAAGTAAAATACAAAAATAAAAGAGAGTTAAATCACGTATTTTTACGTGTACTCAGGTTTTTGTTATATGTTAAATTGCACTTGATTTTAGATGGAATCATACAATATGGTTCCATATTTTATTTATATAATGTTATGGTTTTTTAATGAAAAATAACCATTGTATTGCACTTGTGAATTGCAAAAAAAATACCAGTCCACTCGATTATTTAAAAAGATATAATTAGTTTTAGTGAAAAATAACTACACTAACAATAACATATAAGCGATATAAACGTACCTTTTGGTAAAAAGGTCACTATATACACGTGTTGTGGGTCAGCTAAAAAAAAACTTATGAGTAAAAAAGAAACAACAAAAAATAAGACATTCAAAAGTGTAAAAGACAAACTTGAATTTGTTCAAAAGAGTTGTTATGAAACTGAATTATTCGAAGATTTAGCTGTCCTCTTTAAGCAGAAAGGATTTAACAATGTTAGAATTAATCACGGACCAAATGAGTTCGGAAAGGACCTCGTTTTCTCAAGATATGATGAAGACTTTGAAGAAGATAAATGGTATGCAGTAATTGTAAAAAACAAACCAGCAACTCAAAATGATTTTGTTAAGGGTAATGAAATAGCAAATCAAATTAATGTTGCTCTTTCTGAACCATACACGAATCCAAAAGGCGAGAACAAAATAGTTTCTAAACTTTTCATAGTTATTAATGGATCGGTTACACCAAATGCTACAAGATTAATTTCCAAATTTATTGAACCAAGCATATTATCAAACATCAAAATATGGGATTATCAAGCACTTAAGGAACAAATTGAAAGGCATACAAAAGAATCATTTTTAGACAACAATGAACCTTTTTTAAATTTATATATAACTGAGCAAAAAAAGAGATTGTCAGACATTAGTATATCAAATAATGTATTTGATATGAAGTTTGATGACATTGACCAAATATTTGTGAATGTTCAAACAACTTACTCTAGAGAATTAAAAAAGATAAACAATTACATAACGTATGATAAAAGCGATAGTAAGTTTAAAGAGGAAGATATTGAAGGTTCTAATGAAATACTAAATTCTAATAAAAACTTTATAATACACGGGATTCCGACTAGTGGTAAAACATTATTTCTAAAAAGGATAGGATTAAAGGCTTTAAATTCAAACAAACCAAAACCAAATGCAGTATTCTATTTTGATTTACAAAATCATTCAGCATTAGAAATTGATATTAACGTTTTAATTAAAAATCAGTTTAAAGAGTTAACTAAAGGCGAGGAATTCGATAAAAGTGAATTTTCAAAAACTATTTTGCTTTTTGATTCAATAGATTTTATTAAAGATTCAGAAATCCGATTATCGATATATCAGCTTATAGAAGAATTCAGTAAAGAAAATTTGGTCAATAATTATCAAATTATTATTGCTACTAGAAGTTTTAACTTTATACAAAGCCAAGAATTATTCAAAGATTTTAAGGATTCCGAGCTACTTCCTTTTAACTTTAAACAGGCAATGACCCTTGTAAAAAAAATCATTCCAAACAACAACAGTAAAACAAATAACTTTCTTACTGCGTTGAAAAACTCAATGCTAAATACCACATTACAGAGAACGCCATTATCTTTAACACTTTTAGCGATATTATATCGTGATGACAAAATTGACTTAAAAGAATTACCTGCTAATATATTTTCTCTATACGATCTATTTACTGATGTCTATTTGGATAAATGGGATTCAACAAAAGGTCTTACCCAACTATATAAATATGAGCAAACTAAAAACATTTTAGCATTCATAGCATTTTACTTGCATAAACTTGGGTGGAATTCAATAAGTCAAGATGATTTAAAAACATTTTTTATTACATTAAGAGAAAAATATAATTATGATGAATTAAATGATATTGACAACTTCATAGTTCACTTAAAATCAAGAAATGGTGTATTTAACTTTGAGGAAGTTAATAGTTCTTTTAGCTTTTTCAATCACTATTTCCAAGAGTATTTTGCTAGTTTGTGCATAGAAGATGAAGATGATGAAATTTTAATTGATAATTTTTTTAATAACTGGTGGAGTAACTCTTTAGTTTTTTACTGTGGTAAAAACCCAAAGAGCAACAAACTACACAAAACAATAATTGAAAAAATTATTCCTATTGATTCAGCACAAAAAGTTGCTTACATAAATAATCATTCTAAATGTTTGCAAGCTAGTCACGCTATCGCAATTGAAAATAGAACTTCTGTTGTAAACAAGTTAATTGTAGAATTTGACAGTCTTTTCAAATCGATTTATAAGGAGGCGGAAGAAAATCCAAGTTCTGTAATAAACCAACTACCTTTTGTAAATATAATCAACCAAAGCAAGAGTCTTTTTGATTCTGTTTTTGGTTCCAAACATATTGCTACCAAAGAAACTATTGAGTTTTTTGAAAAAATATTATTAGATGACAAGAACAACCTTTCCAATATTACCAATTACAATATAGCCTATTTTTTAGCTTTTAATAATAATTCTGTTTTCCCATTTGAAATATTCGCTGATTTGATTAAAGATGATATTGTTTGGACTAGGATACTATATGTTGATGTCAACTTCTTAAAAATGAAAAATAAAATTGATGACAAGAAGTATTTAAGAATAAAAAGAAAAATGAATAAGAATAAATTCCTAATTCAACATATACTTAAGAATAGTGTCACAGAAAAAAACAAGCTTAAGGAATAAAGCTGAACGCACAACATTGGCTATAATTAATACGGGTTTTAGTGCTTAACTCAAAGTTTGTGCATATTTATTAAGTCCACCAAATCTTTTGATTTGGCTTTAGAACAAATAAAGGTTAATAGGTACAATGATATATCAATAAGAAATGATTAGTCTTATCACTCCTTAAAACAGGGGTTTTTATCTGTATTTGGGTTGATGTAAATTATTACTTTTGGTCTTTCGATTTTTTAGTTAATAGTTCTATGATCTTTAATTCAAGACGTCAATTTCTTATTGTAACATTAAATATGTTTATTATTTAATATAAATATAGAGTTGTATATTCAAAATTCTAAGAAACTGATGGGTGAAAAGAAATCTCGAGTGGTTATTGCATTTGAATACCGAGATGGTAAATCTGGTAGGGGTTATGCTAAAGTAATTCAAGATTATAGCTCAAAATCACTAAAACCAATTTTTGATGCTCATATCAAGTCAGATGCCAGTATTTTAGCCGATGGATGGAGTGGATACAAGCCATTAATTGAAGAATATCCCAATCTAAATCAGACTCTATCAGAGAATGGAAAGAATTTTAAAATGCTTCATATACAAATTAGAAACTTTAAGAATTGGCTCAGAGGTGTTCATTCTTATTGTAATAAGGAATATTTACAAAAATATATCGATGAATACTTCTTTAGGTATAACAGAAGAAATCATAGAAAGTCCATTTTAGATAAAATTATTGAACGTTTTGTTCAACATAAACCAGCAATAAGTAAGGATATTAGAATTGTCGAGATTTAAATGGGTAACCCTATTAAAAGATATAATTAGTTTTAGTGAAGAATAACTAAATACACAATAACATATAAGAGATATAAACTTGCCTTTTAGTAAAAAGGTTATTATATACACGTGTTGTAAGCCATTTGACGATCTACTATGAAAAGATATTTAATCTTACTAATTTTTATTTCTAATTTCTGTTTAGCTCAAACCGAAAAACAACCTGAATATGAAAAAAATGACTTACGTCTTAATTTAAAACTTCCTCATATAAATCATTTGTCGTTAAAACCAAATGAAAATTTTAGAGATGACCAATTTGGATTTAATGGCTATGGATTAGGTATTGAGTATAGTTATAAAGAGAATAGGTTTTTAGAAACAAGTTTTTCTTTTGTTCTGACATTCGAATTACCTTTTCCAGCACCTGTTGATAAAGAATACAACAAATCCTTATATTCCTATTTTATAAGTACAACGGATAATATTATTCATAAGCGTTTTACTTTTGGGTACGGAATCAATTATTCAGTGAATTATTGGAGTGAATGGTATCGTGATTTAGGAACGGTTGATATTCCTACAAAATTTGGTAGAAAAAGTTAAGCCACTCGTTTAATTTGTTTGTATCTTAATTCTTGTTCTTTTTCGGTAGGTGTTTTGTAGTCTAGAGTAGAGTGTAATCTAGAGTTATTATACCAGTTCATATATTTAAAGATTTCGGTCTCCAAATGTTTCTTAGATTCAAATGTAATGAGGTAGCATAGTTCAGTTTTAATTGTTTTAAAAAAAGACTCGGCAACGGCATTATCCCAGCAATTTCCTTTTCTACTCATAGATTGTTTCGCTTTTGTATTTAAGTTAATAATCTGTTTAAAATCATCACATGTATATTGTACTCCACGATCCGAGTGTAATATAAAGTCATCTTCTATATTTCGATTTAATCGCGCATGTTTCCAAGCTGTAATAACAGTATCTGTAGCTGTTAGATTAGAACTTACAGACCACCCTACAACCTTACGGTCTGCTAAATCAATCATTGTAGTTAAATATTGCCAGGTCTGATTAACTTTGATATAAGTAATATCCGATACCCATACTTTCCCAAGTTCTAATACCTCAAAATTCCGATCTAAATGATTTTCTTCTACTCTATGACTATGATTTGAGTCCGTTGTATTAGTAAATTTCCTACGTGTCTTAGAATATAGCCCCATTTCTTTCATCAATCTAGAAATATAAGACCTCGAGTAAAAAACACCTTTTCTCTCTAGAGCTTTTTGGAGTTTAGGAGCTCCGTACAATCCTCTATTTTCTGCATAAACCGCTTGAATAGACTCTTTTAATTCTATTGTGATGCTAGAACGTTCTATATCTAGCCTACGTTTCCATGAATAATACGCATTAGAACTTATATTTAAAGACTTACACATCTTCTCGACACAATAGGTTGCTGAATATTCCAAAATTATAGCGTACCTGTTCTGTCTTTCTTGGAGAAAATGCTTACTGCCTTTTTTAAGATGTCACGTTCCATGGTTACATCTTTTAATTTTTCTTTTAAATGCTTTAGTTCTTTTTGTTCATCAGTCAAAGCTGCATTGCCTCTGCCCGTAAAACTGGGACGCTTTGGGTTTAAATATTCTCGACGCCAACGATATAACATATTCAAATTTATTGAATATTCAGACGATAAGCTAGACATCGATTGTCCGCCTTTGTATAAATCCATTATCATTAACTTAAAGGATTCTTCGTAAGTACTTCTCTTCATAACTGCTAAAATAAGTTTTGTCTTAACTTACTCTACCAACAAAGGTAGAAATACCAGGTAAACCTACCAACAACAGAAAAAACAACTTATGAAAACAGGAGTTTAGGAGTAACACTAAATTCTTATTATAGAATTGGAAAAACTTTAAATGTTGGATTTATTTACAGACTGTCATTATTCAATTTGGATCATGGATTTGATTTGACCTATGAACATCTAATAAATTTAGAGTTAAATTGGAGAATTAAATTGTTTAATCTGAGAAAATAAAAAATACGAGTCCACTCGATTATTTATAAAGATATAAATAGTTTTAGTGAAAAAAAATAAACGATAAAGTATAAGCGATATTGAACGTTCCTTTTGGTAGAAAGGTCGCTATATTCAAATGTAATGTGCAATTCCAAAAATGAGAGAGTTAAAACAAATATATTGTAATAAAACCAGCGACTTACCTACCATAGAAGTTATCAAAGAAGAGTTGAAAAATAACGATCGAATAAGAATAGATTATAATTCTAAATTTAAATTCCGATTTCGAAAAAACTTAAAAAAATATATTGAAAATATTAATCAAAATCTCAATGTTGAAATTCACAAGGGAGAATTTAAAGACCTGAAGTTTTATAATATCTATAGTTTATTTTCAGACATAGAAATTGAAGAAAACTCTAGGGAATTAGAAAAAGCTATTAAAAGTTACAGGTTAACGTCTGAAAAACTGATATTGGAATTTGAGGAAAAATATGAATACAGTTTTATAGATTCAAAAAAAACATTTCTAGAAATAAAGAAAGTATTAGAACTTGATGAAAATAAATTATCAAAAAATTGGAGATATAATTTCCACGGAGGAGATATATGCTTTTCAAATTCTAAAACAGGGCAAGTTGTAGATATAAATTTAAAATTTGATGGCTATTATGGTGTATTAGACTTATGGTTCTTTCAATACTACATGGAAACAACAAAAGAGTTTAAATTATTAAGTCATAATTATAAAGACAATACCCCTAAGTTGATTCAAACACTCAACTTGCTTAAAGAAAAAGGAAAAGTTAAATCAATTAAATCAGAGTTATTTGGCTCGGACAAGCTGATTTGGAATAAAAAAGCACATAACAATGGTGGCTATAATTAATACTGACTATAAAAGAATAACTTAAAGCAAAATATTTATATTTAGCTTGGTAATAAACCGAAACCTAATTACTTATCAACTGCTCCCCTAATCATAGGAACTTCAAGGTATTATGATTCGAGTAATAATTTAGTAAATTCAAAAAATGATGCTGACGACTTAACTGAAAAATTTAAGCTCTTCTTACTAAAACCCTTAGACTATTGAAATAAACAATAAAAAATACGAGTTCACTCTGTTATTTAAAAGATATAATTAGTTTTATTGAAAATAACTAAACTAACAATAACATATAAGCGATATAAACGTACCTTTTGGTAAAAAGGTCACTATATACAAGTGTTGTGCGTCATGTCCAAGCAGTTAGGTTAAACAGTATTAAAGTTTGAAATATTAAGTATCTTTGTTAAAAAGAAAACGCAAGTTAAACAATGGCAAAACTTAAAATTAGAAATGTAGGTCCTATTAAAGTCGGTCTAGAATCAAATAATGGTTTTATTGATTTTAAAGGAGTAACAATTTTTATTGGAAATCAAGGAAGTGGAAAAAGCACGATTGCTAAATTATTTTCAACACTCAGTTGGTTAGAAAAAGCCCTTGTAAGAAAAGATTTTACTGAGAATTATATTACTAAATATAATCGTTTTCAAAAAAAGTTTTTAGCATATCAAAATATTCATAATTATTTAACAACTGAATCATATATCGAATATATTGGAGATGCATATAGCTTAAAATATACCAAAGGTCAGTTGTATGTAAAAAGACTTAAAGAAGTAGGTTATAGTTTTCCCAAGATTATGTATGTTCCAGCAGAAAGAAACTTGGTAAGTTCTATTGAAAGATTAGAAAAAATTAAAAACTTACCTTCCCCGCTATATACTTTCTACGATGAGTATGCTGATGCTAAAAATGAATTTTCAGACGGAATTGATTTACCTATATTAAATTCAAAAGTTACTTTTAGTAAACAAGGAAAATCTATGTTGGTTGGCGAAGATTATCAAATCAATTTAGTTGAAGCTTCAAGTGGATTCCATTCTCTAGTGCCATTGATAGTAGTTACACAATATCTATCTAAAATCATAAAAAAGGAATTAAGCAAATCGCGTAAAGAATTTAGCCGAGAGGAAGAGATTAAACTGAGAAATACAATTCAACGTTTGTTAAATCGTAAGGATATTAATGATGAAGTTTTCCGAATTGCTCTTGAGCAAATATCTGCAAGAAATACTTATAATAGCTTTATAAATATCGTTGAAGAACCAGAACAAAATCTTTTTCCAGAATCGCAGAGACTTATACTTAACAGTCTATTAAAGTATCATAATGAAAAAGATAGTAATAGATTAGTGATTACTACACATAGTCCATACATTATCAACTACTTGACTTTAGCAATAAAAGCTAATTCAGTCTATAAAAAGGCTAATTCGGAAAGTCAGTTAATCCAATTATCTGAAATAGTTCCACAAGAATCTACATTAGTTGGTTCGAAAGTTTCAATTTATGAACTCAATGAATCTATGGGGCAAATTAAAACTTTAGAAAAATATAAGGATTTACCATCTGATGAAAATTACTTAAATAATCAATTGGAAGAATTTAATAATCTTTTTGTTCAACTTCTAGAATTAGAGAATAATGCCAATTAATTTCTTTCAAAATTGTTGTAAAACAGAGTCAAATAAAATTGAATTCGGTCTTTGTGATGATATCGTTAATTCGCCTGCATATATAGACGAAATTGATAAATCAAAATGGATTGGTATTGTCAAAAATCCTGATGAAAAAGATGTTGATTTTTTTGCAATAGATAATTGTGTTGTCATTATAAGAGCAGATGGCACAGATGAAAGCAAATGTGAGGGAGTTCTTAAAGAGGGTTCAAATTTAATTTTTGTTGAATTGAAGGAACGAGGCAGTAGTGGATGGTTTAAAAAAGGAAGAGAACAAATAACAGTAATAATTCAAATTTTTAAGCAAAATTATAATATTTCAGATTACAATTCTGTTAGAGCATTTGTTTGTAATAACCTTAAACCCAATTCACATTCAGGAAGAGCTGCTAATATTCAAAGATTTTATGATGATACTGGATTTATTTTAAAAGACCAGCAAGAGATTACTATATAAAAAAATAGTAATTCGAAATAAAACACGAACGCACAACAATGTATAAAAATAATTGCTTGGTCTGTGTGTACTCGGAAAATCCTGCGGATTTTCCTCTGGTTCGTTTTTGTTTGCTAAATTAGTAACTTAACCACGCAACTATTCTTATACGTAAACGTTGGGCATTATTAAATAAAAAAAGTGAATTGGTTTAAAAACAAAATAGAAAAACCACAATTTGATTTGGCTGAATACGGCAAGTTAAAGCTTAATAAGAATCGAAACGGATTTGAATGGAATGGGTATGTTAATATGCCAATTTCAAAAGCCTCGATTGAATTAACTATTGAAGTTGAAAATCAAAATGAACCTTCTAATGAACAAATTGAGCTGATTAAAGAATTTGAAAAAAGGTGGCAATTCACGAGTCACAAATTGTTCGAGTATATGGAAGAGTGTTTTCGCGATTCGAAATGGGAAAAAGATAAAAATGAATTGCAGAAGATGTATTTCTTGTCTGCTATTGATTTAAAAAGAGAGAATTTTGAATGGTGGATTGTAATGGAACCAGAATTTGATGTTACTTCTATTTTCAACTTCTTGCCAAGATTCACTTTAAAGAATGACGAAATAATTTGGAGTAATATAAAATAGAATACGATTTGCTAACAATGTTTATAATTCATTGCTTGTTCTCGCCTACTTACGGAAATCCTAAGTCTATTGAAATAAACAAAAAAAAATACGCGTTCACTCGATTATTTAAAAGATATAATTAGTTTTAGTGAAAAATAACTTAATAAAAATAACATATAAACGTACCTTTTGGTAAAAAGGTCACTATATATAAGTGTTAGGCAAAATATGAAAAAACCGAAGTTAAATCCGATTGACATTTTGATTGAAAGACTATCGAAGAATTTTGCTCAAATTAAAGATTTTGACATATTACAAGAATCCGAAGAAGGTCAAGAACTTTGGAATTTAATTGTGAAATCAACTTCTGAAATGGAAACGTTTCAATCTCTATTTCTGAACTATTATATTCCTGCATCAAATAAATCAATTGCTGACAGTTGGAATCAAATATCGAATTCCAAATACAAGCACTTACTGAACATTTCAAAAGAGGAATTAAAAGAAAATTTATATGAAACTGTTAGATTAGGATACATAGGACTTTTTCACAAATATGAGTCTTACTTAAAAGCTTTGGTTAAAGCAGTTAATTTTCTGCTCAAAGATTTGAACGAAGAAAATAAACTTTTAAGTATTGAGGAATATTGTAAAAAAAGATATAAAGTTAATATCTATAAATCCCACGATAAATTTCCAATTACTAGTAGAATAAATTACATCTCGAATTGTATTAAACATTATGACGGATTTCCAATAAAAGAACCTATACATAGAGATTTTAAGTATAACAATCCGAATGATAGAATTAGAATGGACAAAGAGACATTTAAAAGTGATATTGATAGATTAAAATTGCATTGTCAGTTATTAATGTCACAAGTTATTACAATAGGATTTAAACAATATTTTGAACTTGATTATGAAACTATAAAAGAGAGCTTAAAGCCGGAATTAAAAGAAAGTATTGAAACAAAAGAAAAATTAGATAAAGTGATAGAACAATTTGATTTTGTTCTTTCCGATTTTGAAAAATAAATACTTTGCCTACAATGTGTATAATTCATAGTTAATACTCGCCAACTCACGAAAATCCATAGACTATTGAAATAAACAATAAAAAAAATACGAGTCCACTCGATCATTTAAAAGATATAATTAGTTTTAATGAAAAAAATAAACATTTAAGCGATATAAACATACCTTTTGGTAAAAAGGTCACTATATACAAGTGTTGTGTGCAAGCAAAAAAGAAACTTAAATTAATTGAATATGGAAAAATTTTTAGGAATTGACGGTAAATATCATCCAGAAGGGAGCTTCTTAGGAGTAGATGGAAAATACCATCCGAAAGGCTCTTTCCTTGGAGTTGATGGTAAATATCATTCTGGAAAATCTTCATTAGGTGTAGACGGAAAATATCACGGGGAAGGCAGCTTCTTAGGTTCAGATGGTAAATATCACCCAAAAGGTAGTTTCCTTGGAAGCGATGGAAAGTATCATCCTAAAGGTGCTTTTTTGGGATCAGATGGCAATTATCATCCAGAAGGCTGCTTTTTAGGTTCCGATAGTAAGTATCATTATAAAGGATCATTTTTGGGTTCCGACGGTAAGTATCATATTGAAGGAAGCTTTCTTGGAAGTGATGGGAAATATCATCCCAAAGGCTCTTTTTTAGGAGTTAATGGTATTTATGAAGAACCTGAAGGATTGGCTGTAAAAGAAAAGCGAAATCAAAGTAATGTAACTTGTTAAAAAGCCTACACACAACAATGTATAAAAATCAGTGCCGCCTGAAAATGGGCGACACTGCTTTTTATACTAGACGTTAGCTGCAATGTCGAAAAAATAGAAATGAAATTATCAAACGATTTTAAAAGTGCATTAAGACACTTTGCATATTATTACACAAATGGTACATTGTCTTATGTCATTGGTGATGAAAAACTATTAGAAGGAATTGACTATCGAGAAATGCTTAAGACTGAAGCAAGTCTTGTAGAAACGGTTTACGCAATCTATTCCAACAATATTAAAATGGATGAAAAGGGAAAAGTATTAAACCAAACTCAGGCTATGAAAAGAGCTGCTCAATGGATAAGATTGGCTTGTAGAGAAGAAAATGAAGAATATATTGTTGAACCCGAATTTGAAGACTGGGTGGTATTTCTACCTTTGTTGGTAGAGTAAGTTAAGACAAAACTTATTTTAGCAGTTATGAAGAGAAGTACTTACGAAGAATCCTTTAAGTTAATGATAATGGATTTATACAAAGGCGGACAATCGATGTCTAGCTTATCGTCTGAATATTCAATAAATTTGAATATGTTATATCGTTGGCGTCGAGAATATTTAAACCCAAAGCGTCCCAGTTTTACGGGCAGAGGCAATGCAGCTTTGACTGATGAACAAAAAGAACTAAAGCATTTAAAAGAAAAATTAAAAGATGTAACCATGGAACGTGACATCTTAAAAAAGGCAGTAAGCATTTTCTCCAAGAAAGACAGAACAGGTACGCTATAATTTTGGAATATTCAGCAACCTATTGTGTCGAGAAGATGTGTAAGTCTTTAAATATAAGTTCTAATGCGTATTATTCATGGAAACGTAGGCTAGATATAGAACGTTCTAGCATCACAATAGAATTAAAAGAGTCTATTCAAGCGGTTTATGCAGAAAATAGAGGATTGTACGGAGCTCCTAAACTCCAAAAAGCTCTAGAGAGAAAAGGTGTTTTTTACTCGAGGTCTTATATTTCTAGATTGATGAAAGAAATGGGGCTATATTCTAAGACACGTAGGAAATTTACTAATACAACGGACTCAAATCATAGTCATAGAGTAGAAGAAAATCATTTAGATCGGAATTTTGAGGTATTAGAACTTGGGAAAGTATGGGTATCGGATATTACTTATATCAAAGTTAATCAGACCTGGCAATATTTAACTACAATGATTGATTTAGCAGACCGTAAGGTTGTAGGGTGGTCTGTAAGTTCTAATCTAACAGCTACAGATACTGTTATTACAGCTTGGAAACATGCGCGATTAAATCGAAATATAGAAGATGACTTTATATTACACTCGGATCGTGGAGTACAATATACATGTGATGATTTTAAACAGATTATTAACTTAAATACAAAAGCGAAACAATCTATGAGTAGAAAAGGAAATTGCTGGGATAATGCCGTTGCCGAGTCTTTTTTTAAAACAATTAAAACTGAACTATGCTACCTCATTACATTTGAATCTAAGAAACATTTGGAGACCGAAATCTTTAAATATATGAACTGGTATAATAACTCTAGATTACACTCTACTCTAGACTACAAAACACCTACCGAAAAAGAACAAGAATTAAGATACAAACAAATTAAACGAGTGGCTTAACTTTTTCTACCAAATTTTGTAGGAATATCAGGGAGACTTATCTGTACTAATGAATATCAAAACTAAACCATATAGCCAATATATTTCTGATAAATAGTTTTATTAATATTTTACCTTAATTAAATTGTATTTTGTTAATTGTTTGATAATTATATTATTGTATCTATATTTTTAATTCGATGCGCTTAAGTCACAAAATATAATATCATCAATTAAAGAAAAATAAGGGTGAATCTAAATTAAATACCAAAACCGAATATTACAATAATCAAGACACCTTCTCAGACTATTGATTAACTTTATCATCGAATAGATATATGAATGAATCTGATGGTAAAAGGTATTGTCAATAATTAACTACAAATGAGTATTCAGTCAAGAATAAGAAAAAAGCAGCGAAGAACCTTTGAAACCATGCGACGATAAAATAATGGTTTTGATCGTAAGATTGATGAATGGGAGCTTATTGATATTCATCAAATTTCTACCAAAATAAAGCAAGGTGATGAATTCGATTTTTGGTGTTGGAATAAAAAAGATTTATATCTATTAAGACTAATAAAATCTGAAATTAATGTTTTTTCAGCAGCCAAATCTAAAGGCAGAGATGCTGTCATTTATCTCGTTGTAAAATCTGATTTTATAGAATTAAACAATGAAGAACTAAAGGGAATCCTAGATAAACTAAAACCGTTTGGGATCCCGAATTGGACTGTAGACAAAATAAATATCGAATTAAAATAGTGCAATCCTATGTAAAACGTATTTAATAGAATTTTATACGAACCTTTGGTTCATAAGATTAATATGAATATAAAGTCTAAAATCTAATGAAGAAAATTGAAACAAAAAGACGAAAAGCCTATTTCTATTTACCTTTTCTAATATCATCCATTATTGCTATCCTTACAGTAGTGTTTATATTCCTTATTTGCATTCATTTTATAAGGGCGAACAATCCTGTAGGTAATGGAATTAAACTCTTATTTATCTCCTTTGTTTTTCCCTTTTTTAATCTCCTTGGTATTGAATGTGCAAGAACATCATTTAAAAAAGAAGTGATAACAATAAAAATTAGGGACCCTTTAATTCTTATTCATTGTTTAGGTTTGGTTCCATTTCTATTTATTATTTCTTCTTTTATAGATTAGTATTAAGAAGATGCATATGTTTTAATTTAACATATCATAAGTTTATATTGAGCAATACAATAGTTGGAAAATTAGATTTGTAAGAAATTATGTTTGAAATATAATATTGGATTTTAATAAAATAAAAATAGTTATGCAGGTGAATAGTAAATACAAAAAGAGCATTAATAGGGTGAATATTTGTTTTTATATATCTATTGCAATCCATATTATTTGTATAGGGTATTATTTAAAACCATTAATGATTGAGCAACCATATAATTATACATGGCTAGATTTTACGCTTTATTCGTTTACCTATTTACCTTTAGTTTTACCACTTTATATTATTGGATTAATTAATTCGATCATGTTAAACAGATCTAAAATCAACAACTTAGCTATGATAATCTTTTTTATCATATTTATCATTAGATCCATTGTTGTAATCAATTTAGTACTCTTTGAATTTAATCACTATAATTCAAATTAAAAGATCAATCTCATCCTAAACACAATATTAACTAAATGGTATATCCGGTAAGTGGTGTTTTGTTTTTTATAGATTAGAATTAATACGTAAAAACAAGAACATAAAGCCAAATAACACTACCAATGTATTACCTTAGCTTCCATTAAATATTAACAACACAACCCCACACACAGTATTATGAACGTATCCCTGTTTTACCTTATTGGTTTTATGAAAAGCTATGCTGGAGGATTTTCAATAAACGAATCTATATACCAAAGAATAAGCTTTGTAGGTGACGATTTTACCATCGATACACACCTACGAAAAACGTTTAATAAACTCATAAAAATATGCGAAAAGACTTTAGATGAAGCCAACCTAAACAATGATATCACCATTGAATATTGGGATAATGAAAAAGGAGGGATCATTTATTCCAAAAATATTGTCACACTTATTTGTGATTTTTTTAAGTCTAAGGACTGCTTAGAGGATGACCGATATTTAATCTTAGACGAATATATATTTGAAGATTTTGAGTGGAGAGAAGAGGAGTCCTTATCACACCAACAACGATTAATGTTTCTGAGCGGAGCGTTCGATAGCCACGGAAAAGATAAAACCTTCTATTTTTACAATGATTACAGTATGTGTTTATTGGTACATAATGTATTGCGATGTTTTTCAGGTGAGGACGATACCATTGAAATGAAATCGTATTTTAGAACACCACATACGGATACTATTACCCTTAATGAAAATGCGGGCTTTTGGAAGTTGATTACGAATCTCTAAAAAGATCTGAATTGATATTTTATGAGTTGTTTACTGATTGAGAATATATTAAAATCTAATCACTTGTATGGTAAAGCATCTATAGTCAAAAAAAGAGGAAATGTGTATTCACATTCCCTCTTGCAATTCCTTAATACAAAGAAATACACGTTAAAGATTCTATAATTTAATCAATTTACTGCTATACTTTTGCCCATTAGTATCTGTTGTTTCTAATAAATAAATTCCTTTTACCAGTGTATCAATATTTATTTGATTACTTGAAATTTTATTTTGGTGTAATACAACTTTTCCATTTAAAGAATATACAGAAACTTCAACAACAGATGTAGTATTGAAATTAATAATATCTTTTGCTGGGTTTGGATAGAAATAAGTTCCATTGGATTCCACTTCCATAATACCAATGGTTTGATTAGAAATTTCAACCTCTAAAGTTCCCTCTATTCCTGAATCATCGTTGGCTACAGCTTTAACCGAAACGGATCCGTCAGAAATAGCTGTTAATAAACCTGTAGATGATATACTTGCAGAACCAGTACCATCAATAACTGACCAAGTGAAACTATTATCAGTAGCATCAGCTGGCAATACAGAACCTGTTAATTGCGTAGTTCCATTAGCCATATTAATCACATTATTACCTGAAATAACAATAGAATTTACAAGAACAACGGCAGAACCTTCATCTCCAGTATTTATGGATCCGTTAACTGTAGAGTTATAGGCGTAATCTTTATAGGTAATAGCCCCTGAAGGACCAACAGAAAATCTAACCCAACCGTAATACGTTGAATTTGATAATGAAATTCTTACAGCCAAATATTCGTCTTGACTAATTGTAATTGTAGGATTTACACCTCCCCAATTATCAATAGAACAATCCCCAGCACCTTGCCAATTAGAACCCATACCTACAGAATATCCCATAGGCTCGCAACTTGGAACATCCCAACCAGCTGCACTTGCATGAATGTTGTTATCCCCAGAATAGGTAATATAATCCCCAGGATTTTCAATGTCGGATAAGTCGAATTCATTAACACCATCATTGTTAAAATCGAATCCAGATGGGACACCATCAGGAATATCAGTATAAACAATTTGGGCTTGGGAAATTTGAACAAAAAATACGGACACTAATGCCGTAAGTGAAAAAGATTTAAACATCTTAGAAAAATTAATAAATTAGAAAAAAGTGAAAGTCTAAATAAAATTTAGATCGCTAAACTATATAAAAAATATGATAGACGTATGCCTTAAATTTATTTAAAAGTCCTTTCTATTGCTTAATGGGTTGCAAAAATATTTTTAAGCTATACCATGAATATATTAAGAAATTGTATAGAGATCTCTTATTTTGAATTACTTAAATAAACCTAGAGTTCTATTGAAATGTAGTTTTTTATAAAGCTTAGCTACGTTTTTTTCAATGGGAATAATCTTGAATTATTTTGTGTTATTACTGAGGTAATTAAAATAAGAGATATATTGTAACCCGTTAATGTATATTATTTATCGAAACAAAATTTAAAATTAATTAAGTCTATTATGAAAATATTCATGAGTTTTATATTGGTTCTACTGGTTATTCTTACTCCATTTATTAGTCGGGTATTTGGCGCAAGACGACAAGGGAAAGCCCTGTTGAAGATTCATTATTTAATTGTTAATGATATTGAGTTGCTGAACGAAATTGGAGAGATTGAAACAGCGGGACTTCTTTCGTATCAAATTAATTTAAATTTAGGTACAGCAGAAGTAGATTACGAAATTACTGGAGAAAAACAAACCAAAACCTTTAAAGCCAGTGTACTAAAGAATAACAGAAATGAATGGTATCTAGATTCTATTCAATAAATGCAAACGTTTAACACTCTGGTTAATACAATTATTACAACTGTATATTAATTCCAATTCTCCCGAAAATATTAGGCTTTGTAGATAAGTCTAAATCAATATTTCCAGCTTTGGTAATGGACTGAATTTTATTATTTAAAAACACACCTGTGTATAGATTTAAATACAAGGCTTTGTAAATTTCCAGTTCGTATTGAGGACCAAAAGTTAAACGGCTATAAACAATTTTATCTAAGTCTACAGGAACTAAAGAGATGTTTATATTGTTGTAATTATTACAAAATATAGAACGTCTAATTTTAGAATTATTTTTAATACAATATTGAATAGTGGTCGTAGTAAGAAAAGCATTCATACTCCATGAATACAAAACAAAGAACAATGGAATAGACGCATACACTCTAATTGAAAATTACTTAGATTAGCAGGATGTTAGACGCTTCAATACAAGAATGAAGAATAACATAAGCTAAGAACAATATCTCTTTTGTATTTTTAATGATTTCTAATTTAATAGCACAGCTCTTATGGTTAATGAATTTTCTAAGAAACACGTATTTACCATTCTTTTCTTTACACTACTAAATGCTCATTTTTCAATAGACTTAGCAGCACAACCGGGTACATTAGACAACAGCTTTGGTACAAATGGAATTGTAACCACATCCTTAGATACCTTTACAGATAGAGGGAATACGATGGGTATTCAAGAGGATGGGAAAATTCTAGTTGGTGGCTCAACATATAATAGCTATACAACGGCCAATTTTGCTCTATTACGATATAATACAGACGGAACGTTAGATAATACGTTTGGTACAAACGGACACGTGAAAACGACTATAGAAAGCCGCAGCCAAGGGTATTCTATAGGGTTACAGAACGACGGGAAAATCATCTTGGGCGGATCGTCTAAATTTTTTATTAATATCGCAAGATATCATGTAGATGGAAGCTTAGATACCACGTTTGGTAATGGAGGAACGGTAATTACAGATGTGGATGGGTATTATAGCGAGACTTGTAAATCTGTAGCCATTCAAGACTATGGGAAAATATTAGTTGGTGGTTATGGACAGCATTTTAGTAACGATAATTCACATTTTATGGTCTTAAGGTATCTTGAAAACGGAACCTTAGATAATACGTTTGGTACAAACGGTTTGGTTGTTGGAAATATAGGAAGGGTAGAGTCTATGCAAATCCAAAATGACGGGAAAATTGTTCTTGGGGGTTCTACTGCTCAATTTTTTGCCTTGGAACGGTATGATAGTAACGGGGTGATAGATGCAACGTTTGGTTTAAATGGTCAATCTATAACTCTTTTTCCGAATGGAAATGCAAATGCAAATAGCAATGCACATTCTATGAGCCTACAGGCTGATGGTAAAATCGTTCTTGGAGGGTTTAGTACTGGGGATAGCACTAAGATAGCCTTGGCAAGATATCTAACGAATGGAATTGTAGATTATACCTTTGGGGTAAATGGAATATTAGTGACTGCTTTTGGTGATTCGAGTAAAGGGAATGCTGTAATGATACAGGACGATGGGAAAATTATTGTAGGTGGGAATGCCAGCGATAATTCGAATACTGAAAATTTTGCCTTGGTAAGATATAATACAGACGGTACCTTAGATAATGCCTTTGGTTTAGATGGTACAACGCTTACACCTATAGGTGATTCTTATAGTACTGGTCAAGCGTTAGGTATTGATGCCAATGGTAAAATTGTATTGGCAGGTTATGCGAATATAGATTCGAATTTGGATTTTGCTTTGGCACGTTATCATGGAGATCCGACAATAGGATTAGACGAATCAGGGATAAATGAAGTGGTGAGTACAATGTACCCAAATCCGTTTTATGTATCTACAACCATTCATGTCAATGCTCCAGTTGAGGATGCAGCGTTAATGGTTTATAATGCAAACGGAGATATGGTAACCCAAAAGAATGGTATTACAGGTCAGGATATCCAATTTAACCGTAACCAATTACCCCAAGGTGCTTATTTCTTTCAATTAATAGAAAACGATAAAACGATTACCTCTGGTAAATGGATTATTAAAGATTAATACCATCTTCGTTTAACGCATAACTTATGCTTAGATAAAATAAAACGTTAAAAATAGGATAGAGGTTCTACATTTAATTATCTTCGGAACAGATAAATACATTTAACAGTTAGGTTAGTGAAGAATATTCATTATACCCGTTAATAATAATGCAAACGCCATATGAAATTAGTTTTCTCTTTTTTAACCATCCTATTTTTATTTAGCTGTGAGGAACAGCAAGATCCTAAAGTTGCTGAACCAGAATCGTCTCAAAAACCCACAGTAACCCCAAAAAAGCAACGCCCAGTAGCATTCGATAACGGAAAATTCTTTGATGTTGAAAATAGGCATATGTTGTATGGAGGAACCGATAGTAATCAACATTTTGATATTACAGGATATGCTCTTAACGACCAACAATTCCATTATGGAATAGGGCGAGAGGTCTTTCCAGCTTTATTAAAACCTGAATTTATATCGGTAGATGAGGCAAGTACAATATGGGAAGATAGTGCTCGATTTTTATTAGCGTATTCAGGAAATGAGGTTAAAGCCTATTCCATTAAAGATTTAACCAGGCACGAAGTGGTTAACGACGTGTTAAACGGACAACCTATTATGGCGGCCTATTGTATTTTAGCAGATTTAGGTGCCATTTATGAACGTAATTACGGCGATAATGTACTAACCTTTGCTTTAAGCGGTTATACTTATTACGATGATAAGGTATGGAATGGTTTAGATGGTTTTGTACTTTGGGACCGTGAAACGGAAAGCCTTTGGTGGCCATTAATTGGGAAAGCGGTATCTGGATCTCTTAAAGACGTTAAGCTTTTAGAAATGGATGAAAGCCATTGGAAAGATGTAAGGTGGGCCTATATTAAAGCGAATTACCCGAATGCCTTAGTGTTAAAATCGGATCAAGAATTTGAACGCCCAAAAACATGGGAGCGATTGGAAGATGTATCTTCTATTCGTGATCGTTATATAGACTAGAACGATTTAATTTTAGGAACTTTTAGATTTAATCGTGTTAGGATTTAAGGGTACGTCGTATCCAAATAGAATACGGACGTACCTCTTAATAATTACTCATTTATCCTTCTTCATCCATTTCCTTTCCTTTACCAATTCCAATAAAATAACCGATAGTTACGTTTAAGAATTGATTAGAAAGGGAAACTTGCTCGTTACTATGGATTGTGACTTTAGAGTCTGGGAGCGCATAATATTCCATGCTTAATTTGAAATTGTGGTATTCTATTCCACCTCTAAATAATACGCCAAACTGTCCATCTTCCTTACGACTAAAAATGGGCATAGGTGAATTTGTTATATCACCTGGGTCTATTCTATATCTTATATCCATTCCTTTAACCCATCCTGCTCCAAGGCCTACAAATGGTCTTATGGTTTTAAATTTTGGAATGTAATAATCGACTAAACCAAGACAAAATACGGTTGTGTTTTTTTCATATAAAAACAGACCTGTAAGAAAGGGATTACTCTCGTCTAATTCTTTTGTGCGTATAGATACTCCAGATTTTAATCCAACCGAAATATTTTTACTTAGGTTGTATTTAGATTCAAGAGCAATAGAGGTTCCCAAATTATCTTTAGGAACAACCAAACCAAGGTCTACTCCAAGGCGTAAGTCTCCTTTTTCTTGAGCGAAAAGTGGGTTTGCCAAGAGCAAAACGGTGGTTAGTAAGGTCAGTGTCTTTTTCATAGTTTATATTTAAATATGTAATTATATGTGTAATGAATTATTCTATTTTCGTTAATACAATTGAACCATTGTTAGTAGTTATTGAATACGATAATGTTTTTATGACGTTTTGTTTTATATACGAATCCCCTTTTTTATTTAGGATAGAAGTTTCAACGGTTATTTCTATAACATCCGGTTTGGTAAATTGATACATCCCTTTGACTTCTTCAGGAATGAAACCGGTTAAACACGGCGTAACGCTGTAGCTTATAAAGGTGTTGTCATCTAGAAATTGGGTAATAACTCCATGATATTTTTCGCCTTTAAAGACTTTAAATGTAAAGGTATTTATTGATGTATCATATCCAAGTAGTAAAACAGACTTCCATCTGTGTTTTAAAAGAACAGATTGAATGGATTGTGATGAAGTTTCTAACGTTTGTGATTGACTAAAACTCGTATACGATAGAGGTAGTACGATTGATATTAAGATATAGAATTTTAAATATAATTTCATTAATGGTATTTAAGTGATTATTCGATTATGTATTCTTCGTTTTCGTTAGGAACACGATGGGCAGAATAGGCTAAAGAACATTTTAATCGAGCTATTTGTAAAATGTCATTAAAATCAATCTGTTCATTACATTGTTCATAATATGACCGAGTTATGCAAATGTACCATTCCTCAGCCCCAGCCTTTTCTAAATCTGGTAATAAGGGTTCAAATAGATCTGCTAAATGTTTAAATTGGTCTGCTCTAGGAATAGCATTAGGTACAATGTACGTAGCTGATCCAGAGTCGCAAACCATTTGATAATCTTTTCCAATGGACACACGATCATGAGGTTCATTTTGTTCGTTAAAATTAAATTCAAATTGTTTTGGACTAAACGTATCTCCAATAATTTCGAAGGTTATTTTCCAGGCCATTGTTCTTATATTGTATTTTCTCTAAATATACTAAAGTAGTCATTATAATTTTGTTATAATAGAATAAAGAATTTATTTAAATAAAATAATACTCCATTTTACATCAAGTATAGTACAGCATTGATTTTGTGCTTATGATAAAAGTATTAATTTTACATTTTTAAATTTCAGCCTGAGCTGTACCTATAGATATTTATTTAAAATACATATCCATAGAATATTCAACATCATTTAATGCTAATTATGAAATTAAAAATAATTAAATCAAGTCTTATTTTGGCAACTGCGCTTTGTCTTAATGCCTGTACAAGTTCTCCATATTATCTCGTTACAAATGTTGAAAATGTCAACCAGTCTCATAATATATCTGGACAAATGGAAGGGGCACATCATGCAGGAGGAGCGAATGGCCAAGCCCCATACTCTTATTCATCCTATACCATTGCAAATGGATTAAAACCTGTTTATTTTCCTACAGACACATTAAAAGATATGGGTATGCGCTATGTTAACCAATTTGTAAAGAGTTGTGAGTCTAAGTCATTTTCTGATGCATTTAGTTATATCGAGAAGAATAAACTTTCAGAGTCGAGACAATCGTATTTAAGAGCCATTGTATATATGTTGCAGAAGAAATACGAAAAAAGCTTGAGCGAATTAGAAAATTTGGATATTGAGTCTTTAGATGGATCTATAGAATTATTACGATTAGATAATACGGTTGAGTTAGACAGGAAAAGACATGCATTAAATTATAGAGATGAAGCTTTAAAGGCGTATCAGAAATTATTTGATTCTGGTATTTTGAGTAAAGATGAAGTTAAAATTTTAAAGAACAGAGTGAAACACTTACAATATGTTTAATAATACAAATATTATGAAGAAAGGAATAGTTGTTATTCTATTGGGATTTTTAGCCAGTTGTATGGGACCTAAAAATCTACAAAACAGAGTAAATAGTAAAGACTATACCACGCCGATGGTTTATACATCTCCATTGGTTAAAGATAAGTCTGATATTAATGTTCAGGTTCAATTTGAAAATTTGGCCGAATTAGACGAACTAACTTTAGTCACGAAAGATAGAGGGTATTATATTCCATTGATTTTATTATACTTATGGGATTACGATATGAATATTACTTTGGGGGATGAAGCAACCAATCCGAGTATTACTTCAAGTATTGAAACCATTACAAAAACCGTATTTAAAAGATCTGGTCGTTTTAATGTATCTGAAGATGAATCTGCGGCTTATAAAGCTAGAGTTATTTTAAAGAATGTGAATTTTAATTGCGATTATAAACGCTTTGGTTCTGCTGTGGGTGCGTATGCGAATTATAATGAATCTGCAGATGAATCTATAGGTGTTTTAGAAATGCAATTGGTATTAGAAGACCAGAATGGAAATGTAATTTTGGAAGAAGTATTTGAAAAAGAAAACACCATTGGTTTTGTTGGGAATTCGGAATCTATTAATAAAATTAAGCATTTAGCGATGCGAAATTTAATTGAAAACCTGTCATTAACTGCAGAACGTGTAGCCGTAGATATGGTCGATGAGATTAACTCAAACTTATAATTGATCTATATGGATTGATAAAATCCATCATTTTATAAAACCAAAAAGCCCGACAAATTGTCGGGCTTTTTAGTTATTTAAGCGAGGCTTAAATTATTTTTGGAACTTTCCTGATCCTAAGTAAGAATCGTTATTTGTAATGATAAACATGTAGTTTCCGTTTGCTAAATTAGCAACATCTACCGTGTTAGTTCCTTCAGAAATATATGCTGAAGTTACTTGTCTACCTGTCATATCAAATACAGTAACTAAACCTTTATCAGCTGTTAAATCTATGTTTAATACATTTGTTACAGGGTTCGGGTATGTAGAATATACATTTTCAATTTCGTCTACTCCAATAGGCTCAGAAGAAATACCAGCTGTACAAGATGTGTTATTTGTTAAATTAGCTTCTTCTAATAAACCTGCTTCATTCCAGATACGTACATCATAACAAACCACGTGATCTGTTAAATCATCAATAATGTTTTGTGGGAAAGGATTAGAGTAGTAGAATGCGTAAACAAATGATGAATCTACAGCTAATTCAGCTTGTGTCATAGTAGTAGGGTCATCTTGTCTAATTAATGGACTAAATAAACCACCTGAACCGTCAATAATTAAACTGTCAATATGCCATCTGTAGAATACAGTATCTGTAGTTGTTAGAGGCGTATCTCCATCATTAGTAACTCTAAATGCAAATAAGTTTGTATCTGTAGTTGAATTAAACTCATAACCATCTACAGGTAATAAAGCTGTAACAGAAATGTCTTTTTGCGCATTAGCTACGAAAGAGGCAGCAGCTAATACAGAAAATAAAATTTTTTTCATAATGAAATAATTAATTGTTTTTGGTTTTGAAAGTGTAAAAGTATCGAATAAATCTACTAATTCTATAGGTTTTTATCGATTTTTTTTAAAAAGAATGTTAATATTCTTTTACACCTAATATTAAATGCTATTTTTTTGTTGTTTTTCTAGCGCTCAATACCCTCATTCATGCCATTTACAATTTCAAAATTAAAGTATATTTAATCTTGAGTGGTTTTAAGATAAGTAGATGTTTATTATAAAACGAATATTAATATTCATCTCCACTTTTCATTAAACGCTGTTTTGTATAGTTTCTCCAACGTTCAATAACTTCATTCATATCGTCTGCAATCTCAGAATCAAAATTCATATACTCTTTTGTTGTTGGGTGTGTAAACCCAAGAGTTTTAGCATGTAAATTCTGACGAGGTGCCACTTTAAAGCAATTTTGAATAAATTGTTTGTATTTAGAGAATGTTGTTCCTTTTAAAATACTGTTTCCTCCATATTCAGGATCTCCAAATAAAGGGTGTCCTATATATTGGAAATGCACACGGATTTGGTGGGTACGTCCAGTTTCTAATTTACATTCTACTAAAGTAGCGTATCCAAAACGTTCTAAAACCTTATAATGCGTAACGGCATGCTTCCCTTCGGAACCGTCATCATATACATATCTTATTTTACGATCTTTTCTACTTCTTCCAATATGTCCAACAATGGTTCCTTCATCGTCCTTAACATCTCCCCAAACCAAGGCAATATATTTACGATCTGTAGTTCGGTTTGCAAATTGGGCAGAAATATCCATCATTGCAGATTCCGTTTTGGCAATTACCAAAATTCCAGATGTTAATTTATCAATACGGTGTACTAATCCTGGTCTACCTTCATCTGAAGATTCTGGTAGATTATTAAAGTGATATAGTAGGGCGTGTACCAAGGTTCCAGAATAATGTCCAAAACTAGGGTGAACAACCATTCCAGCAGGTTTGTTTACAATTAAAAGATCATTATCCTCATACATAATATCTAGAGGAATATTTTCTGGGACAATTTCTTTAGAATGTGCAGGGTAATCTCTTTTAAGGGTAATTACATCGTGTGGCTTAACCTTATAGTTTGATTTAACGGGTTTGTCATTCACAAAAATCAACTCACGTTCACAGTATTTCTGAATTTTGTTTCTCGAAAACTTTTCACGGCTAACGTGGTTCAGAATATAACGGTCAATACGAATCATTTCAACTCCAGCTTCAACAACAATTCTTTCGTGTTCGTGAAGTTCGTCCGGTGTATTATCTGTATCTGTCATAACTTAAATAGATTTTAATTCGCTAATCATAGCAATTGGGTCTTCTGCTTTAAAAACAGCACTTCCTGCAACTAATACATCAGCACCAGCATCTACTAATGCTTTATGATTTGTATTACAAACACCTCCATCAATTTCAATAACAAAATTAGAGTTTGTTTTTTCTCTTAACTCCACAAGTTGCTTGATTTTTTTGTAGGTATTTTCAATAAATTTTTGTCCTCCAAATCCTGGGTTAACAGACATAAGGCAAACTAAATCTAATTCTGTAGCAATATCTTCTAGAACGTGTATTGGTGTGTGTGGGTTTAAGGCCACTCCAGCTTTCATGTCACAATTCTTAATATGCTGTATACTTCTATGTAAATGTGTACATGCTTCGTAGTGTACAGTTAAAATATCAGCACCTAATTTTTTAAATGTTTCAGTATAACGATCAGGGTCAACAATCATTAAGTGAACATCAATCGTTTTTTTAGCATGTTTAGAGATAGCATCTAAAACAGGCATTCCGAATGAGATATTAGGTACAAATACGCCGTCCATGATGTCTATATGAAACCAATCAGCAGAACTGCTGTTTATCATTTCAATATCGCGCTGTAAATTGGCAAAGTCAGCAGCTAGTACAGAAGGGGCAATGAAGTGTTTTGTCATGATGGATTTATTAATGAAAATAGGAGCCCCTGGTAAAGAGCTCCTAAAGTGTGGTGTATATTTTCACTAAGAATAAATAAAGATTTATCCCAAGTATGTTTTAAGAATCTTACTTCTTGATGTGTGCTTTAAACGACGAATTGCTTTTTCTTTAATTTGTCTTACACGCTCTCTTGTTAAGTCAAACGTTTCACCAATTTCTTCTAGAGTCATTGGGTGTTCATTTCCTAAACCAAAGTATAATCTAATAACGTCTGCTTCACGAGGTGTTAATGTAACTAATGCACGCTCAATCTCAATACGAAGAGAGTCCATTAATAATTCTTTGTCTGGATTTGGGCTTTCGTTACTTTTTACAACATCATATAAACTTGAATCTTCACCTTCAACAAGTGGAGCATCCATAGATACGTGACGTCCTGAATTTCTTTGGTATTCTTTTACTTCAGATTCAGTAATGTCTAAATCTTCTGCAATTTCTAAAGCAGATGGTTCACGCTCGTAGTTTTGTTCTAGTGCAGCGTATGTTTTATTAATTTTATTAATAGAACCAATCTTATTTAACGGTAAACGTACAATTCTAGATTGCTCAGCTAAAGCTTGAAGAATAGATTGACGAATCCACCAAACGGCATAAGAGATAAATTTAAATCCACGTGTTTCATCGAAACGTTGTGCAGCTTTAATTAAACCTAAGTTACCTTCGTTAATTAAATCTGGAAGTGATAATCCTTGGTTTTGGTATTGTTTAGAAACAGAAACAACAAAACGTAAATTTGCTTTGGTTAATTTTTCTAGGGCAACTTGATCTCCTTCACGAATTCTTTGAGCTAATTCTACCTCTTCTTCAGCAGTAATCAAATCCACTTTACCTATTTCTTGTAAGTATTTATCAAGAGAAGCTGTCTCTCTATTGGTTACCTGCTTGGTGATTTTCAGTTGCCTCATAGTTCCAGTTTTTTTTTAGTGTTCAGTTTAGTGTACGTTGAAACCTAATAAAAGGTTACAAAATACTTAGTTTTTTTTCATTTTTATTATTGTCGATACAAAATCCATGTGATCTAGAACGTCTTTTTCTCCAGATATTATAAGATCTGCCTGGTCTTTTTGAGAAATCGTATATTGATACATTCCCTTTCTAACCGTCTTAAAATATTGACTTTGAATTTCAGAAGCTTTACGCTCCCTTTCTTCAATATCTCTGGTAATTCTTCTCACAATAGCAATATCCATCGGTGTGTCCACATAAATCTTTAAATCAATATGGTCTTTTAACTCTGGGTATGCATATATCATAGTACCTTCAACCAATAAAAATTCTTTTGGCTGTTTTTCTTCTGTTTCCTCAGACCTTGTATGTTCGCTAAAATTATAAATAGGAATTTGAATGGTATTCCCTTTTAAAATTCTAACGACATCCTTAAACATTAAGTCAAATTCTATAGACTCTGGTTCGTCGTAGTTCGTTTTTACACGCTCATCAAAACAGATGTCCGATTGGTCCTTATAGTAATTATCTTGATGTATAATTACCATGCTGTCTCCAAATGCTTCTTTAATTGCATTGGTTAGTCTTGATTTTCCGGATCCTGAGATTCCTGAAATTCCAATTATTTTCACGTAGGCTAGTTTTTAATACTTAAACTTGCGGCGAAGTTATCAACAATTTTTTGAGCAACGGCAATATTGGCGACACTTCCGTGCCAAGTTGGCTCATTTGGTACGTCAACCGTTTCAATTCTATTTATTATCCCTGGGATATCCAAGTTAAATTCTAAAACGGTATCGTCGTAAAAATGTTTTTGGTTTAAGTTGAATTCCACCTCTTTATATAATTGATCTCTACCCGGGTGCCATGCATAGGTTTCGGTTAAATCAGTTGTAGAAGTTGTAGAGTAATATCCTGATAATGAGATAAAACGATACATCGTTGCCCAACTCCAATACATATTTTGCAATGAACTTAAGGGGTGATCTATTTCATAAAGGGTAGGGTCTGAACTATTAAAGTTTGGACTTAATCCAATTCCAAATTTAATTTTTTCATACGATCCAGATTCTAATTCAATATCAAACATTCCAGATCCTGGATCATCCAAATCAATCAGGTGAACGGAGTCTACATAGGTTTCTTCACCATTAGAACCTACTAATATGACATTAGAAATGTAATATTTGAATTGTTCATAACGAATGGTAGTCCCATTAGAATAGGTAATTACATCCGACATTGAAAAGTCATCAGTTCCCATTTTAGGTTTAAAAACAATTTGAGAAGTTACTTGAGCTGCTGACGAATCATCATCATCATCATCATCATTACACCCAGTTAAGAAAAGAAAAGAAAGAAGTAAAGGGAAAATTAAAAATTGTTTTTTCATAATTTTGTACGGATAAATAGAGTTTCCATTTGTAGTAATAACATAATAAGAACAAATGTACATAATTTACCAATAAGGTGTTTGTTTTGGGTATAATACGTTTTTACTGGGCTTAGGCTGATGTTTCCCTCTATAACACCTTGGGCTTTATAATCCAATTTAGATTCTACGCTTCCATCTGGTCTAATAATTCCAGAAATTCCAGTATTGGCACTTCTAACGACATATTTCTGATTTTCTATGGCTCTAATTTTAGCCAGTTCAAAATGGTGTTTATGGCCAGAAGTATTTCCCCACCAATCGTCATTTGTCATGATCGTAATGAATTCTGAACCCAATTCCGAAAATTCCGCCGTATAATCTCCAAAGGCCGATTCGAAACATATTATTGGAGAAAATGAAAAGTTGTCTGTTCTTAAAACTTTAGGGGCATCACTTTTTCCTAAATTACCACTCACACCACCCAAATCAATATTAAAAAGAGACCCTAAAATAGGAGAGAGCACAGAAGCGAAAGGTGTGGTTTCTGCACCGGCCACTAATTTACTTTTATTGTATATATCAATTGTTTTATTTTTGTTGAATAAAACAGCACTGTTAAACACCTTGTAGTAAATCCCATTCCTGAATCGGATAGAGGCTTTTTCTAATTCATTTTCAGGTACGACTTGTCGCATCGAATTTGCTCCAGTAACCACAAAATGGTTTTCGGATTTAAGGGCAGATTGGATGAGATTAATGTATGGGTTATTCTCTACATCATCTTCTTTAATAGAACGGTGGATAAACGTTTCAGGACACACAATTAAGGTGCGTTGTGTGGAATCAATTTTTGATAGTATTTCGGTGAAATCAATTATTTGTTTGTTGAAATCTGATGTAAACTTGTCTTTATATGCATCAATATTAGGCTGGTAAACTAAAACTTTAAGTTTATTGTTATAAGTATCTGAATTAGTGTTGTTTGTGTTGAAAAATAACGGTGTTATTATTATTGTTGAAAATATAACTATTGTTGTTTTACTGTTTTTAACCTGTAATATGTTATAAATAAAGATATTAATAATAATTATCCATGCTGTACCACCTATGGCTCCAGAATATTGGTACCATTGAATTAAATATGGAGCACTTGAAAGGCTATGCCCTAGATTAAACCAAGGCCATGAAAGGTCCCAAAAGTTCTGAATATACTCTATAGATATACTACTTAATAGAAAGACTAATAACCCTTGTTTTAAGTATCCCCTTTTGGTAAATCTATAGTATAAGATAAATGGAATTAAGAGCAATAAAGTTTGAACAATAGAAGCTAAAAGTGTACCGCCCCAATGGGCATTAGAAATCCAAAAATTTAGTATTAATCCAGTTGAAAAGTACAAAGAAAATAGCCTGAAAATAACGGCTTTTGGCTTAACGTTTTGTTCAATAAATCGATCAATGAGGATGAAAATAGGAACAAAAGCAATAGAAATAAGATAGGCCTGACTCACAGGAGTCCAGGCCATTGTATAAAGTAAAATAAATAGAATTCCTAATCCGAAATTCGGTATTTTTTTTATCATTTTATTAAAGTTTTGAGAAGTGGTATTTTAAGGAGAATACATGAGATAGTTCAGAGATAGAGGCATTTCCTACATCTGTAAACCCATAATCTATTTGGAAAGATTTGTAATGAGCTCCCATTCCTATACTTGGTTGAAAAGAGACTTTTTCCTTACCAAAATCGGTATACGTCTGAAAATTGTTAACACCAGTTCTTAAGTAAACAATTTCATTATAGTTTAGTTCAAAACCAATATTTGGTTCTATAGTGAATGTAGAGCTACTAATACTTGCGTTACGCTCTCCATCAAAGAATACATTGGTTCCAAATTCGGCTTTTAAACCCATTTTATTTTTAAACTTAAAGGTTCTACCTACAGCCATCTTAACGTGCGGAAGGGTATACTCTGTTCCATTTTCAATGGGATCTTGTCCCAATTCTATCAGTTTATCATTTAAACTGTCATCAGAAAATACCCAAGAGGCAAAACTAGTGGTTAAATCGGATACAACAAAAGCATATGACATTTTACCTTTGTTATAAGTGGCTGCAACGTCTGTACCCATTCCATATGCGTTTGCAAATGATCCTACTTGTCTGTAAATCAATTTAATATTTGCACCTACATTTAATCCTGGAATATTCGTTCTTCTAGAGAATGTTCCTAAAACAGCATAGTCAGCCGCCGAAAATAAACTTATTCTGTCGTAATCAACGTTACCTTGGTCATCAATAAGTTGAGTAGTATTCATAATATCATCCACTCCAAATCTAATAACACTTAAAGCAACCGCTGTTTTTGGATTTAATTTTAAAGCAAAAGAAGCCGTATTATAATTTGCAATACCATTATAGTAATTAGAATGCATAAATGAGGCCTGAGCCGTATCCTGCATGGTGACTAAATTAGATGGATTCCAATACGCAGATTCTGCATTTCCTTTTTCGGTAAGAACAGATCCGGCCATTCCAAAGGACTGAGCACCCATTCCTAATCTTAAAAATTCGTTACTATATTTAGAGCTTTGAGCATAAGTAAATGTCGAAATAGCAGTGGATATACAGATTATGTAGTGTTTTATTTTCATAATTTGGTTTATTTACAAAGAAATACAGACGGTTAGAAAGATAATAAAATGATGTTCATCATATAGAACATAAAAACAGGTTGTTTATTGCTTTTCTGGAACAACTACCATTCTTTCTTTTTTCATCCAATTGGTTATTTCTTTGCTAATTGTTTTATGATATGGACTTATATAGCTGTTAATTATGTCTTTAAATCTGTAAAAAATACTAATCTTATTATCTTCTAAATAATATATAACTTGTGGATCTGTCTTAACCAGTGAATCTGTACTGGCCATATAAACGGTAGATGAGTTCGTTGAATTAATTTGAATTTTATGAACTGAATTTAATTTAATAGCCTCAAAATTCTCACCAGTCTTACGTTCTATTTCTTTTTCGATAACCTCGTCATATTTTCCAAATATTTTAGGCGTCAGTAAATCGTCATAATTAGAGGTGTATAAACCATCAACTGAATCGTTAAGGGTATATAAATCGCATAAATTAGCCTCTAAATACATGCTATCCTTGTTAATGAAATTAAAGAGCACGTTACAATTTGTATTCTTATCTTGATATTTGTATTGGTTTAAAGCTTGTAATTCAAGTTCTCCGGTAATAAAAATTCTCGATGTTTTGCGCATCAACCCTTCAAGAATAAACGATAATCCAACTTGGTTAGAAGATTGAGTAATTTTTATCTCAATATTATTTTCACTGTTGTTTTGTAATTCCCAAACATTTTGAAAATTTGTTTGTGCTGTAGATACAGTTAATCCAAGACTTAATACAATATATAGAAATACGAATTTCATTGAAATTTTGTTTTATGCAGATTAGTGCTTTTGGGCAAAATTATAATATTTCGAGTTAAAAAAAACTTTTTGTATTTAAAAGCGAATGAATATCATTATTTTTGTTCGTTAATTTAAACTTTTTACAATGAAACGTGTTTTGTGGGGACTATTAATTCCTCTACTTTTTCTAAGTAGCACAGTACATACAATGGCATGTAATGTTATTGTTGTAACGGCTACGGTAATTAATGAAAATAATTGCGGTTTAGGTCCTAACGGGTCTATAGATATAGATATTATAGGTGGAGATGCTCCATATACATACGCTTGGACCAATGGAGATACCATAGAAGATATCTCAGGATTATCTGCTGGTACATATGGTGTAACCGTTTACGATTCTAATGGATGTGATGGTGTTGCAGCTTTTGTTGTAGGTTTAGCATCTTCATTATCAATTGTAGATAATAGTATTTATCCAAGTTGTGATGGAGATTTAGGAACTGGTCACGTTTCAGTTACAGGAGGGAATCCTCCTTATACATTTAACTGGACGAGTGGATCTGTAGATTCTGTTGCTAATAATTTAGCCGTAGGAATGCATTCTGTTGTGGTAACGGATGCTTCTGGTTGTTCAGATTCTTTAGATATTGAAATTTTAACTAACCCAGAATTACAAGTCTTTCCAATTATTGAACATTCTATTTGTTATTCCGATAGTGGAAGTGTTTCCTTATTAATATTAGGTGGAGCGACTCCATATACCATTAATTGGAATGGTGTTGATTCTACGACAGTTGAGCCAGGAACCTATATGGTATCTGTAACTGATATTAGTGGATGTGAGAAAGAAGTAAGCTATACGGTTTTAAGCGAAGAGGAACTTGAAATTGATATAACTCCAGTAATTATCTCATGTGACGATAATTTATATACGTTAGAAGTTGACGTTGTTGGGGGAGTACCTCCATATACATACCAATGGTCTATGGCAGATACAGCTCAAGTTGGAGCAGGTATTCACACGTTAATTTTAACGGATAGTTTAGGATGTGTTCAAACGGAATCATTTGAATTGGATTCTGCTGATTTATTAGAAGTAACTTCGGAATATGGATCTGTAGATTGCTTAGATACAATAACAGATATTACAATTTCTATTGAAGGTGGAGTGTCGCCATACCATATTGAATGGTCTGATGGGCAATTAAACCTATTTACTAAATCTGTAGTCATTGGAAACGATGAATATGTAACCGTAACAGATGATAGAGGTTGTGAGTTTGTACAACATTTTGATGTTACAGGTCCTGGTCGAATTCATTTAAGTCCTGAAATATTTCCAACCACTTGTGGAAGAAATAATGGAGGATTTATTTTTAACGCCACAGGAGGTTCTGGTGTATATTCTTATAATGTAAACGGAAGTACAGTTAGCCATAGTGTTGGTAACTTACCAGCAGATACTTATATTATTCAAATTAAAGACAATCAAGGATGTGTTTTAGATACAACCATTGTTATTGAAGAAATTCCAGTTGCCAAACTACTTGGTCATACTGTTGTACATAATATTTGTAGTTCAGACACTTTAGGAAGTATTTCTGTAAAGTTTGATAATTCGGACTTAACGTATGAATGGTCAAATTCAGAATCGTCTTCTTCAATAGAAAATTTAGTTGGAGGAAATTATAAATTAACAGTTACAGATACTGTAGGATGTTCTTGGGATACTACATTTGCTGTAAACAGAGGAAGAGTGTTAAAAGCGTCTTTCAAGGATACTTTTGAACCTTGTAATTTAGTATCGTCTGACCCAACATTAACCGTATACCCTCAAGGTGGAATAGAGCCTTATACGTATTTATGGAATGACGGTTCAGAAGATCAAGAAATTTTAATTGAAGGTATTGGAGAGTATTTTGTAACGGTAACAGATTCTTCTGGATGTTCTAATGTATTTAACTATGCTGTAAAAGGAGATCCAATTGCTGGTAACATTTGTTTTAAAATTCCGAATGCATTTTCTCCAAATAATGATGGATTTAATGATACTTGGGAAATTTTAGGAATCGAAGAATTTCCATTAGCTCAAGTTCAAGTGTTTGACCGTTGGGGAAAACTTATTATTGATAAAAAGGATTATCAATCCGATTGGGATGGAACAGTAGATGGAAATGATTTGGAAATGGGAAGTTATATGTATATCGTTAACTTAAATGCTCCAAATGTATCTGTGTTTAAAGGAATTGTTAGTATAAAAAGATAAGAAATGAAATTTATAAAAGTAGTATGTATCCTTGCAGCACTTCATACAGGTACTGCATTCGCTCAGCAAAATCCATTTTCATCGTCTTATACTTTAAACGAACAGTTTTCTAGCCCATCTAACGTTGGTATTTACGACTATATGTTAGTAAATGCTTCAACACGTTTGCAAATGTTAGGGTTTGACGATGGTCCAAGAACGCATTTTATTAGTGCCAATACAGCCATAGACGATATGCATAGTGGAGGTATAATGGCCTTTAGTGATAAATTTGGAGTGACTCAACAAACCGGTATTTATTTAGATTATGCCTATAGAATGCCGATTGGTTTAGACTATAATATTTCGTTTGGTATTGGTCCAAAATTATTCTCTTACAGCTTTAATGATTCGGGGATAGACGTTGTAGATCCAGGAGATCCGGTATTTGGTAATAATGAAGAGTCTAGCTTTTCTGTTGATGCTAGAGTGGGTGTTTCTATTTTTTCTGATGATTTATTAGTGAGTTTATCTGCTGATAATTTAATAGAAAGCTCTATAAAATTAGCGCAGAAAGATAACCGTCTAAATAATCTTCAACGAGAGTTTAAACTGTATGCCCATTACCATTATCAGTTAGAGCAAGCCAATAATTTTGCTATTGAACCTTCTGTAATGCTAAGATCTAAGCTTTATGGACACTACATATTAGAAGGGAATATTGATGTTGTATACATGGATTTATTCTATGCTGGTGTACATTATAGACACGATAATGCTTACGGATTTAGATTAGGAGCGCGTTCTAAAGAAATTATTTTCACCTACCAATTCGAAGTGGTGTCATCAGATTTATCCGAACTGGGTAAAACATCGCATGAAATTGGATTAGGGTTCAGAATTTTTAATGATAAGTCTAGCCAAAATAACCGTTGGTACGAAAGACATAAGGAGAATGCCTGGATAGGAAAAGATAGCTTTATTAATAGAGATAAAGAATAGGGTATTGGTCTTAACTAACCATACTTTTTAAAAGTAAAGCCTAATTTATAGGACTTACTTTATATAATAATAACTTAAAAAACCGTTTAACTCGATAGAATTATCGAAACTTTAAACGGTTTTTTTTGAAATATACCATAAGACAGAACAATGGAAAAAAAGAATAGTGTATCCTTTCTTTGGGCATTTAGAGAATTTATTTGGCCAAGGAAGAAAGTAGTAGGTATTGGATTAATCTTAATAATGATTAGAAGTCTTGCTGGGTTAGTTTTACCTTTAAAAAGTAAAGACCTAATTGATGAAGTTATACCGGCACAAGATTTTGATGGCCTGACAATGTTATTGATTGTTGTATGTTCAGCCATTTTTATTCAAGCACTAACTTCATTTGCTTTAACCAGAATATTAAGTGTAGAAGCACAAAGCTTAATTGCTAAATTAAGGGCGAAAGTACAACGTAAGATATTAAAATTACCTATTGGCTTTTTTGACGATAATAAATCTGGAGCATTAGTTTCTCGTGTTATGAGCGACGTAGAAGGGGTAAGAAATTTAGTGGGTACAGGACTGGTTCAACTTATTGGAGGAACCGTAACGGCCATTATATCATTAATCCTATTAATAGAAATAAATGTTAAGATGACTTTGTTTGTATTAATTCCGGTTTTAATTTTTGCAATTGTAGCCATGAAAGCCTTTAAAATAATACGTCCTATTTTTAGAGCGAGAGGAAAGATTAATGCTGAAGTTACAGGAAGGTTGACCGAAACGTTAAACGGAATTCGTGTGATTAAAGGATTTAATGCCGAGGATCAAGAAAACACCTCATTCGAAAAAGGAGTCGATCGATTATTTTTAAACGTAAAAAAGAGTTTGACAGCAACGGCATTTATTACCAGCTCATCAACATTTTTATTAGGACTCGCTTCTGCCGGTATAATGGGTATAGGAGGTTATTTTATGATGGAAGGGACAATGAGCCTTGGTGATTTTATGAAATTCACTTTACTTCTTGGGTTTATGATATCTCCAATTGTACAAATGAGTAATATTGGAAGTCAGTTAACAGAAGCCATGGCCGGTTTAGATCGTACAGAGGAGTTAATGAACATGACAGAAGAAGATGATTTGTATGATCGAACACATCAGTTAGATGCTATTGTTGGAAATGTGCAATTTAAATCAGTTTCTTTTGCCTATGAAGAAAATAAAGACGTTCTACATGATATTTCTTTTGAAGCCCCTAAAGGTAGTGTAACAGCACTGGTAGGATCTTCAGGGTCTGGAAAATCTACAATTGCAGGACTAATAGCCACCTTTTTAAACCCTTCATCGGGACAGGTTATTGTAGATGGTATAGATATTACACGTGTAAACCTTAATAGTTTTAGATCTCAGCTGGGTGTTGTATTGCAAGATGACTTCTTGTATGAAGGGACCATTAGAGAGAATATCTTATTCCCTAGGCCAAATGCAACCGAAGATGAATTGATGAATGCCGTAAAAGGTGCTTATATTAATGAATTTACGGATCGTTTTGAAGATGGACTAAATACCGTAATTGGAGAACGGGGAGTTAAGTTATCAGGTGGACAAAGACAACGTATTTCTATTGCCCGTGCATTGTTGGCCGATCCTAAGCTTTTAATATTAGATGAAGCAACATCCAATCTAGATACCGAAAGTGAGTCGTTTATTCAAGAGAGTTTAAATACATTAATGGAAAATAGAACCACCTTTGTTATTGCCCATAGATTAACAACCATCCAAAAAGCAGATCAAATTCTGGTTATTGAAGAAGGAAATATCGTTGAGCGTGGAAAACATGACGAATTGATAGAGAAACAAGGCCGTTATTATGACTTGTATACCTATCAAAGTAGAATTTAAATTAAAAGGGCCTAGACATTATGAAGTGTTCTAGGCTTTTTTTATGGTCATAAGAATAATTTAAGGGCGTTTTAATATGTAAGATGGCACCTAATGCCAAAAATTGCAAAATAGAGAACTGTAAGAATGTCCTTCATTTGTCAGTATTATTGTATGAACGGGTACTGATTTCTGTTAAAATGTCATGAAATAAAATCAAAAACTTAAAAAATGTCATACAAATACTATAAAAACCAAATGGCATAGGATTTGTCTTAAAGGAAATCGTTGTAGAAAAGAAAAACACACAAAACACGAAAAAATATACAAAATGAGTAAAATAATAGGAATAGATTTAGGGACGACGAATTCATGTGTTTCTGTAATGGAAGGAAATGAACCAATCGTAATTGCAAACAGTGAAGGTAGAAGAACAACTCCATCTATGATTGCATTTGTAGAAGGTGGTGAAATTAAAGTTGGTGATGCAGCAAAACGTCAAGCCATTACTAACCCAACAAAAACTATCTATTCTATCAAAAGATTCATGGGAGAAGCTTTTGATAAAATAACAAAAGAAGCAGCAGCAGTTCCATATAAAGTAGTTAAAGGAGATAACAACACACCAAGAGTTGATATCGATGGTAAATTATATACTGCTCAAGAGCTTTCAGCGATGACACTTCAAAAAATGAAGAAAACTGCTGAAGACTATTTAGGAACATCAGTATCAGAGGCTGTAATTACAGTTCCTGCATACTTTAACGATGCACAACGTCAAGCAACAAAAGAAGCTGGTGAAATTGCAGGTTTAAAAGTTCGTCGTATTATCAACGAAACAACAGCAGCAGCATTAGCTTACGGATTAGATAAAAAAGACGACGATAGAACAATTGCAGTATTTGACCTTGGTGGTGGTACTTTTGATATTTCTATCTTAGAATTAGGTGATGGAGTTTTCGAAGTAAAATCTACAAACGGAGATACTCACTTAGGTGGAGATGACTTTGACCAAGTAATTATTGACTGGTTAGCTAACGAATTTAAAGCGGAAGAAAACATGGATCTTAAGCAAGACCCAATGGCTTTACAACGTTTAAAGGAAGCTGCTGAAAAAGCAAAAGTTGAGTTATCATCTTCTACTCAAACTGAAATTAACTTACCATATATTACAGCAACTGCAACAGGACCTAAGCACTTAGTAAGATCACTTTCTAGAGCTAAATTCGAGCAGTTAGCAGATTCTTTAATCCAACGTTCTATCGAGCCATGTAAAAAGGCAATGAGTGATGCAGGATTAACAAATAGCGATATTGATGAAGTAATCTTAGTTGGTGGATCTACACGTATTCCTGCAATTCAAGATGTAGTTAAGAAATTCTTCGGAAAAGAGCCTTCTAAAGGAGTTAACCCGGATGAGGTAGTAGCTGTTGGAGCTGCAATTCAAGGTGGTGTATTAACAGGAGAAGTAAAAGATGTTCTTTTATTAGATGTTACACCATTATCTTTAGGAATTGAAACAATGGGTGGAGTAATGACTAAACTTATTGATGCTAACACAACAATCCCTACAAACAAATCTCAGGTATTCTCTACAGCAGCAGATAACCAACCAGCGGTTGATATCCATGTATTACAAGGAGAACGTCCTATGGTAGCTGGAAACAAGACTATTGGTCGTTTCCAATTAGCAGATATTCCACCAGCACGTCGTGGAGAGCCTCAAATTGAAGTAATTTTTGATATTGATGCTAACGGAATCTTAAAAGTAACCGCTAAAGACCAAAAAACAGGGAAAGAGCAGCACATTAAGATTGAAGCATCTTCAGGATTATCTGATGAGGAAATCGATAGAATGAAGGCTGAAGCTGAAGCCAATGCAGATGCAGATGCTCAAGCTAAAGAAGTGGCTGATAAAGTAAACCAAGCAGATCAAACTATTTTCCAAACTGAAAAGCAATTAGAAGAACTTGGAGATAAGATTCCTGCAGAGCAAAAGTCTCAAATTGAGGGCGCATTAGCTGAACTTAAAAAAGGACACGAAGCTAAAGATGTTGCTTTAATTGACCCAGCAATGGAAACATTAAACAAATTATTACAAGAAATGTCTCAGGCGGCTTACGCACAAGGAGGAGCAGAGGAACAAGCTCAAGCTCAACCAGAAGGTAATGCAGAAGGAAGTACTGAAGATGTTCAGGATGTAGATTTTGAAGAAGTAAAATAAGACGTTTACTGACACAATAAATAAAAGGCTCTGTTGAAAAACAGAGCCTTTTATGGTTTTATGATATACCCGACAAGTTGAAAGGAAAAATTAGAAAGGTTGACGAGATTGAAAAAGTGTATAAAGCCATAAACGGCCTAGATAGTATAAGATAGTCAATACAAATATTATAACAAATACACCCGTTATATTGTTTTAGATTCTAAATAGTAAAATTAATTCTTTAAAAATCTTAATCGGTTATGGGCCAATAATAAATATTCGCTATTTGAGGTGATTGTTATATACCAAACAATGTATGATATGTTTTAGAGACTTCTTCTTTGGCTTTATGTTTAATTGGCTGTCCGTGAGAAGGAACAAGGTGATTGAATTTTAGTTCTTTAACTTTGATAAAATCCGATTGTTCAGGTTTACATTTCTTTAACCATGCAGGTCCAACATTTGCAACTTTGAAAAACCCTCCAATTCTTAAGACAAGTTTTCCTAATGGACTAAAGAAGCGATCTGGTACCATATTCTGTATACTATCAGCAGAAATGAGTATACCTCCATTTTTATTGATTAATATTAATCCTTCTGGTTGTTTAGATGTTTCGTAAGAGAAAAATGAAGCTTCATTAAAAGGAAAATTCCCATTTGGTTCCATTAGGTTTGACGTTGTAAGTCCATTAGAGAGTTCATGCCTTTCATTGTCCAATATGTTGCTTTGTAGCGATTAAAATAAAAAGGATCATCTACACCATTTTTAAAATCAAGATGATAATCCCCTAATCGAATTATATGTTCAACTTTACCAAGTGAATCCAATTTACGAAGACCTTCTTCATTTAAGCGAATGGCACTTATTAACGTCAAGGAAGTTCCTTCTCTTACAATAATCATATTATGGCTGAGACGAACTCCAGGTATCATATTTACACTACCAGATACAAAAAACACATCTTGAAATACTTCTTCTATATTACCGTGTTTTGGAGCCTTTGAATACGTTTTAGACATACTATAATTTTAAATGTTTGCTAATGCGTTAATATAAGTATTTTGTTTTTTTATGAATATATAGTTTTAAGCAATATACGGGGTGTACATTTCAATTTAACTATAAGGAATTTCGGGTTGGACATCTATAAGATAAGGAGTATCATATTTAATTAATTGAAAATAATGTAATGTCTCTAATTAAGTTTTTTTCATTTATTTGTACCACACTTTGTATTTAGGATTGGAATAGTGAAGCAATTAATAGTAATCAACTTTTGATTACACCGTGTTACCAATATCCTTATTTCAAGTTTTGTAACCATTGAATGAGTTCTGGATTATCAATAATATTCCAAGAATGAGGTTGTTTTCTATGATTGGGCCTTCGGTATCCTTTGTCTTTAGTTAAGATCAATTCTGCATGTTTATTACCTAAAAGGACGAGTTCATTAATTATACAAGAACCATCTATTCCATTAATATCTGAATAATCTGTACTACCGTATTCTTTCATTTTCCAATGTAATTCAGGTTCGGTATAATATCGGATGGGAATATTAACAAAGTGTCTTATGGCAGTTTGGTTCGTGTCTGTGAAACAATAAGGTAAGAGAAAGTTGAGTTAAACTATCTATTCCAAATGAGGCCAGTCCTGTTTTGAAAGTTGGAATTATTGTCAGTATACCTTTTTGGGCAGCCAATATTGGTAGATCTGTTTGTTCCATAACATGTTCAGGAGATTCATAGAAACTCGGTATAAGAAACATATATCCCTGGCATGGAATATCTAAAGGGCAAACAGATAAATAACGGTTTGTTGTAAGGTCATGCGCATTGAGATAAATCTTTTCAATTCTTTGTCCAAAAGAATGGCCCAGCATGAAAAATGTTAAATAGACAATACTTAATATTTTCATAAGATATTTTAATAACGGATAATGTTTAGTACAAGCGTAGAAGATTGAGGATAGGGTTGTTAAGTCGTTTATTTATTGTACTCATCCAGTTTAATCAGGAATTAATTTTCACGAATTAATTCCATTACCTTTTCCATTTCTAAATCCTTATTATTCAAAATATCGTCCAGACTTTTTGTAAATGTATGATCAGGTTGTACGCCTCTATGTTTTTCAAATCCAGAGACATGGGTTTGATAGGTGTTTGTTGCCACATAGGCATTAATTTGTGAATTCTCTAGTGTGAAATTAGTAGTGTTTGCATTACAACTGTATGTTGCTCCCGTTTCATTTCCTATTAATATACCTATGTTATTGTGTTTAAGTATGGAAGAAAGATGTCCCGTTGTAGAGCAACAAAGTTCATTTATCAAGACATAGAGTTTCCCCGTATAATTGTTCTTAAAAGGTTTAATATCTTCCGTTAAATCATCATAATAAAGTGCGTACTCCTTTTTATAGTATTTAAAGGGATGATTAGAAATATACTGCAACAAGTGAACGGCACAATACGGATCTCCACCACCATTACCCCTTAGATCGATTACCACATGTTCAATAGTATGAAGTTTAATTTGGTTAAAACAACTATCAATAAATGATTTAAAAATGGGTAAACGTTCATTATAATATACAAAGCTTTTTATTGTAATTGTTGCTATGTTATCTGATGGTTCAATCGTAAAGTTTAGATTTTCGGATTGAGAATTTGGGGTGTTATTTGAATCGTGTTTTATTCCTCTATTTAGTATAATTTCTTGTTGTTCTCCGTTTACATTAATTTCTATCTTATAATGAGAAACAAAGTCAAATTTATATCCACAGAAGTAACTAAAACTGGCATTAATACGTGCATCTGTATGTTTTTTATTGTATCCATCTGTTGGAATATGTGCAGCAATCTCTTTTCTTAAATCGAGTACATCAATTCCATTTATTTTTAATATTTCCACCCCTTTTTTGAGTTGATTATGGGAAGGATAAGATTCTGTAATGTAAAGTTTGGAATTAACATAGTGTACGTTTAAAGGAAAGAACATTTCTGGAGATAAATTGAATAAATTCCCTGCCCATGTTCTGGTGTGAAGACAGCCTACAGCTGCAGAGATTGAATTGCAAATCCATGAGAATTGACGGATTGTCGTAGAATCGGTAATTTCGTTTCGCTTTTCACTAACTAATAATTCAAAATCGCTTTTAGTGACAAACTCATAAGGTTGGGGGTGGTGGGTTTGAATAGAATCAACCAATTGGTTCAAGTCGTCTAAAAAACCTTTTTTTATTCCTGTGTTATGAATAATATTAGAGTTTTCTGTATTTCCTTCTTTTTGTGTTATATCTTGAGAATAACCTTGTTGAGTTAAAAGAATAATGACAATAAAAAATATTTCTTTCATGTTGTTATGTAATGACAGTTAGATAGAAGACAAAATTAAGCGTACAAATTTTCCAAAACAATCACATATGTTAATTCATGAATCCAATTTCATTTTTTATTCGACTTAGGCTTTGAGG
>CBDEVQ010000026.1:0-7888 GCA_965243605.1 Flavobacteriales bacterium
ACTTACTTTTTAGTCAGTGGCAATTAGAAAATGCACCAGCAAGTGAACAACCAACTACTAGTAGTGTAAATACAGATGTAGAACAAGTTGCAAATGGTGACTTCGTTCCTGAATCAACCGATTCGGCATCACCTATCGCTAAAGAAAGTACTTCAAGTTCAAAGCTAATTACTGTTATCACTGATACTTTAAGTATAAAAATCAACACTCAAGGTGGTGATATTGTTGAAGCTAAATTGCTTCAATATGATACTGAACAGGGAAATGGTATTCCATATACTGTAATGCAAAATGGCAACCGAAAATATGTTGCACAATCAGGTTTAACTGGTGCAAATGGCATAGATAGAGTCATTAAAGGTCGCCCAATATATAGTAGCACTCAAAGTAACTATGAATTATCAGGTGATGAATTAACTGTTGATTTATCCTTTCAAGACGAAAATGGCCTTAGCGTAACGAAACGTTTTTCATTTACAGCTGGAAGTTATAGTGTAGCAGTTGATTATATTATTCAAAATAATACAACTAATAGTGTTTCGGTACAGATGTATGGTCAACTTAAACAATCAACTTTAACTGATACTTCGTCAGGTATGTTACCAACTTATCGTGGCGCAGCTTTCTCTACATCTGAAGATCGTTACGAAAAATATGACTTCGACGACATTGCAGAAGCTAATTTAAATAAAACGACTCCTGGTGGCTGGATCGCAATGTTAGAACATTACTTTGTTTCTGCTTGGGTTCCAAATGGTAACGATAATAACCAGCTTTACACTAATCACAGTAATAACCAAGAAGCTGTTATAGGTTTTAAAGCACCAGCCATTACAATTGATGCTGCTCAACAAGGAACAACTTCAGCGATATTTTATGTTGGACCTAAAGACCAAGAAGTTCTAGAACAAATAGCACCTAACTTAGATTTAACCATTGATTACGGCTTTTTATTCATGATAAGCCAACCGTTATTTTGGCTATTAGTGAGTATTCAAGGGTTTGTTAGCAACTGGGGTCTTGCCATCATAATAATTACCTTAATAGTAAAAGGTGGTATGTACCCATTAACAAAAGCGCAATATACCTCAATGGCTAAAATGCGTGAACTTGCCACCGAAAATGGCACAGTTAAAAGAACGCTTTGGTGATGACAGACAAAAAATGTCTCAAGCGACAATGGAAATGTATCGTAAAGAGAAAGTGAATCCAGCGGGTGGTTGTTTACCATTACTTTTACAAATGCCTATATTCCTCGCATTATACTGGGTATTTTTAGAAAGTGTTGAGTTACGTCACGCACCATTTATTTTCTGGATACAAGATTTGTCAGCAATGGACCCATACTATGTATTACCTGTATTAATGGGTATAAGTATGTATGTGATGCAAAAAATGCAGCCGATGACGATTCAAGACCCAATGCAACAAAAAATTATGCAGGTATATGCCAGTAGTATTCTCAATATTTATGGCATGGTTCCCATCAGGATTAGTACTTTATTGGTTTATTAGTAATGTTATTTCAATTGCACAAATGAAAGTGATTTTTAGCGGCATTGAAAAGAAAAAGTTAGCAAAAAATGATTAGCTTATTAAGAATAATTTAGATATAAGGCGACCAATAGGTCGCCTTTTTTATAAAATTAACAATGTGTTATTTGGTTTCTTCCTTTATTTTTAGCAATATACATAGCCTCATCAGCTTTATTTATAAAGTGTTCTATTGTTTGTGCTTGTGAATCAGAAGTTTTAGTATTTTCATTCGTTCCATACACACCAAGACTGCTCGTTATTTTAAAAGATTCTTTTTTATGTGAAATTGTTAAATTGGCAATTGCAGATCTTAATCGTTCAGCTTGGATTAAACAGGACTCTTTATGAGTTTCAGGTAAGAAAATAATAAACTCTTCTCCACCCCACCGTGCTGCAACATCACAGCCTCTAATTGTTTCATTAATACAATGTGCTATGCTTTTTAAAACTAAATCACCGGCTGCATGCCCTAAACTATCATTAACTTGCTTAAAATGATCAATATCAAGAAGAATAATTGATAATCCTCTTCCTTTGCGAATATAAGCTTTCCAATGACTATCAACCACTTCCATAAAACCTCTACGATTAAATAGGTTAGTTAATGGATCTTTTCTTGCGTAGCTTTCTGCAATTAACTTATCTTGTTGGGCCAACCTAAAACGTTGTCCTAAAATTAATGCAAGTGTAATAGCCTCAAAAACCATTCCAATTTCAATTGCTTTAAAAGTAAAGCCATTATAAGGAACAATACCTGCAACAGCCATTGTTGATATACCTATGCATATTGCTGCAGTTAAAGACGTGAATAAAAATAAAGAAGCCGCTGGTATTTTTGCTTTTAACGCGGCAACACCTAATGCCACAAACAAAACAGCAAAAGTCGAATTTAATAAAAAAGCTAACAATAGAGTAAAAACTAGTTGATTAAATAATGCCCCTAACACCATGAAACTCGGGATAACAATAGTAACCCAGTAAGTCACTTTATTTAAAGTTGGAGCATAATTAGCAGTATTTAATAAAAACCGAGCAAAATGAAGACCGGCAATGCTGTAGGTGATCATCAAAAAAGCATCAAGCCAATCTTGAAAATGTACACCATAATCACCAGTTAGGACGGTATGAAGTTGACCTGTATAAGATAAGCTATTTGCAATAAAACCAAATAAATATAGGCTATATAAACCATACTCTTTCTTTGAGATCATGAAAAATAACAGCAAATTATATAAAGCTAAACCAAACATTACCCCATAGAGAACACCATATTGATATCCTGCTGAAATATCTCTATTTATAGCAGCAGAAACAGTACTAAATCGTATAGGTATAGCCATTGGCCCCAAGGTTTCTACTCGAATATATATTTCTGAAGTTCCAGACTCAAAATCATGTTCAAATGCATAGAATCTATATGGCATGGGACGATTTTCATAAGGAATACCATCTCCCCCAGAATATATACTGTTAATCTGACTGTTTTGAACAACCCAAGTATCAATATAATCTAACCAAGGAGTTTCGATAGATAGTCTGTAGATAACAGAATCTAAATCAGGGTTATTCACTGATACCTTAAGCCACACAGGATCTGTAGCTAACCCTAAAGATAGAGAGTTTCCCGTTCCTTTATGACTTTTATTTGTATTAAAGGCAACTATTGCTTGTTCAATTGATAGCTTTTGTCCTTCGTTTTCTTGAAAATAAATTACATGATTTCCCAAGATTCCATCTTCAAATTTTGATAAATCAATAATTTGTGCAGCATTAGTAAATTTTATTGATGAAAAATATACTATAAAAATAAAATATAAAAATAACTTCATGTAAATATAAGATTTATAAATTTGTTAAAAGTACAGTATAGGAAAAAATAATCAGTTTATCCCTTGAGCATAAAGAAATATAATAGCAAAACTTATTTCTAGGAAAAAAATTATGACTACGAATGTATTACAATCCAATAACGAGACAATCTCAGCCCAAGCAACTGCACCGGGTAGAGGAGGCGTTGGAATTATTCGTATATCAGGGCCACAAGCGGAAATGGTAGCACAAGTAATCTTAGGAAAAGTACCTGAAATTAGAAAAGCAGAATATTTACCTTTTAAAAATAAAAACAATCAAACTTTAGATCAAGGAATTGCACTTTTTTTTAAAGCCCCTCATTCATTTACAGGTGAAGACGTACTTGAATTACAAGGACATGGCGGACCGATAATTCTTGATATGTTATTAAAAGAGATTATATCTTTGCCTGGCATTCGAATAGCTAAACCAGGAGAATTTAGTGAACAAGCCTTTTTAAATGACAAACTCGATTTAACACAAGCCGAAGCTATTGCAGATTTAATTAATTCTAGCTCGGAACAAGCGGCTCGATCAGCATTACATTCTCTTCAAGGTGATTTTTCTAAACTAGTCCATGAAATGGTAGAAAGCATTATCCATCTTCGTATGTACGTAGAAGCCGCTATTGATTTTCCCGAAGAGGAAATTGATTTTCTTGCTGACAAAAAAGTAGTGACCGATCTTAAAGCCATTATCAGCCAAGTAGAAGGGGTTCGTAAACAAGCACAACAAGGATGTATTATTCGCGAAGGTATGCGTGTAGTTATTGCAGGTAAGCCAAACGCAGGTAAATCAAGCTTGTTAAATGCTTTGAGCGGAAAAGAAAGCGCCATAGTTACAGATATTGCTGGTACAACACGTGATGTACTTACCGAGCAAATTCATATTGACGGTATGCCACTACATATCATTGATACTGCTGGTTTGCGCGATAGTGATGATAAAGTTGAACAAATAGGAATTGAACGTGCTTGGAATGAAATTAAAAAGGCAGATAGAGTATTGTTAATGGTTGATGCCAGTGAAAACCATAGCATTTTAGAAGATGAACAAGATATTAAGAGTTATTATCCTGAATTTTTTGAAAAGCTGCCAAAAGATATAGGTTTAACTTTAGTTAGAAATAAGGCAGATCTTAATGAAAATATTAACCAAACTAATTTTGGACTGACGGAATTTATTGATAAAGATAAAATAACACATACAGCCATTACCTTATCTGCGAAAACAAAAGAAGGCGTTAATAGCTTAAAAGACCACTTAAAAGCTATAATGGGCTACCAAGGTAATACTGAAGGTGGGTTTATGGCCAGAAGGCGCCATTTAACAGCTTTAGACAATACTCATGAGCACTTAATCATTGGATTAGAACAACTAGAGTCGTATGTGGCAGGTGAAATATTAGCCGAAGAGTTAAGAATTTGTCAGCTTGAATTAGATCAAATAACGGGTGAATTCACCAGTGATGATTTATTAAGTAAAATATTTAGCTCTTTCTGTATAGGTAAATAGTTTAAAGTTGCTTAAAAAATATGTTTAAGTAACTTTATATATTATTTACCAAGCTGAGCCTGCTTGAATAAAAACAACAGTTTCTTCATGACCTCTAGCTATATCAAGGCCCAAATCAAAGCCATAGCGCCTTGTTATTAAATATCTAAATCCTACATCTTTACTTATTTTACTATTATCTTTCATTAAATTAGAAAACTCATTTAACGTTTTTCCAGTACCAACAAAAGCAAAAACATAATAAACGACAATTATAAAAAATATTTTTAAGTAACATATATTTATCAGAAAATGCTATGAATATAATAATATTAATCATGTTACCAGCTTAGTTAAAAGTATTATTTACTACTAAACAACAACGACTTATTATTTAGAAAGCTTCCTCGAATGCTAATAAAAATTATTATTCGGTTGTACAACAAATTAACTAAAGGTATAAAATGGATATTCGTGTTGGTGATTTAAAAAATAAAAATATTATATCCTTATTAGAAGAACACCATAAGGATATGTTACGTCACTCTCCTATTGAAAGTATTCATGCATTAGACTTAACCGCACTGCAAGCACCAAAAATTACCTTTTGGAGTTTATGGATTGATAATGAATTAGCAGGTATCGGCGCACTAAAAGAAATAAATGCCGAGCATGGTGAAATAAAATCTATGCGTACATCAACCAATTTTTTGCGCAAAGGAATTGCTAAAAAATTGTTGATACATATTATCGAGCAAGCCAATTTACGTTCATATAAAAGACTTAGCTTAGAGACAGGAACAAAGGATGTTTTTCTTCCAGCCCAACAACTATATCGACAATTTGGGTTCTCAGAATGTGCTCCTTTTGATAATTATAAAGAAGATCCTTACAGTATGTTTATGACAAAAATCTTAAATTAATTGCATTAATGATTCATACAAAAACAACGAGGAAATATATTTTGGTTAAAGAAGAAATAGTTAAAACCTTGAGCATGTGGACTTCATCATTTTGTAAGGATTCTTCTGATAATATCTGTGCTTTATATGATAAACGAGCAACTTTATGGGGAACATTATCACCAATAAAGCGTGATAACTTAATATTAATTAAAGACTATTTTGATCAGCTTTTTAAATTTAAAAGTAGAAGCATTGAAGTTAATGAATCAAATATTCGTGTTTTTGGTGATTTAGCAATTTGTAATGGCATTTATACTTTTAAATGGATAAATTCAGGGAAAATTATTACAAAGGTTGCTCGATTTAGCTTCTTTTATACTAAAAAAGAAGATCAATGGTTAATTGTTGAACATCACTCTTCAGTTTTACCTGTAATAGATTAATATGTTGATTTTTAAGAATTACCTAGATATTTCAATAGTGATTTTTTGCTTATTTTATTCGTTTCAATCCATTGCATCAGCAAGCAAGTTTGAATGTAAGTATTTCAATCAATATTTAGTGTTAGAAACAAATATAATTGAACCTACCATTCACAAATTAAAAATTAATGGTGAAACAACAATAACTGAGCTAAGCAAAAGCAATTGGTTTGTAGAAGAAGTTGAATGCGATAAAACGGGTTATATTATTACAGCAAGTCATATTCAATTAGATGATGCTGCGAAAAAAGTATTTCATTTAAAATTTACGGGTAAAAAAAGTTATACATTTGTTGAAATTAACTAATTTCAACAAATAAAACACTAATTAGACGCTAATATTCTACATAAATAAACTACTAACCAAAGCAATAAATAAAACCCCACTTACCCCTTGCCAAAACTTCACAGGATCTCTTTCTATCAATGGAATATTAGCAACAGCATTATTATCCATTTTTTCACTCATATTAAATTCGGCAAGAAACTCTGAATAATGCTCATATCTATTAGCAGGATTGGCAGCCAATGCTTTTGACATAACTATATCAAGAAATTTTGGCAAATCTTTTCGGTAGGTTGTTATAGGTTTATAACGCCATAAATGATATTGCTTAGCAACTTCTTCAACTTGATTAATTTCTTTATATGGCAAACGCGTCGTTAACATTTGATAAATTAACACAGCCAAAGAATACAATTCACTTTTATGACTACTTTCTTGGCCATAAAATAACTCTGGTGCGCTAAAATTAAGTGTTCCTTGATTAAAAGGGATTTCTTCTGATGATTTTGAAGTCGAAATATCTTTTATCGTTCCTGCATGGCTACTACCAAAGTCAATGAGTTTAATACGACCATGGCTATCGATAATAAAGTTATCTCCTTTAATATCGCAATGTAATATATCTTGGCGCTGTAAAACCCTAAGAATTTTTATCAACTGATCTAATATATCACGTACTTTCATTAAAGGTGGATTTGGGTTTTCTCTAATCCAAACGGCTAGAGTTTCTCCTTCAATATATTCACAAACATGATACAAAAACTTACTTGTTTCTAATCTAGGATAAATTTTCATTATCGCAGGGTGATTGATTTTATTGCCTATCCAACCTTCTTTTATAAAACCAGATAAATAATCCATATCATCTATAAAATTAACAGAAGGGATTTTAATAACGACCAATTTTTCTTCAAGTAAATCTTTAGCTAAGTACACATGTGAACGACTCGATTGTTGAAGTACATCCAGTATTTCAAAATGATCTAGTTTACTACCAAGTTTAAGTGCTGGTGGTATAACTTGTTGTAAGCGAGTGAATACTAACTGACTTAATGCTTGTTGCGGTAATTGTTCAACATTAACTAATAAACAAGTTAAGTTATCATTTGAACCTTGTTCACTTGCGCTAAATCACAAATAATTTTACTAGCATCTTCTAAATTCTTAGTATTTTTTAATATTTCTTGAATTTGTTTAGGTTTAACAAAATGGTGAACACCGTCACAACTTAACATCAATATATCTTGGGGTGCTAATGAAGTTGAACAGTGATCAACTTCAATATGGGTATCTGCACCCAAAGCGCGGGTTAAAGTACCTGAAACTGTAGCATG
>CBDEVQ010000027.1:0-7833 GCA_965243605.1 Flavobacteriales bacterium
AAGGAAAGATTGTTGGTAATGGTGGATTATCATTTCGTAAGAAATCAAGAATGATAGAGATTACAGATAAATATAATGATGATGAAATCACTATGGAAGATATATATTTTTGTAAATACCTTAAAGATGAAGATATTGCACCTTATGATGTTGCAAAAAAGTTTTCGGTTGAAGATATTTACTATGAAAATCCATTAGGATTACATCAACCAAAAGTAGAACCAAATAAATTAAAAAAAATACTAAATGAGTTACTTTAATAACAAAGAAGTTGTAGTTACAGGAGGTGCAGGTTTCCTTGCAACACACTTCATCACAGAATTAAACAAGTTAGGTGCGAATATTACTACTCACACCTACAATTCACCACTACAAGTTAGTGAAGAGATACAAAAAGATATAACAATACTAGAAAACATCGATTTAAACAACCTTGATGATGCAATCAAACTCACAAATGGTGCAGATTTAGTTATTCATTGTGCAGGTCATGTTTTACATCCTGGTTCAGTACGAACCGATATACAAGGTTCACTTGGAAACATCACTTTACTTGGAAATGTACTTGATGCGTGTGCTAGAAACGAAGTAGATTCGTTTTTTGACCTAAACTCATCAACTGGTTATCCAGATAGACGATATCCTGTGAAGGAGGATGAATTTTGGGAAGAAGAACCTTACATTGCGTACTTTGGTTATGGTTGGATGAGAAGATACAGAGAAAAATTGATGGAACATACTTCAAACTTCTCTGATTTAAAGATATTCTTAGGTAGAGGTTCGGCAATCTTTGGACCTAATGATAATTTTAACGTAAAAACTTGTCATGTGATACCTGCAATCATAAATCGTATGTTAGGAGGTGAAAATCCATTCACTGCTTGGGGTTCACCTGATGTTGTAAGAGATTTCTTGTATGTTAAGGATGTGATTAAGGGTGCATTAACAATTATTGAACATGGTAACCCAATGGAGCCGTATAATGTTGGATATGGAGCTCCAATTACAGTAGGAGATATAGTAAATACGATTCAAAAGGTATCAGGCCTTTCCCCAAAGATTGTTTGGGATAATTCTAAACCTACAACTATACCTTTTAGGATGGTTAGTACCGAAAAAATAAATAATCTTGGATTTAAACCAAGTTATTCATTTGAAGAAGGTATTAGAGAAACAATTGAATGGTTTAAACAAAACAAATGAATGTATTAATAACAGGAATAACAGGAATGGTTGGTTCTCACTTGGTAGATTACCTTATTGAGAATACAACTTGGGATATCTATGGATTTATTAGATGGAACGATAGATTAGATAACTTAGAACACCACTTTGATAGAATTAACAAGAAAGATAGATTGTTTTTAATCAATGGAGATTTAAATGATTTACCATCAGTAATTCAAGCAGTAGAACAATCTGAAGCAAATTATGTATTTCATTTAGCTGCTCAATCTTATCCAAAAACATCTTTTAGAGCTCCACTTGAAACTTTACAAACAAATATTATAGGTACTGCAAACTTAATGGAATCTATAAGAGATTATGGTGAGGATGATGTTGTAGTTCATGTTTGTGCTTCATCTGAAATATTTGGTAGAGTACCAAAAGATAAATTACCAATAGATGAGGAGTGTTCAATACATCCAGCATCTCCATATGCAATATCAAAAGTAGGAACAGATTTATTAGGTAGATATTATGCAGAAGCATTTGGTATAACCATAATGACAACACGAATGTTTACACATACAGGTCCAAGAAGAGGTGATGTATTCTCAGAATCAACTTTTGCAAAACAAATAGCAATGATAGAAGCTGGATTACAAGAACCTACAATATACGTTGGTAACTTAGATTCACTTAGAACTTATGCAGATGTTAGAGATGCAGTAGAAGCCTATTTTTTATTGGTAACTGAAAATCCAATTGGTGGAGAGTACTACAATATTGGTGGTGAATATACTTGTAAGATTGGAGATATGTTAAACTACTTAATTTCACAATCAACTGTTAAAAATATTAAAGTAGAGGTTGATGAAGACAGGTTAAGACCTATTGATGCCGATTTACAAGTACCAAATACAGAAAAGTTTAGAAAACATACAGGATGGAAACCAAAATACACCTTCGAAGAAACTATGAATGACCTTTTAGATTATTGGAGAAATGAAATAAAAAAGGGAAGAAAATTTTTGAATAGATAATGAATATACTAGAAGATTTATATAAGTTAAGGCATAGTATTTATGAGTCTTCAACAATTGAAAATACATTAAATCACTTTATGTGGTTTTCAGACAATACAGTTGATATAAATCTAAAAAATACAAATGATATCATATCTTCAACTGAAAAATTTTATTATATTGATTTTATATCATTCTTTTCGATTGATAGTATTATAGATGTATATTCTACTGATAGTGTATTTCTAAAAAAAATAAAAGAATTATTAAAAGAAGATAATTTTAGATTAGTTTTTATGGATATGCATGAAACACAACCATATAAACAGATAGAAAAATTACTTAATTTATTTGATAATCATCAAGAAAAAATTATTCTAATTAATAATGATTCCAATTTAAAAAATTTAAACTCTAAAACAAATGTTAAAACATTTAAAACAAATTTTTTATGGAAGAATACTGCAAAAACATTATTAGAAAAATTTAAGTATTTTGATTTGGTTTGGAATGAAGAAAAAAGAGATAAGATGTTTTTATGTGTAAATAAAGAAGGTAAAGAGCATAGATTTTTTACAATCTGTTTATTAGATATGTATGGTCTTTTAGATAATACAAATTATTCTTTTCTAACACCACCTAAAACAGAGTGGGATGAATTTAGAGAAAGTGATTTTAATAACATTAATAAGTCATTTTCTTTTTACAAAAAAAATCATGTTAATAAAATGAAAAAACCCAAATTAACTGATTATGAATTACACAGTTCAGATTTTAAAGATGTTGAAAATTTATTTGAAACAGGTTATGATTTTGCAGGAAAAGTTAACCCTAAAGATTATAGAAATTCTTACATAAATATAATTACTGAATCAGTATATTGGTTTGATGGTATTCATATAACAGAAAAATCTTTAAAACCATTTTGTTTACCAATATTACCTATATTTGTTGCATCTCCCAATCATGTTAAAACTTTAAGAGATGACTATAATTTAGATTTATTTGATGATTTTATTAATCATGATTATGATAAAGAATTAGATAATACAAAAAGATTAAAAATGATTATTGAAGAGTGTTTACGATTAAGTAGATTAGAAAATGAAATAATAGATTTTTATAAAAACAATAAAGATAGATTTTTAAATAATAAAAATAGTATATTAGAATTTACAAAACAAACAGATGTTCATATTTCTAATAGTATTATTAATTTTTAAATATATATATACAACATGAGTACAAATAAAATTAACATATTATTATCCGATTCTTTGAGAAAACAGCACGAGGATATTGAGGATAATATATTAGATACATTCGGTCATTGGGATATGAAAAATGATTATGTTATTTGTAATATAGATGATATTCAAAAAGAAAAAACATATTATGTATGTTATCGTACATATGGGTATCCTTCACAGGATTTAGAAAACAAAGAATTTGAAATCCCATTAGATATAATAAATCTTTACAAAGAAGGATATAATATCAGGTTTTTATTTGTAACTTTTCATGAAAGTGATTCACCAGATGCAATTATTAATATAAAAAAATATGTAAATTCAATTGGTATAGATGAAAAACAATTTTATCTTTTTTGTGGAAATGATTTGATTAATAATTTAAAACAACAAGCAAATAGTAATATAAATGTTTATGCAAATAATCATATACCAGTTGGGATTGGAAGGTCATTTCAAGAAGTTGGGAGTTGGGGATATGATACAGAAAGAGATTGTTTGTTTCAATGTTATAATAGAGCATTTAAATCTCATAGAGCTGCATTAATTCTTTTTCTAAAAAAAGAAAATTTACTAGATAAAGTGGATTATAGTTTTTTACAAGGAGATAAATTTAAAGATTATTATAATACACAAAATGATTGTATAGATTATTTTAAATCATCATATACACCAATCATTGATGAAACAGAAAGTGAAGTATATGATAAAGAAGCTGAATGGTTATATGCTATTACAAGTAAAAAAAGTAAATTTGAAAATTTTGAATTTGATAAAAACGGACCTCAACATGATTTAACTTATAAAAATAATTTATATAAACATGCTTATATTAATATAGTTACTGAAACTCAATATGAGTGGAAGGATGTAATACACATTACGGAAAAATCTACTCAACCATTGTGGTTTTATCAGATACCAATTATATTGGCAACACATGGTCATATAAAAAGAATGAGAGAAAAGTTTGATTTTGATTGGTTCGATGATGTAGTTGACCATTCATATGATTTGGAAGAAAATCCAAGTAAACGATTTAAAATGATACAAAGTGAAATAATCAGATTATCTAAAATAGAAAATGAAATTAAAGATTTTTTCAAACATAATTTTCAAAGATTTGAATATAATAGAAATGTTATTAAAAAGATAATTAATGATGATAGTGATAAAAATTTTATAAAAAGTTTAGCAATATGAAAACAGCAGTAGTACTTGGTGGTGGTGGATTTATTGGAGGACACTTAGCCAAAAGATTAAAATCAGAAGGATATTATGTAAGATGTGTTGATATAAAATCACATGAATATTTTGAACATGGTGAAATTTGTGATGATTTTATTGTAGGTGACTTAAGAAATCTAAATCTTGTAAAATCTTCTTTGATTATAGATGGTAATGGAGTTGATGAAGTTTACCAACTCGCGGCAGATATGGGTGGAGCAGGATACATATTTACAGGTGAAAATGATGCTGATATAATGCACAACTCATCTATAATTAATTTAAATGTATTAAAGGTATGTTCGGAGTTTGGTATTGGTAAAGTTCTTTATACCTCATCAGCTTGTGTATATCCAGAACACAATCAATTAGACCCTGATAATCCTAACTGTGAAGAAAGTTCGGCATATCCAGCAAATCCTGATTCAGAATATGGTTGGGAAAAGTTATACTCAGAAAGATTGTATTTATCATTTAGAAAAAATTATGGAATAGATACAAAAATTGCAAGATTACATAATATATTCGGCCCTATGGGAACTTATGATGGAGGAAAAGAAAAAGCACCTGCTGCTATTTGTAGAAAAGTTGTAAAATCAAATGAAGGAGATACTATTGAAGTTTGGGGAGATGGAAAACAAACTCGTTCATTCTTATATGTAGATGAGTGTGTTGAAGGATTACGAAGATTAATGAAATCAGAAGTAACTACTCCAATTAATGTTGGTTCTGAAGAAATGATATCCATAAATGATTTTACTAAAATGATTATTAGAATTAGTAATAAGAATATAAAGATAAAAAATATAGATGGGCCTCTTGGAGTAAGAGGAAGAAACTCTGATAATAAATTAATAAAAAAATTATTAGAGTGGGAGCCAACAGAAAAATTAGAAACAGGAATTAAAAAGTTATATAAATGGCTAGAAAATATTTACCAACATTAGGAGAACTGATAGATAGATTAACAATAGTTCAACTAAAAGAAGTTAAAATACCTCAACACAAAGAAGAATATCAAAAAGAGATTAAAGAAATCGTACATGATATTACAGAAATCTTAACTACCACAAAACAATTAAAAATTGATGGTGATTTTATCAGAGCAATAATTGTATTGGCTCAGATGAATACTCATATTTGGGTAAATGAAGATAACGCAAGAAATGGTGAAGATGTAGGAAATAACTTGTTGTTAACACATGGATTGAATGGAATCCGAAATACTGCAAAAAATAAAATACAAGAAGTTGATGGTGGTAGAAAAGATTATAAGGTAGATTGTATTGCAGCAGAATTTAAGGATTGGGAAATTAGTTGGTAATGAAATGTTTATATTTTTTATATGGGGAAAGGAGAACCTTTGAAACTGCAAGAAAGTTTTGGAACATATTAGACATTCCAAACTTAGATATTGTAATTCACACTCCAAGCACAACAAGTGAATATTTAGGTTCATCAAACTTTGAATCTGTTACAGAAGAAGACTTTAATACATTGAACAATCCAAAGGTTTTTTTATACGATAGGAAGGATTTTTTAAATACAGATAATCATGTTCTTCATTATTCTTTTAGGTTTTTATCTAAGTACTTGAATGAATGTGATGATGTATATGATTGTATTTTCATAGGAAGAGTTGATAGTACATTTTATATAAAAGATTTAGAAAAATTATTAAATGATGTACCCAATCAGATATATCCATTAGGTCAATTAAGTAATAATGGAGAGCCCTTACAACATATTCCAGACCATGCTTTTTTTGGTAGCCATGAGATGATAAAAAAGTTTGCAGATAATTTTCCAAACACAGAATTCTTTAACGAATCAGGTCCACATAAAGGAATGATTTTATATTTATTATCTATGTTTGAGGAAAAATATTGGAAAGGATTTCAATCATATCATATAAGACCAAATGAAATTAAGTACTATGATGCGTATGTTAATGAAAATGGAGACCCGAAGTTAGATATAGATAAGTTTATAACTACTTTTCAATATTTAAATAACAAACTATCTATTATAGATTTATCTCACATTGGATTAACAGATAGAGAAAACATATTAGAGATAGAATATAAAAAACAATTTAGAAGTGATGGAATGAAAGATTATAAATTTGAAAATAATCAGTTAGAAAATCTTTTTTCATCATTTGTAAAATATATAAAAGGATAGATATGAAAGTATTAGTAATAGGAGAGAGTTGTGATGATGTTTTTATTTATGGTGATGTTTTAAGATTATCACCAGAGGCACCAGTACCTGTCATTAAACCATTGAGAGAAACTTATTCCAAAGGTATGGCTGAAAATGTTCAATTGAATCTAAAAGCACTTGGAGTTGATACTCATTTGGTTTGTAATACTGAAGAAGTTACAAAAATAAGATATGTTGATGATTCTTATAATTACATTTTATTACGAATAGATGAAAATGATAAAGTTTCTAATCTTAATTTAACAGAACTGCCAAATACAGATGAATTTGATTTGGTTGTATTTGCAGATTATGATAAAGGATTCTTATCAAAATCCGATATAGAAGAAATATCATCAAAATGTAATTGTCCAACTTTTTTAGATACAAAGAAAAAACTTGGAAGTTGGTGTAAGTACATATCTTATATAAAGATAAATTATAATGAATATCTAAGAAGCAAAACTCAGATAGATAGTAATGTATTATTAAAAGAAAAAACAATTATTACACGAGGCCCAAATGGATGTGATTGGAATGGAAAAAATTATCCAACCAAAGATGTTGGTGTAAAGGATGTTGCTGGAGCTGGAGATAGTTTTTTGGCAGGTCTTATATTTAAATATATACAGACTCGTTCAATTGAAGAATCTCTTGAATTTGCAAATAAATGTTCAACTCAAGTTGTTCAGCAAAAAGGAGTAAGTATAATTAATAAAGAATTGTTATAATGAAAAATAGAAGTATATTTTACAAAGAAAGAAGTTGGGATGATTTCCACTTTTACAATGGTTCTGTTTTGCCTCAAGTAAAGATTATACAACCATCTATATATCACGAATATAGAGGAATGATTACTACAACATATCATTCTGATTTCTACGATAGATTATTACCAGCTGGTGAAAGAAACGAAGGGTTGAAGTTTAATCACGATAGATATTCAAAATCAAAACAAAATG
>CBDEVQ010000028.1:0-30000 GCA_965243605.1 Flavobacteriales bacterium
TCCTTCATAAAATGCTTTACCCACAATGGCACCATGGCATCCAATATTTTTTAATTCTACCAAATCATTAATGCACGAAACACCTCCACTCGCAATAAGTTGTGTAGAACAATTGGATAAAATTTCTTGGTATAAAGGTATAGATGGGCCTTCTAACATCCCATCTTTCATAACATCTGTACAAATGGTATTGGTTATTCCATGCTGTTCATACATTTTTATGAAATCTAAAACGTCCCATTCTGATTGTTCAAACCACCCATGTGTTGCAATTTTTCGATTAACGCAATCGGCACCAAGAATTATTCGATCTAATCCGAATTGGCTTACCCAAGACATAAATAATTCTGGGTTATCAACAGCTATACTCCCTCCTGTAACCTGATCTGCTCCAGATTCGAAAGCTATTTTAAGGTCTTCGTTAGTCTTTAACCCTCCTCCAAAATCGATATGCAATTTTGTTTTCCGCCTAATTTCCTCCAGAATTCTGTAATTCACAATATGTTGAGATCTGGCTCCATCCAGATCAACAATATGTACCGATTCTATTCCATGGTCTTCAAATTGTGCTACAATTTCTATAGGATCTTCACTATATATTTTTGCTGTTGTATAATCGCCTTTAGATAATCGAACACATTTTCCATCAATAATATCTATAGCTGGTATAATTCTCATAATTCTAAAAATTTTTTTAAGATTTGTTCTCCTACAATAGAAGATTTCTCTGGGTGAAATTGACAAGCGTAATAATTATCCTTTTGTAATACAGCGCTAAATGGAATAATATAATCACCTTCGGCTAAAGTTTCTTCACAAGGCTCCGCATAATAACTATGGACAAAATAAACATCATCCGTTTTTTCTATCCCTTGTAGTAATGGATTCTGTTTGATTCCCTTTAATATATTCCACCCCATATGCGGTACAATATCTACATTCGGAAATTTTTTAACCTCCGTATCAAAAATACCTAAACATGTGGTATTACCTTCCTCACTAGAGTTACACATTAATTGGAGCCCTAAGCAAATACCCATAAAGGGTTGCTTTACCTTTAAAAGGGTTTTATCTAATCCGTTTTGCTTGAGGTATAACATGGCTGAACTTGCTTCTCCAACACCTGGAAAAATAACCTTATCAGCCTTTAATATTTCTGTTTCGCAATCTGTAACCACACAATTATACCCCAACTTATTAATGGCATTTTGAACAGAATTAATGTTTCCAGAATTGTATTTAATTATTGCTATCATAACCGTCCTTTTGTACTAGGTATTGAGAAATTATCTGACTTGGAGATGGCTATTTTTAAAGCTTTTGCAAACGCTTTAAAAATAGACTCTATTTTATGGTGTTCATTGTCGCCTTCTGACTTTATGTTAAGGTTGCATTTAGAAGTATCCGAAAATGATTTAAAAAAATGCATAAACATTTCCGAAGGCATATCTCCAATTAATTCTCTTTTAAAAGAAGCATTCCAAACCAACCAAGATCGACCACCAAAATCTATAGCCACTTGAGATAAACAGTCATCCATCGGGAGTAAATATCCATATCTCTCAATACCCTTTTTAGAACCTAGGGCTAATAAAAATGCTTCACCTAAACATAAACCTACATCTTCTATTGTGTGGTGTTCATCAATTTCTAAATCTCCCTTAACCTCAATATTTAAATCAATATTTCCGTGTTTAGAAACTTGCTCTAACATATGATCAAAAAAACCTAAACCTGTATTTATTTGAGACCGGCCATTTCCATCTAAATTTAAATACACAGATATCTTGGTTTCTTTGGTTTCTCTTTTAACCGTAGCTGCTCTAGGTTTGTTTTTTAAAAAATTATAAATATCCTCCCAATAGGTTGTCGACAATACAGCCTGACTAGAATCTTCTCCAATAAAAATACCTTGAGCATTTAAATTCTTAGCAAGCTCTATATCGGTTAACCGATCACCAATAACAAAGGAATTTTCTAAATCGTAATTTCCATAAATATAAGGTTGTAACAATCCAGTTTTTGGCTTCCTTGTTGATGAATTTTCTTCTGGAAAACTCTTATCAATTAAAACATTAGAAAAGGTGATCCCCTCATTTTCCAATGCCTTTATCATTTTATTTTGTGCTGGCCAAAATGTGTCTTCAGGGAATGACGATGTCCCTAATCCATCTTGATTGGTAACCATTACTAATTCATAATCCAACTCAATAGCTATTCTAGATAACCATTGAAAAACACCAGGATAAAATTCTAATTTCTCTAAAGAATCGACTTGATAATCTACAGGAGGTTCTACAATTAAGGTTCCATCTCGATCTATAAATAAAACTCGTTTTTTCATTACATTTTCTTTAATACGTTCAACAATTGATCATTCTGTTCTGGAGTTCCTACTGATATTCGGATACACTTATTAATTTCAGTAGCTCTATTTCTCACAATAATCCCATGGGTCTTAAGAGAATGATATACACTTTCAGCATTTCTGCATTCTACAAGCAAAAAATTAGCATCACTAGGATAAACTTTTTCTATACCATCTAATTGCTTTAATTCTATTAACAATCGAGCCCTTTCCTTTTGAATTTGTTTTATATCTTCTTTAATACGATCCTGATTTAATATGGCTTCTTTCCCCATAGATTGGCTATAGGTATTCACATTATAAGGCGGTTTAATTTTATTAAGAGCATTAATAATTACAGGATTAGCGAAGGCCATTCCTAAACGTAAACCAGCAAGTCCAAGTGCTTTACTAAACGTTTGTACAACAACCAAGTTAGGTGTAAACTCTATTAAAGTAATCGCACTTAGTAAATTTGAAAAATCAATATAGGCTTCATCTACAACCAAAAGCCCATTAAATTGATCGGCCATATTTTTAATATCCGATAATGAGCAACTGTTACCTGTTGGATTATTTGGCGAGCATATAAACATGAGGCCTTTTGTTCTTATTTGATCTTGAATAGATTTAAAAGAAGGCCATTGAAACGTATTTCCTAATTTTAGATTAACCAATTCCACTTGATTAATTTGTGCACTTACCTTATACATTCCATAAGTAGGATTAAAAACATAAGCTTTATCTTGCTTTGGTTCGCAAAATGCTCTGAATAATAAGTCTATAATTTCATCGCTCCCATTCCCAATAAAAATTTGTTTTGGTGATACATTTTTATGTATAGATAATACTTCCTTTAATTCTTCTTGTTTAGGGTCTGGATATCTATTAAAATAGGTATCATTAGGATTTTCATTAGCATCTAACCACACTAACGCTTCTCCGTTAAAATCATCTCTTGCCGATGTATAAGGTTTTAAGGTCTTAACATTATCTCTCACTAAAGTATTTACATCTATCATATTACAAATTGTTTAATCTTACGGACACTGCATTTTTGTGAGCCAATAGTCCTTCGGCTTCAGCCATAATTTCAATGGCCGGACCTATCGTTTCTATTCCAAGTTTTGTGATCTTCTGAAAAGTAATTTTCTTCACAAAACTATCTAACGATACGCCACTATAACTTTTTGCAAATCCATTTGTTGGAAGTGTATGGTTTGTTCCACTTGCATAATCTCCTGCACTTTCACAACTGTAGTGTCCTAAAAATACCGAGCCTGCATTTCTAACTTGTTCAATACAATCTTCGAAATCATCCATGGCTAAGATTAAATGTTCTGGTGCATATTGGTTACTAAATTCAATACATAAATCCACAGAATCTAAAAGAATGGCTTTACTATTTTTCAAGGCCTCTATAGCTATATCTTTACGTGGCAATAGGTTGACTTGTTTATCCAGTTCCTCTAAGGTTTTGTTTAACACCTCAATGTCAGAACTTAATAGTATTACTTGACTATCTTTTCCGTGTTCGGCCTGAGACAATAGATCAGATGCAATAAATTCTGGATTTCCAGTACCATCGGTCACCACTAATACTTCACTGGGTCCTGCTGGCATATCAATGGCAACTCCTTCTTGTTGTATTAATGCTTTTGCTTTTGTAACATATTGATTTCCTGGACCAAAAATTTTATCAACTAATGGTATTTCTTGAGTTCCATAAGCCATAGCAGCAATCGCCTGAGCACCACCAACTTTATATACATTAGTTATACCTAATAGTTTAGCTGTATAAAGAATAGCGGGGTGTATTTCGCCTTGAGCATTCGCAGGTGTACATAATATAATGTTTTTACACCCTGCTATTTTCGCTGGTATTCCGAGCATTAATATTGTAGAGAATAATGGCGCACTACCTCCAGGGATGTATAATCCTACATTTTCTATCCCAACACTTTTCCTCCAACAAGAAACGCCTTTCATGGTCTGAATGATCTTATCATTATCTTTTTGAGCAGAATGAAAGGTTTCGATATTACTCTTAGCTAATTGTATGGCGCTCTTTAGTTCTTCTGAACATTGAAATTCAGATTGCTGTAATTCTTTTTCTGATACTTTTATTTGCTTAAGATTCACCCGATCAAATTGCATGCTGTAATTCCTTATTGCAGGATCACCTTTCGCTTTCACCGTATTTAAAATATTCTTTACAAGATCTTCTAATTGACCTTGCTCTTTTTCAGAACGAATCGTTAGTGTATTCCAATCCTTTATACTCGGTTTTACAATTAACTCCATTACAATACCATTTTATCTATTGGAACAATTAAAATATCCTCTGCTCCAGCGCCTTTTAATGCATCAATAACATCCCAGAATTTACCTTCGTCGATTACTGAGTGTAAAGAACTCCACCCTTCTTCGGCTAATGGTAAGATGGTAGGACTTTTTAAAACAGGAAGAATATTGGTTACAGCTTGTATTTTAGAGTTCGGTACGTTTAAAAGAATGTATTTTGTGTTTTTAGACCGTAATACAGATTGTATTCTAAATAATAATTTAGACAAGACATTTTGTTTTACTTCATCCAACAAAGGAGATTTTACTAAAACAGCCTCAGACTTTAATAATGTTTCTGTTTCCTGAAGTCCATTTTTAAATAATGTACTTCCGGAGCTTACAATATCACATACCCCATCGGCTAATCCAATATTAGGTGCAATTTCTACAGATCCGGAAATTGTATGTATTTCTGCTTGAACACCTTTATTATTGAGGTATTGCTTTAGGGTATTTGGATAAGAGGTGGCTATTTTTTTTCCTTGGAAATAGTGTACAGAATCAATATTTACTTCTTTTGGAACAGCTAATGACAATCTACATTTGGAAAATCCTAACTTTTGAACAACCTCTACATTCTTCTGCTTTTCTACAAGAAGATTCTCTCCTATTATTCCTATATCAGCAACTCCATCTTCTAGATATTGTGGAATATCTGAATTTCTTAGATAGAGGATTTCTAATGGGAAATTTTGAACATTTACTTTGAGTTGGTCTTTTCCATTGTTTATGGCAAGACCACAATCTTTTAACAAATTGAGAGAGTCTTTATTTAATCTCCCACTTTTTTGGATGGCAATTTTTAGTCTACTCATGGTTTAATAAAAATGCCTGAGTAAACGCAAAAAGGAGTCGTAAAAAAACAAAAAACCCATCTGATTTACTCAGACGGGTTTAGATAGTTTTATATTATTTTTACACATATCATCTCCTGCTCGCCTGAGGGCCAGTATGAAAATGATGATGATGTAATTGCACAAATGTCATGTCTTGTATTTTTTATACGGTACAAATGTAGAATTTTATTTTTCATTACCAAATGATTATTCCAACTCTTACAAAAAGAAAACATTAACTTAACAATGAGAATGTTACTAAGTATTCAAATAAATTAAACAGTCTTAATCACTAAACGCGTATAACATCAAATTCTTTTTTAGATTTGTAAAATCTAAATTTTCACGAATGCACAAACACGTATTTTTCACATTACTACTTTTGGCTTTGGCTTCTTGTTCCAATTCAAATACAGAACAAATAACACCAGTACAACCGATAAAAAATACAGATTCACTGATTACTTTTGCTCAGCATATTTCTCCAATAATTTATAATAATTGTGTCGAATGTCATCACCCCAATGGTGGAGCTCCATTTTCTTTAACAAACTATCATGATGTAGCCAAACGATCTAAAATGATAGCCTACGTTACTGCTGAAAAATATATGCCTCCGTGGCCAGCCGATAAATCATACTCTACTTTTCTTGGAGAAAAAGGATTAACAGACCAAGAAATTAAACTTATTAGAACATGGCATAAACAAGGCGCTAAACATGGGAATCCAGAACATGAAGCTCCGGTTCCAGTCATTAAAGGCTCTAAACTTGGGAAACCTGATTTAGTAGTGAAAATGCCTGAGCGTATTCCTATTTATGGAAATAATAATGATCGATTCTTAATATCTAAGCTACCTTACGAGATACCTACAGATACTTTTGTTAAAATGATTGAATTTATTCCAGGAAACCGAAGATTTGTTCACCATATGAATGGCCACTTACTTCAATATTTTAGACCTAAAAATGTATGGCAAGGTGAAAACTGGGTAGATCGTGAAGATTATTTACAGCAAGATGCTTATACTGCTTTAGATTTCCCATACCCTGATGGAAGCTTCCCAACGCTAGTCCCTTCTATCGTAAATTACCTACCAGGAGTTCAAGCTGTTGAATACCCGGATGGGATTGGAGGGTTTAAATTGCCTAAAACAGGTATGTTTTATTTAAATGACATACACTACGGACCAAGCCCTATAGATACATTTGATCAATCTTACTTAAACATTTACTATGCCGATGAAGCTCCTAAACGTCCACTTAGAGAATTTCAATTAGGAACATCAGGAGTGTCTCCTGTGGTCCCTCCATTGGTCATTCCACCCAATACGGTAAAACAATTTACAACCCAATTACGGGTCCCGAAAGACTTGTCTTTTGTAACGATTAATCCACATATGCATTTGCTTGGTAAGTCTATGAAAGCTTATGCTATAACCTTAGAAAACGATACGATTCCATTAATAAACATTGAAGATTGGAATTTTAGATGGCAATATTTTTATACATTTAAAAACCTACTTAAAATCCCTAAAGGATCATTACTAAAGGTTGAAGCTACCTTTGATAATACCTTAGATAATTTGGATAATCCATTTGATCCTCCACAGTTAATAACTGGACGAGAAGGTAGTATGAAAACCACTGATGAAATGTTTCAATTCATTATCAACTATCTACCATATCAAGAAGGTGATGAATATATTTCTCTTGATCCAAATGTGAAATAACTAGATTTTACGTCTGTATTTCTGATTATCTATAGTCATTTTATTTATAAACACATAAAAAAGATAGGGAAAAACAACTCCAATTCGACTGAAAAAATTAATTTTGTGGTGCGTAAAAATTCTTAGGACAAAAAAATTCATAGCATATAATGGCAAAAGTTGAATTAATCATGCCCAAGATGGGTGAAAGTGTTGCTGAGGCAACCATTACAAACTGGGTTAAATCTATTGGAGATACTATCGAATTAGATGAAACGGTTTTAGAAATTGCTACTGACAAGGTAGATTCAGAAGTACCTGCGTCTGACAGCGGAGTTTTAGTTGAAATTTTATTTGACGTAGATGACGTTGTAGAAGTTGGTCAAGTTATTGCCATCATAGAAACAGATGCAGCAGAGGCATCTTCTTCTGCACCAGCTGCAGAAACTGCTCCAGCCGTAGAAGCGGAGTTAGAAACTACTGTTCAAACAACTATTGAAGAACATACTTCAACAAATATAAGTTCAAAAGAATCACCTTCAGGAAAATTCTTATCGCCATTAGTACGTAGTATTGCTAGTGAAGAGGGAATAACAATGGAGGAATTAGATTCTATTTCTGGTTCAGGGTTAGAAGGTCGTATTACTAAACATGACGTTCTTCAATTTGTTGCAGATAAAAAAGCTGGTAAAACTAGTGTTGCACCTAAAGCTAAGGCTCCTACAGCTAAACCTGCTAAAGCAAACAAGCCTGCTCCTGCAGCTAAACCTATTTCAGCACCTTCGGTTCCTGTTGGACCAAATGATGAGATTATTGAAATGGACAGAATGCGTAAATTAATCGCAGACCATATGGTTATGTCTAAGCATGTTTCGCCTCACGTAACTTCATTTGTTGAAGCTGACGTTACTGGAATGGTAAACTGGAGAAATGGTGTTAAAAACGATTTCAAGAAAAGAGAAGGACAAAATATTACATTTACACCTCTATTTATTGAAGCCGTTGTTAAAGCTATTAAAGATTACCCAATGATTAATGTATCAGTTGATGGTCATAAGATCATTAAACACAACGACATTAATGTTGGTATGGCTACAGCGCTTCCTTCTGGAAATTTAATTGTTCCTGTTATTAAAAATGCAGATGAGAAATCTCTTCTTGGCATAACAAAGAGCGTTAATGGATTAGCAAATAAAGCAAGGGCTAATAAATTAGCACCAGACGATATTAGTGGAGGAACATTTACCTTAACTAATGTTGGTGGATTTGGAAATGTTATGGGTACACCTATCATTAACCAACCTCAAGTTGCCATTTTGGCAGTAGGATCAATAACTAAAAAACCTGCAGTTTTAGAAACTGAACATGGTGATGTTATTGCAATTCGTCAAAAAATGTTCTTATCTCTTTCATACGATCACCGTGTGGTTGATGGTAGTTTAGGTGGTATGTTCTTAAGACGTGTTGCTGACTACTTAGAACAATTTGACACTTCGAGAACAGTATAATTTATTACGAATTAATTAGTTGGCACACCATTTGCATATTGGTAGTCACCTCAATTAATTATTGATTCAGATAAACTTGAAAAACGAGAAGTTCAAAATAGCTTGAATTTCTCGTTTTTTAATTTCAATAAGTACAAAATACAATCACTTTTACCTTATGTACGGAAAATTTAATCGCGAAATTAAAATCGCCTTGGCAGTTCTTTTATTTGCAACTTCTATTTGGCAATTTATTCAAGGTAATATCGGAAATGGTATCTTCCTAATTCTTTTAGCAGCTATTCCTGTATTCTTAATTTTCTTTAACGAATTTATTATTATGACGTTATTGCAAATGAGAAAACAAGATATGACTAAGGCTGAGCATTACCTTAATAAAATTACTCATCCAGAGAAGTTAGTTAAGAAACAACATGCTTACTTCTACTTCTTAAAAGGGAACATGGCTTCTCAGCATAATATTAACGTCGCAGAAAAACACTTTAAGCAAGCTCAAAAAATTGGACTTTCGTCTAATCAAGATTTAGCTATGGTTAAATTAAGTTTAGCTGGTGTTGCTATGCACAGGCGTCGTAAACAAGAGGCTCAAAGACTTTTAACTGAAGCTAAAAAATTAGATGAAAAGAATATGTTTGATGAGCAAATCAAAATGTTTAAGCAGCAACTTAAAAGAATTTAATTAAATTGTGTGAAATTGCATATATCATGTAATTATATGACCTAAACATAGACTAACTTTGATAAAAATAAAATCTTATGAAAAATCTTGCCTTTTTATTTGCCATTACAATGATGATTGCATCTTGTGGAGCAAATGACACTAATAACGAACCAAAGACTAATAAAGTTGAAACTTCTACACCAATTAAGGTAGAACAACCTAAAAAGCAAAACGTTCGTGAAGCACAACCTACTGAAACTACTAGCGAATCTGGAGTTGTTTGGGTAACGGATGTACAAACTGCATTTAAATTATCTAAAAAAACGAAAAAGCCCGTTTTTGCTTTTTTCACAGGTAAAAAATGGTGTGGATGGTGTAAGCGTTTAGTAGCACAAGTATTAAGCAAGCCTGAATTTGCTAAATATGCTAATGATAATTTCATTATGTTAGAATTAGATTTCCCTCGTAGAGATCGTTCTAAAGTAACACCAGAAATGGTTCAATTACAAAGACAGTTTAACGTTAAAGGTTACCCTACAGTTTTACTGTTAGATCATAAAAAGAATGTACTAGGACGTACTGGATATCAAAGTATGACTCCAGCTCAATACATTCAACATTTAGAAAGTTTCATGAAATAATTTAAATGAATTTTTCATAAAAAAAACCTCTTTAGAAATTAATTTCTAAAGAGGTTTTTTTTATTTATTTTGATTTCTTTACATATTCTGTAATGATAACAACATCTTGTCCTTCTACCTTACCTTCTATGTAATTTGCATTGTTAGGATCCAGTCGAATTCTTCTTACATGGGTTCCTTGCTTTGCTTTAAAACTTCCAGCACCTTTTACCTGAAGGTCTTTTATTAGAGTAACAGAATCACCATTTTCTAATACATGACCATTCGCATCTCTATGCACAATTTTCTCTGCTGGTTTCCAAGACGCCCATTCCGTTGTCTTTTCATCCATATACATCATATCGATTAAGCTTTGAGCCCAATTTTCAGAATCAAATTTATTTAACATTCGATAAGCCATAACTTGAACTGAAGGAACTTCACTCCACATGCTCTCATTTAAACAACGCCAGTGGTTAGAATCTAATTCTATGTCTTCATTGATCTGATCACGACAAGTAGAACATGTTGCAACCTGATTTTGGGCAATTTCTTCTGTTTGCGGGGCTACTAGATAGGCCTCTAATCCAACAGTAGAAGAACATAATTCACACTTTGATCCACTTCTTTCATCTAACTCACGTAGTAAACTCATCGTTTTAATTTAATTGTATTTTATAAAATACAAAGATAAAGTTATTTTATGGTTTCCCTATAAAACAACAATCCCATTGTTTCATGAAACAATGGGATTTAAATATCTATTTTTCTAGTCATTTTCTTTTACATTACCAATTTAGTTCTACACCATTTGGAATTGCAGCTGTATTTAAATTTAAATCCTGCATTACATTTTGTGATGCATTAAAATCGCCTAAATGGGCTTGAGTACTTGTTCCTACTTTAAAACCATAATAATGAACACTACTATCACTTGTTTGCTTTAGTTTAACCATTACCCAATCTGAGTTAATATTATTAACAAGTACATCTTCAATTTCAAATCCTACTGGTGCATCTACTTCTGTAGCTCCAGACATATCTGACGGGAAATTTTTATAATAAACCGTACTCGCTGTAACGATATATAAATTATTATCACTTCCATCTGTAGTTTTCTTGATAATAGGATCAGTAATAGCCGAAATATCAACAGTTTGTTTTGTCGTTATATTATTCAGCAAATGCAATCCATCATTATCTTCAACCATAATCATATTACGCCCAACACGTACTTTAGAAATTGCATTAAATGTTTCTGCATGTGCTGTCCAAGCTCCAGGAGAAGTTGTTCCCCAAGCTGTAGAACCTGTTACATAAACCTTTGTTTGAGATGCTATACTTAAATAATGAAAGGACCCTCCTACACTAACAATATTAGACGTTAGTACGCCTGAAGGAAGAGAAACTTCTTGAGGAAATACTCCTGCCCAAGCTCCAAAATAACTATCGGAATTATATCCCCACAAATAGGCTTTATCATCTTCTCCAATAGCAATACTACCACCTTCACTAGATCCTAACAAAATTGCTTTTGTATCCGATGCTCCTAATTGAATCTTTGTAAATTCGTTAGGATCACCCGTATTTCCTGCGCCTTTATTCGATAACCCTGCACCATATACATATCCATCTATCGATAAGGCTATTGCAGACCCATGATGAGCCGATACAGATTGAATAAAACTAATATTACCTGGATTTGCAAATGGTGTTGGTTCTTTAGGCTTACCAGTCGTATTGTTTATTCCAATTCCTAAAGCCCTATTATTCGAAGGACTTTCATCTCCCCATGAATATAAGTTACCATCACTCCCTAATACAACAACAAAATCATTTGCATTTGCAGTTACTTGAGAAGCTCCTGCAACAACATCTTCACGTGTAGTACATTCGGGTACGTTTTCCCATTGTTCTCCATTATAAAATGTAAGACTACTTCCAGATAAACAACAATTTGTACAATATAACATTAATCCTTCTGCAGGATCTGTAATATTATCTCTTTCACTGGCTGTTAATCTCGGTATTAAAAAACCTTTTGTGGAACTTTCTACATCTAAAATAGAGGCTGGATTTGGAGATGTTGTTCCAATTCCTACTTGCGCATTTAATGCAAAAGTCTGGAATAAAATAAAAAATAGAATTATTAATCGCATTGTATAATTGTTTATAAATATGGGTAAAAATAAAAAAATTATAATTACAGAGTTTGTTTTAAAGCACTTACTTAATATAAATTTCAATAATTCATTAAAAAAAAAGAGTTTATTTGCCATTAATGGTAAATAAACTCTTTTTAATTCTAATACAATTAGTCTTTATCTCTAATTATATTTTATAACCTTTTCTTTAATGATCTCTTTTCCATTGGCTTTCACTTTAACAATGTATACACCTGCTTCAAGTGGTTCAAGAGAAAACATCAATTCATTAACTCCTTCTTTTGCATTTAACTTGAGTACATTATCAATTAAATTTCCTTTCAAATCAAAAACAGATGCTTCAATTTTTGATTGTTTTTCAACTTTAAATTGAACAACAAAATTATTCATAAATGGATTTGGAAATACTGTATTTCCCCCTGGATATTCAGCTTGTTTAGTATGTATTATAGATTCAACCATACATCCTCTATCATCGGTAACCTGAACAATAACACTATCATCTGAACAAAGAGCAGGTGATACATTAGTTGTATAGCTCGGGTAATTATCCCAATTATACGTATAAGGTGCTATTCCTCCAGAAGGGATTACTTCTATTGTTTGTTCACATAATCCACTTGAATTAGAATAGTTTAATGAAACACTTAACATAGATGTATCTGGACTCATAATTTCATTATGCCATCCTGTATTTCTTTTATCTGCATTACCAAAATACCCAAATGAATATACTTTCCCTGGTTCGTTATATTTCCTTTGAAGTCCAAAATAATCTCCCCATCGTTCATTACCTCCATCTGTTCTATCTACATAACTCTCTCCTTTCTTCAATTCTATTACATCGGAATATTCTCTATCGTTATTAACATATACACAAGAAATTCCTGGGTAATCTGTTAACGATGTATGATTAAAGGCAATAATCACTTCATTATCACATTCCTCGTTTCCTGTCCAAGCTATATTAGGATAACCAAAATCTCTAATGCTATCACCTATTAAACGTGCCGTAATTTCAGGCTCGTCTAAGTTTGTTAAGACCCCATGATAAATTGCAGAAAACCCTGTGGATGGATTTATCGAATTCGATACAAACTGAATTTCGTCTCCATGCTTAATGGCAGCCAAAACTCGTGCATCATTCGTTTGTAAACCATCGGTTGGTAATGTAACGTCTGTATCTTCTTGTCTTCCATTTGGAGGCACTCCATAAGACAGATTCGATATTCCTAAATTTACGTTTAACTCTTGTGTGTCATCAGATAAATGCCCTTCAATATCCATGACGAAGATGGTGTCATTCGTTATATCAAAATTTCTATTAGATAACAAATATTGTTTATCTACAACTCCATTTGCACCTCTTACAACATGTAAATTCCTAATATATTTCCCTTTATACGTTATTTCACTATATAACTTAGAATCTAAATCTACCTCACTACTGTATCCTGTAGATTTATCAATCTGCCAAATCACAGATCGATCAAATCCTACTTGCCAACTTACATCAGGAACTATAAGATTACCCGTTATAAATAAATCATTTTTAGTTATGGATATAGCTGGAAAATCAGTCCATCTGTTATTATCTAAAGGGTTTCCTGGTACCTCATAAACATTCCAATCGTCATTTGGATCATTGGATGTAGAAAAACAAACAATAATTTTATTTGTTGCTGGTGATGAATTCTTTAAAAATACGAGTATGAATCGATCGGCTTCTTCATCATAAATAAGTTTCGGATCATAATAGTAATCTCCAATACTTGTCGCTCCACCAGCCATTGAAGATAAACTCATCTTTTGGTTTTCGAAAGCGGTTGTATCTGTATTTAAATCATAGGCATATATCGACCTATTTAAAGCAGATAGTACAATACCATTATTAGATACAGCTAGTGTATTGTCATTCGGACGTCCTCCAATAATTTCTCGTTTAATACCAGAGTTTGTATAATAATGCAATCCATACTCTCGTCCTAACTTAGGGTTACTAGCTTTTGCTTTTTTGTATTCTTGTGTACTTTTTTTAATAGGAAATTGAGCTCTCGACTTAATCTTTTGTCTTAATAAAAAGGATTTTGCAGATGTTCCTCCTGGTGTTGGAGCTTCAATGTTTTTTAAATACGGACTATAAGATTTCTCAACATGTCTAGGTGAAACTGTTGCTTTTTGCTTTATAGTAAACGTTTTTGATTTGTATTCTGTATCTGTTTGTCCATTACTATACGACAACATACTCATACAAATTCCAAGTGTAATAATGTACTTCACGTGAATCTAGGATTTATTTAATCCCGAAGTTACAATTATTTACAGATATCTTAATAACAGTCAATTAATTTAATATAATTTGTTGTAGATGATCTTCTAAATCTTGCTTTTATGAATGTGGTTGAAATAAAGGATTATTTATGAATTCCCAATCTGTTAACGTTTTTAAAAACGCTTCTAAATCTATTTTTTCTTGATTGGTTAAATTTAAAGGTATTATACTAGGGTTTTTATTCTGGTGATTTTTACCTCCAGAATTATAATGCTCAATCACTTCAACTAAAGTGTTAAAGGACCCATCATGCATATAGGGTGCTGTTAATTCAATATTTCTTAAGGTAGGCACTTTAAACTTAGCTTCATCGGACTCGAGGCCAGTAAAATGTATTCTTCCTTCATCTGGATACTCCTCATATAAACCATTGTTTTCAAAGGCATAATTGGTTAATTGAAATCCACTATGACATGAACTACATTTCGCTTTATCTCCTAAAAAAAGCTCCATTCCTCTTTTCTCACTTTCTGTAAAAGTGGACTTCTTATTTTGATAATAATATTGGTCAAACTTACTATTACCAGATATTAATGTTCTTTGAAAATTACTAATTGCACGTGTTATTACATAAGGATCTGGAATTCTATCGTATGCTTTTTGACTTAATTCAACATACTTTTCATTCTTATTTAGTGCATTGGCTATACTTACAATGTTATGATTAAATTCATTATGTTCTTGAATAGGCACCAATATTTGCATTTCTAATGTTGGTACACTTCCTTCAAACAATACATATGGTAAATACGCAACATTTACTAAAGTTGGAGCATTTCGTTTACCTGGCCTATCAAAAACCCCAGGTGTTGTGGTTTTATTATCAGCAAAAGCAAATTCTTGTTTATGGCAAGAGGCACAGCTTAATGATGAATCTACAGATAATATAGGATCATAAAACAATTGCTTTCCTAAATCCCATCTTGCTTTGGTGTATGTATTCCCTTCAGGATAAACAATGTCTGTAAATCCTGCAGGAGTGGTTAAATCAATACCCATTTCTTCTTTAGATGAAGAGCACGATGTTAAAAGTATCCCTATCAGGGATAATACAATTATATGTATAGGGATACGTATCATATTAAAATGGGTCTGAATAATCAGAGTTAGTCATTAATACTTCATCTGTTAACGTTTTTAAAAACGCAACCAAATCTTGTTTATCTTGTTCCGTTAAAAACAATCCATTTTCCTCAGTATCTGCAATAGCAGGATTTACACTTGGAGATAATTTTATACCACTATTATAATGATCAATTACTTCTTCCAATGTTTCAAACCTTCCATCATGCATATATGGAGGTGTTAATGCAATATTTCTTAACGAAGTTACTTTAAATTTGGCTCTATCCATAGTATTAGATGTTACTTTTTCTCGGCCAATATCGGTTTGGTCGGATAAATTATCTAATCCATTATTCATGTATTCATTATTTTCAAAATTAAATCCTGAATGACAATGTGCACAGTCTGCCCCAGATATTTCAGGAAAGAATTTATTATACTCGGTAAAGAATAACTGACGCCCTCGCTCTTCTGCATCTGATAACGTTATTTCGTTTCTTTTATATCGATCATACTTACTATCAATAGAAATAATAGAATTCATGAACTGTTCTAAAGCCAATGAAATATTTAACTCTGTTATTACTTTAGATCCAAAAACTGTATTAAATCGATCTGTATACCCTGGTAATTCAGTTATTTTACCAATTACATTTTCAAGCGTTTCATTCATCTCTAATGGATCCTGAATAGGTAATAATGACTGATCTCTTAATAAGTGAGCTCTTCCATCCCAAAAGAATTCATTGGTATTCCATGCCATATTAAAAATGGCCATAGCTTGTCTTCCTCCAGGTTCTCCTTCTACTCCTATAGAAAACTTATTTGTATCCGAAAATGCCGTTGATTGGTTATGACAAGAAGCACATGACATACTTCCATCTTTACTTAATGCTTTTTCATAAAATAAGCGACGACCTAGCTCTACACCTTCTTCCGTTAGTAAATTATCATCCGGAAAAGTAGGTGATGGTAATCCTTTAAAATCAAATGTCACAGGGGTTAACTCCGTCATACTATCGTCATCTGATGAACACGACAATGCGAGTAAACCTATCGCTACGATAGATATACCTTTTAAAATATCATATTTCATTTATGACTTATTTATTAACGATAAACGATTGTTTTGCTATTGAGTGAGACGCCGATTGAATTTCAATAAAATAAACACCATTACTAAATTCAAGTGTTGAAATTGGCTGATCTTTACTCCATTTATCTTGTTTAATAATTCGCCCTAATTGATCTACAATTTTATAAGTCGTTGCGGAATTAATGTTTGCTGATAAATTGACTTTAAACGCATCCGATACAGGATTAGGATATAATGTAATCTCTACACTTGCATTTTCTTCAATAGAAACTGGTGCCGAAATACTCTCTGTAAAAATAGATGTATTAAAGTTATCTATTAGCTGAATACACTCTGGATATGATTCTCCATGTTTAATTGGTCCATTACTAACAGGAATATTATTAAAAGCATTATAGTAATCTGCATCTAAAGCCACTGTTAATATAGACCCCGAATTTACTCCACTGGTTACAACCGTTTGTTTATGGAAATTAGCATCTCCTAAAGCATGAAATTGATAACTTGTTCCAAGATTCATTCCTGAATTCCCTTCTAAGGCGATAAATCTATAACCTGAAGCCCATCCCCAATGCATCGATGGTATTTTTGGTGCTAAAGCATGTGTAGCGTCAAATAATGCTGGATCATCATGATTTACATCTGCAGTAACTCCAATAGCAAATTCTATAGATTCTAAATTGGTAATTGGAAAATTCCCTAACGATACATTTGTTCCAACTTCAGCATTTACTAAAACATAAGCATCTGGAACAACGGTTACTTGTCCACCATCATGTGTTAACGAAACATCAGAAATATAATATTCTAATCTTATAATATCCATTTCTTCCTGACTACTATTTGTCAAGGTTGTATTAAGCTCAAATGGATTAGAATTAAACAAATGATTAATGCTAAATCTAACATCTGTTTGAGCTTGTAAAAGTGATGTAAATAATATACCTAAAGTTAATACTGTCTTTTTCATAGTTTGTGTCTTTTTGTTAATTGTAATTTTTGATATCTAAGAAAAAAACACATTCTATATTAAAAAGGTTTGATTCCAAATTGGAATATCTTTAGTTTGAATATACCCATTAATAGTCTTTAAAGGTATACGTTCATATATATTTACAATGTTCTGATTATATACAAAGGCAAAGCTAAATGCTATAAACTGAATTTCAAAAAATGACTTTTTCTGAAATTCATCATCCAACTGTAGTGTTACACTTGAATTTTCACAACATGGCTTTTTAGAAATAGCATGATTTCTATTCTCGCAGTCCGATTCTTCTTTCTCTCCATTTTGGCCTTGTTCTCCACAAGTTAAGTTAGATAAACCAATACTCAATTCAGAAAGCACAGGTGTTCCTCCACAAATATGCGTGGTTTGTACCAGTCCTATTTGAGCACCAATGATAAGTATGGATAAAAATACTGAAACCGAATATTTAAGAATCATGTTTTTCACAATCCCAAATATAATAAAAATTGAATACTTTTTTACTGAATCTTATGTTTAACAAACTAATTTTAAACATTTAGCCCAATAAATTCTATAATATCCTCATTTTTGAGGACTATATTTTTTAATTAAGGGGAATAAATTTGTTTATATGTTTAACTAACCTTCAATACATTTAATATCATGAAGCAATTTCTATTATCAATCATTCTTGTCACCATGTCCTTTTCAGGAATGGCTCAATTTTGGCCAGACTCAAATACGGGACCATGTTTTGTAGACGTTACCTTAACAAACCAAGGTACAGCATATACTTTAGTAGCATCGCCTGGAGGGAGTACACCGCCTATCATTTCAACTTACACTTGGTCTATTGATGGTGTTATAGATACATCATTAACAGGAAATACATTTACATTTACAGGTGTAGAAGGATCAATATATGATATTTGTGTAACTATTCCATGTGATTCTGGAACAACAAGTTTATGTACAGATGTATTTATTGATTCTGTTGGAGTTACTCCAATTGATTCTCTTGCTGAAGGATGTTTAACTGGTGTTTATTTATCTGGTCAAAGTGAGTTTTTATCTGCTTATGCAGCCTTTGATGGTATTTATGACCCTAGTGATTTAACTTGGATAATTGATGGTGTAATTGATACAACAATATATGGAGATTATGTATATACATCTCTACCAGCTGGTTCATATACAGTATGTGCAACTTATGATAGCGACTCATGTACAGCTACATACTGCGATTCTATATTAATTGTGAGTTCTGGTAATCCTATTGATTCTCTAGACGAGGGATGTTTAACTGGTATTTCTGTTGGTAGTCAAGGAAGTGCTATTACAGGATCTGCTTACTTTGACGGTGCAGATTATGATGATAATGATTTAATTTGGACTATAGATGGAGTGGTAGACACAACAATTTATGGAAATAATATTTACGCACCATCGGTAGATGGTACATATTACGTTTGTGCGACCTATAGCACAGATTCATGTTTTGCAACCTTCTGTGATACGGTAGTAATTGCTAATTCTGGTAACCCTATTGATTCTTTAGATGAAGCATGTTTAAACGGAATTTATGTATATAATCAAGGTAATTACTTCTCTGCATCAGCATCATTTGATGGTCTAAATTATGACGTAAGCGCATTAACTTGGTCTATTAACGGAGTAATTGACTCAACGTTATATGGAGATTATGTTTACTCAACGTTACCTGTAGGTACTCATACAATTTGTGCTACATACAATACAGATTCTTGTTTCGCAACAATATGTGATTCTATAATTATCACAAGTTCTGGAAATCCAATGGATTCACTTGATGCAGGATGTTTAACGAGTATCTCTTCGTATGGTGTTGGTGGACAATATTTCTTTACTGCAGAATTTGATAATCCGAATGGAATTATTGAAGATGTTATTTGGTCTGTAGACAGTAATGTGATGTCTGGTGTTAATGGAGAATATTTAACACAGGTATTTGCTGACGGTGATTATACAATTTGTGCTACATATATTACAGATAGTTGTACAAGTACAGTTTGTATAGATATAACTGTTGATAATTCTTTAAATGGAAACGATTCTATTATTTACATAGACAGTATAGGATTTGGAAACTGGATAGTTTATGGTTGGGATAGTATTTATGTTGACTCGACTTTATTAGACGAATTAGAAGATTGGGATCTTGATGACTGGTCTGATTCACTGATTGATATTTTCTTCGGAGATAGCATCAATATAAACACATTTGATTCAAATGACATCTATGTATTACTTGATGGATTAACTCAAGATGACATTGACAGTTTATTCAATATGGGTGTTGTAGGTTTTGATTTAGAAGATTTAGATGGTTATTGGGAAGATTTCTTAGATGACAATGATGGACTTGATACATTAGGATTAACGTTCAGTGATTTACTAAACTTGTTCTCTAATTTTATTGAAGCTAAAGCCATTGAAGTATTAAGTATTGATGAAGTATCAAACAATAACATTGATGTATTCTACAATCCAAATACTCAAATTTTAACAATAAACACAGATAACATAGGGCACATTAATGTTTATAACATTCAAGGACAACGTGTTTTATCATTTAAAGAAAATAACCCTCAATTAAATTTATCATCAATCAACACGGGATTATATATTTTATCTATAGAAATTAATGGTAAATTATATAGTCACAAGATCGTAAAATAGTAGTATATTTTACCGTTCCTAAATTAATACAGGTGTCGTTATAAAACATAACGACACCTTTTCTAGGATATAAATATGACACGAAACATTTTACATATTATTTTTATCATTCTGATAAGCATATCTAACAAAGGTCTATGTGAAAACATTGAAGATAGATTAGGATATGCCCAAAGTTTGAATCGTAAAAATGATTCAGAAATGTTAAGAATTTCTGATAGTATTACAGATGTATATTTAGCATCACCTAAATCGTCTTACCAACTGGATGATTTATTTAGAGCTTCATACTTAAAGTCTCGAGTTCTTAATAGACAAGGTAAATTAAATGAGTCCTTATTATTTTTAGATTCTATTCATAATTTACACCCATCGCCAAAGCTCAGCCTATATTTAGGATATACATATTTAATTAAAGGAATAGTATACAAAAAGAAGGCTCTCCCTCAATTAACATTCGAAAATTATGAAAAGGCTATTCAAATATTCGAAAGTATAGAAAACTGCAAGGCCCTTATTAAAGCTAGAAATAATTTAGCAAATTATTATAATTCACTTTCAATATATGGTGAAGCTATTGAGCAGTATAAATTATGTGCCAAATTATTAAACAAATGCCCAAATCAAAATCAAAGTGCTATAATCAACAGAAACTTAGCTGGACTTTATTATAACTTTGAAAAAAAACCAAACAAAGCTATTCTTCTTTTTAAAGATGCTTTATCTGGGTTTAATTCTTTAGAAAAAAAACGCCAAAACAGAAGTATTATCTCTGGGTGCGTTAAACCAAATTACAGCTTTATATTTAGAAGTAGACAGTATACAAAACGTAGAATACTACCTTGAAAAATCTAAGGCTTTAATACATGAAAACACGCCTCCTAAGTTTATTTATGATTTCAAAATAAATGAGGCAAACTTACTCATTGAAAAAAAACAGCTTATAGAGGCTGAAAAATCGTATTACGAAATCCAACAGCTTATTAACTCAACAAATCAGCTTAATAATTATGAAGCTCGATTTTATTTATGGTACGCTGTTCTTAAAATTAAATTCCAAACCCCTCAAGCGAACGCTCAAGCTGAAACATTATTAGATAAAGCTCAATCCATAGCAGAACACCGTGAAAAAAGAGAACTTTTAACTCAGATACATCTTATACGTTCTGACTTATATAAAACACAGTTCAAGTATAATAAAGCCCTTGAACAACTAAATAAGCATATCCTTTTAAAAGAAGAGATTTTTAATGATGAAAACATTAGAACGATACAAAATAATAAGTATCAATTAGATTTTATTAAAAAGGAGAATCAACTAGAAATCCAACGCCTGGAACAACAAGAAGCCATACAAAAAAGCATCATTCAAAAAAATAAGCTAGAGAAAGAAAAACTTCAAGTTACAATTATTGCATTAATGATGTTTGCCTTATTAATTGGCGGATTATTTTGGTGGTATTACAATAGGAAAAAAGAAGCTACAAATAAACTTCTCTTAGAATCTAAAAACAAAGCATTAGAACTTGAATTAACTAATAGAGAAAGAGAAGAAGAATTTAAGCTTTATCAAAATAGTGTTATTTCTAAAAAAGAGGAACAAAATAGAATTTCTAGAAATTTGCATGATAATATTGGTGCAAACCTTGCTGCCATTAAATTAGCTTTAGATGATGATAAAGACAAAGCCTTTGGAAACCTTATTGATGATGTTTATCAACAGGTAAGAAACTTAAGCTACGAACTTAATGAATTATCAGAAAGTAAAGATTTGTTTAGTCAAATCCTTCTCAACTACCTAAATAGTATAGAAAAAGCTTCTGGTATAATTATTCATTATGAAGTATATCCAGATGTAGATTTCGAACGTCTTCATTCTGTAAAAAAACGTGAATTATTTAGTATAATAAGAGAAATTGTACATAATTCTATTAGACACTCAGGATCTAAAAATATGGAACTCATTTTTTCGAAAGAAAAAAACAATTTATACCTATATTTTGAAGATTTTGGTAAAGGATTTGATACAAAAAATGTAAAATCTGGACTTGGGTTATTAAGTATTCAAAAACGAATTGATTTGTTAGATGGATCCTTTGAACTTGACGCAAGAGAAAATCGAGGTGTAATTATTAATATTTCAATACCCATTTAATCATGATCAAACATGCTTTAAAAATAGTTGTTGTAGATGACCATCCTCTTTTTCTAAGTGCTATGGTACAAATGCTAGAACGCATAAGTTTTGTAGACGTTGTTGCTAAATACAACAAACCTGAATTTGTATTGCCATATATTCTTAACAATCCTGTAGATATTTTGGTTACAGACCTCTCTATGCCTAAATTAGATGGTATAGAATTGAGTAAACTTGTAAAACAAAATAAGCCAGAAGTTAAAATAGTAGTTGTATCTATGCTTAACGAAACTAATAAAACCTTAAATTTAATAGAAATTGGTATAGCGGCTTACTTATTAAAGAATGCACCCAAAGAAGAATATGAACAAGTATTAAAACTTGTTTCTAATGGAGAACAGTTTTTTAGTCCAGAGCTTACCCAAAAAATAAAAGAATCTCATCAAAATGAGTTTATTAAACTAACGCCAAGAGAAACTGAAGTTTTACAACTGATTGCAAGTGAGTTAACCAATCAAGAGATTGCAGATCAACTTTTTGTATCGCCAACTACAGTAATTAGTCATAGAAAACGCTTATTGCAAAAGTTTAATGCCAGAAATACAGCTGGTTTAATTAAAAGAGCAATGGAACAAGAGTTCTTATAAACCCCATATCTTATGAAAAAATATATTCTACATTTTCTGTTTTTTTTAACTCTTACCGTAAGCTTTAATCTTAAAGCTCAAGTTACAGGACTTTGGATTAATCCTGTTAATGACGTTCCATTTATTGTAGAATCAACAGATACCACATTTAGTACAGATTCATTAATTACTATATTTAATGGAGAACTAACATTCTCTATTGATTCATTTGGTGTAAAAACCTGGAATCCTGTATCAGATACTACATATAGGGCTCTTGTTGGGTATAGTGCACCTCCTATTGCTGCCAATCAAGCATTTAATACTTATCAAGATTTATTTATTAATGGAATAAATCCCTCTGATACTAACTTTTGGGAAGATACAGATTGGGACTCTTTAATTGTTAATGAACCTTGGATATTAACGGATAGAACACTTAAATTATCTTCTGCAGATATGGGAGCTATTGTTGCTTGGGGATGGTATGACCTAGAAATTGGAACAGCAAAAATTATTCTTGATCCAACAATACCTGTTATTGAAGGAGAAGAAATGGATTATTCTGACAATGCATTTCAAGATGTAAATATGGTATTTGATATTGAAGATTTCAAAACGAATACTGAAGAGATACAAGGTGCTATTGATGGAATATATACATTCAATAAACCCGATTTTAAAGACACTTATAACGACTTTGTTGTATGGATGAAAACGACAAAACCATTTTTACCTAATTCATTTGACTACAATACGTATCACGAGTGGCTATATGAATACTTTTACCCTTTAGCAAGTGAGAAGATTATTCAAATTATATCAATAGATGAACTATCAAATCAATTCCAACTTATTCAACCATCTACAAATACGTATCAATTAATTGGAAATATTACAACAGATAGTCCGTATTCAATTTACGATCTTCAAGGTAAATTAGTCTTATCAGGGCATTTAAATAGTTCGGAAAATACCATCAACATAGAATCTCTTCCAAAAGGAATGTATGTGATTGACATATTAATCGATACTAAACATGCTGTTTATAAACTGATGAAATAATAATCAAAAAAAATAGGGCTGTTAAATAGCCCTATTTTTTTTGATTATTATTTTGTGTTACATCAAACTATTTTTCAGGTTCTTAATAGTAGAAAATGTCTTTTCTAATAGAGCTTCCTCTACAACTACAGTAAACTCATTAGTCGTTGAAATAACCTCTAACACATTAATATTATTCCAAGCAAATTGCTTAAAGAAAAAATAATATAGTCCTGGTAACTCCACATTTTCTTTTGGTAACCGAACACTTAAAGATGCCAGTTCATGTCGAGATGATATTAGAAATTCTCCAACAAACTTATCTTCAATTTCTGTACGCATTGCTCTAGAAACAACAAAATTACTTTCAAAAACACCTTGTGTAATTGTACAGAACTTATCATCGGATAAATTTGAGCTAAACATCAGCTCAGATTTCCTTTGTTCTAAACTAGTACTATTTTTATAAGTAAAACTTGATAAATCATTTCTTACAATGATATCACCAAGGTTTGTTATTACTAACTTCATCTTAGATGATATTCTTGTTTGAATAGATAAATCTAGACGTTTTATGGCCATAGCAATTGCAGGTATCCCACAATCAGATTCAAGAATTTCATTAACCTCAGGTTGTACTTTACGTGCCAAAGATGATACATTAATTAAATCTTCAGCTAAACACTCTGCTAAATAAGGTTTATCACTCAAAAGTTTTTCAACAACATCAGAAATAGATTGCATACGCTTGTATTAATTTGATTATCTTTGTTAAATATCTAACAAAAATATAAAAAATATGACAAAACCCCAAAAACAAATAAGTCTTAAAGAAATACAGTTAAAAATTGAACAGTATTGTGCTTATCAAGATCGATGTAAATTTGAGGTAGAACAGAAGTTAAAATCGTTTCATATTCCCTTAGAGGACATCAACAATATTATGGATCGTTTGATCAATGAAAAATTTATTGATGAAATACGATACGCTCAATCGTATACACGAGGCTCTTATAGACACAAAAAATGGGGTAGAAATAAAATAAAAGCCAATTTAATTGCTAAAAAAATTGATAATAAAATAACTAATATAGCATTTAATGAAATTGATACAGAAGAATACAATCTAATGATATTTCATGAACTTAGTAAGAAATGGCCTAGTATAAAGGCAAATTCAGATTTTGATAAAAAGAATAAACTTATACGCTTTGGAATTAGTAGAGGTTATGAATTTGATATCATATCTTCATTTTTAGAACAACAAATAAAGGGTTAAATTATCGACTTACAATAACTTCTCTAAATACAGTATAAATAATACTCCACATAAGTATAGAGGATACCATTACAACGTTTATCTTAAATTTATTCGTAAAATATCGAGCTGCCAAAAATGCTCCAACTGGAATTGATAATATTATTGGCGTAATTAAAGCCAAAAGGAATAGACCTCTTTTTCTTACAATCCCAATAATCATTCTATTCTTTTTACTAAAAACACGACGTTCTCTCTTACGTCTCTTTAATCTAAAACCTTCAAATCTATTAATTAAATATTCACTGAAATAAAAGAATACAAAATACCCTATTAACCCTCCTAAAAGCATTGTAAAAAACAATTCTAGGCGTCCTATTTGCATAGGTAGCGATACTAAAGGTGTAAGTGCAAATTTAGTTGAAGCTACTATGATTAATATGAGATAATTACTCAATGGCATGATTACATTTATTTAACATATACAAATATACATCTTGCCAACCTTTCCAAATATCATTTTCAGATAAACTTTCATTATGCCAAATAGAAATAAAGGTTCCTTGAACACCTTTTACTTGTTCTATCATATGATTTATTTCTCTCTTGGCGGCTTTAGGAGATAGGTTTTGATAATGCTTTAAACTAGCCTCCATTATACAAAATGGATGAATTCTTAATGGTGTTTCATATTCTAAATCTAAATCATAAAACATAAACGAAGAGCATGTTCCAGCTCTAAATCCACTCGTTTCTGCAAACCCCATTGTAAACTCATCTTTAATACCCAATTCCACTAAGTTTTGATATGTCTTAGGCAATTCCAGTTTTAAGTAATGTTGTCTACTGCTTTTTATTTCTCGATGAATTATCGTTCTTAATTGCTTTATTTCAGACTCTAGAATATCTCGCTTTATGTTTGATCTATAAGATGGATGAACCCCAACAATACCATAATCTGATAAAGACTTTATTAAATTCTGAAACGTTTTATTTGTAGGATGTATATTCTTATCAAATTCACCATACTCTCCCATCAAAATAAAGAAATAATGCGGAATCGATTTATATTTCATTAATGTTTTGATTATAAAATCGAATGTATCGTATGGGTCTTTCTTATGTTTAAATAATACATCTATTACATATTTTAGTTCTGTAAAATTAAACTTAAATACAGACTTTAAGATAATTCCACCAATACGTAATATTCCTTTTTCTTTTATGGCAAAAGCCTGATCTATATCTAATGTATTTACAGATTTAAATTTTCGTTGTTTATGTGTAATATTTGGATACTTCTCCTTAAGCTCCTCTAAAATAAGCAATGCCCATTTATCAACAACCGGTAAATTGAGTATTTGATTTTGATATGCAAAAGATTCCTTTGCTTTATAACGATTATGTCCATCTCTAATATGAACCTGATACTCTTCGTATCGGCTTATAAAGAAGAAAATTGCAGCAAATGGATCAAAAGGTAGTTTAGAAGTCTGTGTATGCGAAAATATAGTAGGAATCTTCTTATAATAAGACAAATGTACATTTGGAGATCCTATTCCTTTCTCAAATAATAATTCTACAGCATGAAAATGTAATTCTGATAAAATTGTTTTGCGTGAATAAGAAAATTTAGGACCATTATAGGACACAAATTCTTTTAAATCATGACATATTATATAGTCTATACCCAACAATTCTTTAAATACATGTTTAAATGTATAAGTAATTCTTGCCGATAATTGAGGGATGTAAATAAACAACTTCATTATTCAAAGATAATAATAGAAATGAGATCTTAATTTTTGAAACAAAAAAAAAGCATTTTAGTTTCCTAAAATGCTTTTTTAAAGTTGGCGGCGACATACTCTCCCACAATGCAGTACCATCTGCGCTAGTAGACTTAACTTCTCTGTTCGGAATGGGAAGAGGTGAGCCCTACTGCTATAACCACCATAAATCGTTGCTGTCTTAACACAAAAGTGCTAAACAGTATATTTATAAATCAATAATATGACTATCGTAGAACAAAAAAGAAAATTACGCAAAAGCTTTCGGGTAATTAGTATTGCTCGGCTTTGGTATTACTACCTTTACACCTACAACCTATCTACGTCATCGTCTATAACGACCCTTTAAAGAAATCTCATCTTGCGGCGAGTTTCGTACTTATATGCTTTCAGTACTTATCTCTTACAAACTTAGCTACTCTGCGATGCACTTGGCAGTACAACAGATGCACCAGAGGTTTGCCCACCTCGGTCCTCTCGTACTAGAGGCAGGTCCGCGCAAATTTCTAACGCCCACTACAGATAGGGACCGAACTGTCTCGCGACGTTCTGAACCCAGCTCGCGTGCCACTTTAATGGGCGAACAGCCCAACCCTTGGGACCTTCTCCAGCCCCAGGATGTGACGAGCCGACATCGAGGTGCCAAACCCCCCCGTCGATGTGAGCTCTTGGGAGGGATCAGCCTGTTATCCCCGGAGTACCTTTTATCCTTTGAGCGATGGCCCTTCCATACGGAACCACCGGATCACTATGCTCTTGTTTCCAACCTGATCGACTTGTTGGTCTCTCAGTCAAGCACCCTTATGCCATTGCACTCTACGCACGGTTACCAAGCGTGCTGAGGGTACCTTTAGAAGCCTCCGTTACTCTTTTGGAGGCGACCACCCCAGTCAAACTACCCGCCAAACAATGTCCCCATTGCTAGGTTAGATTCCAGATAAATGAAGGGTGGTATTTCAACAACGACTCCACAACCTCTAGCGAGGCCGCTTCAGTGTCTCCCACCTATCCTACACATCATTTACCCAAAACCAATGTTAAGCTGTAGTGAAGGTTCACGGGGTCTTTCCGTCCCGTAGCGGGTAATCGGCATCTTCACCGATACTACAATTTCACCGAGCTCATAGCTGAGACAGTGCCCAGATCGTTGCACCATTCGTGCAGGTCGGAACTTACCCGACAAGGAATTTCGCTACCTTAGGACCGTTATAGTTACGGCCGCCGTTTACTGGGGCTTCATTTCACTGCTTCTACTTGCGTATAACAGCTCCACTTAACCTTCCAGCACCGGGCAGGTGTCAGACCATATACTGCATCTTTCGATTTTGCATAGTCCTGTGTTTTTGTTAAACAGTCGCCTGGGCCTATTCACTGCGGCCAGCATTACTGCTGGCGTCTCTTCTCCCGAAGTTACGAGACCATTTTGCCTAGTTCCTTAGCTATGAATCACTCGAGCACCTTAGAATTCTCTTCCCAACCACCTGTGTCGGTTTACGGTACGGGCTGCTTCTCTCGCTTTTCTTGGAACCTCATTCGCTACATTATCACATCCACCGTAGCTTCTGTGTACTATCGCTTGCGCTTCAACGTACTATTCCGTCAGTACGCAGCAACTCCTGAGATCCGTCACTTTCAATGAGAGCAGGTACGGGAATATTAACCCGTTGTCCATCCACTACCCCGTTCGGGTTCGCGTTAGGTCCCGACTAACCCGTGGCTGATTAGCATGGCCACGGAATCCTTGGTCTTTCGGTGTGCGGGTTTCTCACCCGCATTATCGTTACTTATCCCTACATTTGCTTTTCTATCCGCTCCACTTATCCTCGCAGACAAGCTTCGGCGCAAACAGAATGCTCTCCTACCACTAGTACATCTAATGTACTGTCCATAGCTTCGGTAATATACTTATGCCCGATTATTGTCCATGCTTGATCGCTCGACTAGTGAGCTGTTACGCACTCTTTAAATGAATGGCTGCTTCCAAGCCAACATCCTAGCTGTCTAAGCAATCAAACCTCGTTATTTCAACTTAGTATATATTTGGGGACCTTAGCTGATGGTCTGGGTTCTTTCCCTCTCGGACATGGACCTTAGCACCCATGCCCTCACTGCATTTATTTAATTTATAAGCATTCGGAGTTTGTCAGGAATTGGTAGGCGGTGAAGCCCCCGCATCCAATCAGTAGCTCTACCTCTTATAAACCATAAATACGCTGCACCTAAATGCATTTCGGAGAGTACGAGCTATTTCCGAGTTTGATTGGCCTTTCACCCCTACCCACAGGTCATCCGAAGACTTTTCAACGTCTGGCGGTTCGGTCCTCCACTATGTATTACCACAGCTTCAACCTGCCCATGGGTAGATCACTCGGTTTCGCGTCTACAAGTACTAACTATGCGCCCTGTTAAGACTCACTTTCGTTGCGGCTCACGGATCTTAAATCCTTAACCTTGCTAGCACCCGTAACTCGTAGGGTCATTATGCAAAAGGCACGCCGTCACTTTCGCTCCGACCGCTTGTAGGCACACGGTTTCAGGTTCTCTTTCACCCTCTTATTCAGAGTGCTTTTCACCTTTCCTTCACAGTACTGGTTCACTATCGGTCTCATAGGAGTATTTAGCCTTACCGGATGGTCCCGGCAGATTCAGACAGGGTTTCACGTGCCCCGCCCTACTCAGGATGCTGCTAAAATTAATGATGCATTGCTTATACGGGACTATCACCCTCTATGGTTAACCTTTCCAGGTTATTCTAATTCTGATCACAATC
>CBDEVQ010000028.1:32500-74044 GCA_965243605.1 Flavobacteriales bacterium
ATATCAAGTCATAATTTAAGGTGTAAACATTACTTTAAATGTTCTTTTATAAATTGAACATCTTTATAAATTTCATCCAGTCTATTAATTTTATCAGTTTCTAATGATGCACTAATTTTACTGTGATATTTCCATAATTCTAAAACCTCTTCGGATTGTATATATATAGGAGCATATTCAGGATTTAAAGAAACGAGCTTTAACTGCATTCCTTTTTTATAAACTTGTTTTAAACGCAAACTCTCCTTTTCTACAATAATACAAATATCACCATCCTTCACATCTTCTATACGATCAATAGCTTTAGCCAATACCCAATCATTCTCATGTACGAATGGAATCATACTATCACCAGAAATCTGAAACCCTCTAAATGTTGTATGTTTATATTCCGGAAGTGGAAATGTAAACGCTGGTAGCTCATCATAAAACTCTATATCATTTAAATTACTTCCATACCCAGCAGATGCTTTTTGATTAACCAAAAGAATATTTTCATTTCCATGATTATCTACACTTATCATTTGTGGAATAACATCAATACTATTTGGATTAAGTAATTTCTTATTACTCTTTCCATATAACCATAAAGGATTGATGTTATATTTTTCTAGAAGTAATACAACTACCATTCCTGTAATACGAATACGACCTCGTTCAATTTCGGCCGTTGTAGATTTAACACCTAACTCAACAGCAAACTGACTCTGCGTTAACCCAAGCTCCTCTCTTATATGCTTAAAACGTTTAGCTTCTATAGATAAATTCATAACTCAAAAATATAATTTTTATTGGAAATAATCCTATTTAATGGATTATTTACATATACTATGGAATAATTCCATAAATTTGTATTAATTACATAAAAACACTAAACATGGGCAATACTATATTACATATGGATCTTGATACGTTTTTTGTATCCTGTGAACGATTAATTGATAGTTCTTTAATAGGGCGTCCTATTTTAGTGGGTGGAACGGGTAATAGAGGGGTGGTTTCTGCTGCTAGTTATGAAGCTAGAAAATATGGAGCTAATTCTGGTATGTCTATGAAATTAGCAAGAATGCGCTGTCCCGAAGCTACAATTATTAGAGGAAATTCTTCTACATATACAAAATACTCTAAAATGGTAACAGAAATACTACAAGAGAATGTTCCTATTTTAGAGAAATCAAGCATTGATGAGTTTTATGCCGATTTATCCGGTATGGACAGATTTTATGGGAGCTATAAATTTGCTTCAGAACTTAGAACTACCATTATTAAGGAAACAGGTTTACCAATTTCATTTGGGTTATCAATTAATAAAACGGTTTCTAAAGTTGCGACTAATGAAGCTAAACCCAATAATCAATTAAAAATTGATTCAGGATTTGAAAAACAGTTCTTAGCTCCGTTATCTGTACGTAAAATCCCAATGGTTGGAGAAAAAACATACTATAGATTAAGAAACTTAGGCATTAAAAAAGTTGAAACACTTCAAAACATGCCATTGCAAGCCATCGAACAAATTTTTGGTAAAAATGGGCAAGTCATGTGGAAACGAGCTAATGGAATAGATAAAAGTCCTATTGTAGAATATCATGAAAGAAAGTCTATATCTAGTGAACGTACATTTGAAAAAGACACCATAGATTTAGATAAGTTAAAATCATTACTCATTGGCATGAGCGAGCAGTTAGCATTTCAATTACGTAATGAAGAAAAAATTTGTTCAGTAGTTACAATTAAAATTAGATATTCTGATTTTAACACATACACAAAACAAATAAAAATACCATACACGGCTGCTGATCATGTTATAATACCTATTGTATTAGAATTATTTAAAAAACTACATAGTAAGCGCCTTTTAATACGATTAATAGGCGTAAGACTCGGCGGTTTAACTGGAGGCAACCTACAGATATCATTATTTGATGACGTCCATAAAACGATTGGTTTATATCATGCTATGGATGATATAAGAAAACGATTTGGTAAAACCAGCATATTAAGAGCGTCTACACTATATAATGATTAATTCTTTCTATCCTTAACTTATTTGTGTTTTGATTAATAACCATACATATTACAGCCTGAGATATGGGACTTACAACAGTTCTGATCTTCTTGCATTGGCTAAAAACTTTGGATACAAAACACTTTGTATAACAGATATTAATAATACCTCAGCTTGTTTAAGTTTTGCACGACAAGCTTCTGAATTTGGGATACGCCCTATACTAGGGATTGATTTTAGGAATGGTATTCAACAAGAATATGTTGCACTCGCTAAAAACAATATCGGTTTTCAAGAAATTAACTCCTTTTTATCTCAACACCTTCATCAAAAAAATAAATTCCCTCAAATAGCACCAAGTTTCAATCATGCATCTATTATATATCCATTTAATAAACTTCAAATTTTAAATAAAACAACATTTTCAAAAAATGAATACATTGGTGTGTCTATTAAAGATCTTACTAAAATTTCTTTTTCTAGCCTTATTCGCCATAAAGATAAAATGGTCATAATGACAAGTAGTTCTTTCCGCAATAGAAAGGATTTTAATATCCATAGACTTCTTAGGTCTATCGATTCTAATTGTTTATTAAGTCAATTATCAACCGATAATCAGGCCGATGAAAATGATCAACTAATTCTTTACTCCGAGTTCAAAAAAACATATAGTTCTTTTCCTTTTCTTCTTAAAAATACCGAAGATTTTCTTGACCTCCATTCCATAGATTTTAACTTCACAAAATCTAAACAACACCAAAATAAACTTCATTATACAAATAGTAAGGAGGAGGATATTGCCTTATTAAAAGCTTTGTGTAAAAAAGGCATTAAGTATAGATTCCAAAAAGAAACACAAACGATTACAGCACGAATAAATAAAGAACTCAAGGTAATTGAAAGCATGAATTACATATCCTTTTTCCTCATTAATTGGGATATAATACAATACGCCAAATCTAAAGGCTATTATCATGTTGGACGTGGTAGCGGAGCAAATAGTATCATTGCATATTTATTAGAAATAACAGATGTAGATCCAATAGATTTAGATTTATACTTTGAACGTTTTATGAATCTATATAGAAGCAGTCCACCTGACTTTGATATTGATTTCTCTTGGAAAGATAGAGCTGATATTACGGATTATATTTTCAGGCGATTTGGAGAAAATGGACAAGTTGCTTTATTAGGTACATATAATACGTTTAATAAAAAAGGAATAATAAGAGAATTAGGAAAAGTATTTGGCCTTCCGAATCATGATATAGAAATGCTCATTTTTGGAAAATATGATATAAAAAAACTAGACCATTATCAACGGTTAGTGCATCAATATTCATCCGTAATGGAAAAGATTCCAAACCACTTAAGTGTACATTCTGCAGGAATACTTATAAGTGAAAAACCTATTCATTATTTTACAGGAACATTTTTACCGCCAAAAGGATTTCCTGTAACACAATTTGATATGAATATTGCAGAAGATGTAGGTTTATATAAGTATGATATTTTAGGACAACGTGGATTAGGGAAAATTAAAGATACCCTGGCCATCATAAAAAAAAATCAACCATTAAGACCGAAGATAGACATACATAATGTTAAACCATTTTTAATAGATGACAATATTAATACCATGGTTAGTAATGCAGAATGTATTGGATGTTTTTATGTAGAATCTCCCGCCATGCGCATGCTATTAAAAAAACTTAATGTAAACACTTATTTAGGTTTAGTTGCTGCAAGTTCTATTATTAGGCCAGGTGTTGCTAAAAGTGGTATGATGCGCGAATATATTCTGCGCCATAAAAAGAAAAGTCTTCATAGTGAAATCCATCCGACTATGCAGTCTTTAATGAGCGACACCTATGGTATTATGGTTTATCAGGAAGATGTTATAAAAGTAGCACATCACTTTGCTGGATTAGACTTAAATGAAGCCGATGTATTACGTAGAGCTATGAGTGGAAAGTTTAGGTCCAGAACTGTTTTCACACAAATAAAAGAAAAGTTTTTCAAGAACTGTATTGAACGTAAATATAATCCAAAATTAGTTCATGATGTATGGTTCCAGATAGAAAGCTTTGCAGGATATGCATTTGCTAAAGGGCACTCTGCATCTTATGCAATTGAAAGTTATCAGAGTTTATATCTTAAGCACTATTATCCATTAGAATTTATGGTTGCTGTACTTAATAATGGTGGTGGCTTTTACAAACCTGAAATCTACATTCACGAAACAAAGATGCTTGGTGGAAATATTCTGGCTCCCTGTATAAATAACAGTTTATACGAAACTACTATTAGAAGTAAAGATATTTATTTAGGTTTTATGTTTCTATCTAAAATTGATACTAAAACTATAGCACAAATAATTCATGAAAGAAATACAAATGGGGCTTACACTTGTTTGGATAATTTCTTAGAACGTATAAATATAAGTTTAGACAACCTTGAAATACTGATCCGTATTAATGCATTCCGATATACTAAAATTGAAAAACAACAATTACTGTGGGAAGCGCATCTGAAATATCAACCTAAAACAGCAAATACATATTCATTGTTTGAACATCAGAAACCAAAACATATTTCACTTCCGAAACTTGAATATTCAAAATTTGATAATATACATGATGAAATTGAACTATTAGGATTTCCATTATGCAATCCATTCGATATACTCAAACTTCCCGTTACGTCTCAACTAACAGCAAATAGTCTTGCAAATTATTTAAATAAATTCATTGAAATCTATGGATATCTAGTTGCTGTAAAAAGTGTAAAAACTAATCAGGGGAAATATATGTATTTCGGAACCTTTATAGATATAAAAGGACAATGGATAGATACTGTCCATTTCCCTAAATCTCGAGAAAAGCATCCTGTTCATGGTTCCGGGATTTATAAACTTATCGGGAAAGTGGTTAGTGAATTTGACTTTTTATCTCTTGAAGTGTCCTCAATGTATAAAATGCCTTACGTCGATTTAGATTAATCGATTTTACTTTTAAGTAGTTGAAGTTCCTTTAAAAAAGGCTTTGTATCTATATCTTCTATATTTGAAGAATAGATTAATCTATTAATTTCTTTTATTCTTCGTTTTATTTTAGTGTACTCAGATGAAGATTTATGTCGAGAATTAGAAAATCTAAAACTCTCTTGAATTCTTATCATTTCACTCAAGGTATCTAATAAGCCACCATAACGATTTCTATCCTTTTCAAGAATCCTCAAACTCTCAACAATAGCTTCTAAACTACAAACGTAATTAACATCTGGCTCCTTTCTTAAGCTATAGTTAGTAATTGCTTTAGGCGTAAAAGCATAATGCTGAATAGAATTAAAACAAGTCGTTTTATTTAATATTTTCTTTGCTTCTGGCCATGTTCCATCCACAACAAATAAACATTCCAATTCTTTTGGTGCTAAAGATAAATCTATAGCTGATTCCGATGGATATAACACTCCAACGTTTTCAATATTAAATTCAGACAATTTAGTGTTAAAGACTTCATCGTCGTCAAAATTAACACCAGTGTACAGAAATGAGTTTTTTAGAGATAGTTCAGCAATTTTAGCCGTATTGAAGGTCTTTCCTTTTTCATTTGGATGTTGTAAAATACCAATTGTACATGGGTTATTTTCAACATGAATAGAATGACACAAACAAACACGTTTTGGCCTTAAACATGTATAGCAATATTGTCTAGTGTCTTCATCACTGTTGTCTCTCCAATTGCTTCTTTCTGGTCTAATACACTTTGTCATAACAATAAATCTAATACTTTGTTCTATAAAAAAAAGCTTCTTTCAAATATTTGAAAGAAGCTTTTTATATAGTTTAAACACTTAAAAAATTAAGCTTCACCTGTAGGTCCCATATTAAATGGCATTGCAACCTTTTGTTCATTAATATCACCATTTGCATTTTCAAACTTATGTAAGTTATCAGCTAAAGCAGCATATAAACGCTTAGCGTGCGATGGAGACATAATAATACGAGATTGAACTTTAGCCTTAGGCGCGCCTGGCATTAAGTTAATAAAATCAAGAACAAACTCTGTTGGAGAATGATTTACAATAGCAAGGTTACAATACTTACCATTTGCTACATCCTCAGTTAATTCAACATTAATATTTTGTTGTTGTTTTTCGTCAGCCATTTTTTAATTTTCTAAATTATTTGTTTGCTCTCTACGAACAGCTTTAATTCTGTTATATTCTTTTAATCCTGTTCCTGCTGGGATCTTATGTCCAACAATAACATTCTCTTTTAATCCTTCTAAGAAGTCTTCTTTACCTTTAACGGCAGCCTCATTAAGTACTTTTGTTGTTTCCTGGAAGGAAGCAGCAGACATGAAACTTCTCGTTTGAAGAGAAGCTCTTGTAATACCTTGAAGAACTGGCATACCAGTTGCAGGTTGTGCATCACGGTATTGAACTAAAGTTAAATCTTTACGTTTAAGAATAGAATTTTCATCTCTCAATTCACGTAATGAAACAATCTGTCCTTCAATTAAGTTTTCAGATTCTCCAGCATCTGTAATAACCTTCTTATTAAAGATGTTATTATTTTCAGCTAAGAATTCATTCTTATGAACTAAAGTAGACTCTAAGAAACGTGTATCACCAGCATCAAGTATCTGAAGCTTACGCATCATTTGTCTAACAACTACTTCGAAATGCTTATCGTTAATTTTTACCCCCTGAAGACGGTAAACCTCTTGAATTTCATTTACTAAGTATTGTTGTACAGCTGTAGGTCCTTTAATTGCAAGAATATCTTTAGGAGTAACTGCTCCATCTGACATTTGCATACCAGCTTTTACGAAGTCATTTTCTTGAACAAGAATCTGCTTAGATAGAGATACTAAGTATTTCTTCACTTGACCAGTCTTAGACGTTACAATAACCTCTCTGTTACCACGCTTAATCTTACCATAAGACACAATACCATCAATTTCTGAAACTACAGATGGATTAGAAGGGTTTCGTGCTTCAAATAATTCTGTTACACGAGGTAAACCTCCGGTAATATCCCCAGTTTTAGCTGCAGATCTTGGCATCTTAGCAATAATTTGCCCAGCGGCAATTTTATCACCAGTATTAACAGAAATACTAGCTCCAACAGGTAACGTATACGCTTTAATTGTTTCTCCTTTCGAATCTACAATCTTCACTAATGGAATTTTCTTTTTATCTCTGTTTTCTGAAGTAATTTTTTGTTGGAATCCAGTTTGCTCATCCGTTTCAGTTCGGTATGTTAAACCTTCTACAAGGTTTTCATATTCTACCTTACCTTTTACTTCAGATAAAATAACAGCATTAAATGGATCCCATTCACAGATTACATCACCCTTTTGAAGTGTATCTCCTGAGTTTGCTTTCATATATGCACCATAAGGAATGTTCTGAGTATGGAAAGCAATACCAGTATTGATATCTACTAAACGCATTTCAGCAGTACGACCAATTACGATCTCTACTTCTTTATCCTTATCGTTTTTACCTTTTACAGTTCTTAATTCATCAAAGTGAAACAATTCCGGCACGTTTAGCAGAAATTGTATTCTCTTGTGCCGATCCCCCGGCAACCCCTCCAACGTGGAATGTACGAAGTGTAAGCTGCGTACCAGGTTCACCAATAGACTGAGCGGCAATTACACCAACAGCTTCACCTTTTTGAGTCATACGGTTAGTTGCTAAACTACGACCATAACACTGTGCACAAATACCTTGTTTTGTTTCACAAGTTAATGCCGATCGAATTTCAACCGTTTCTATTCCCGAAGCATCAATTTCTTTAGAAATAGCTTCGTCAATAACATATCCTTCTTCAATAATTACATCTCCAGATTCTGGGTGAGTAATTGTTTCTAAAGTAACACGTCCAACAATACGATCTGCTAAAGATTCAACGATATCATCGTTTTTCTTTAATGCTGATTCAGATAATCCTCTTAATGTACCACAATCTTCCTCAGTAATAATAACATCTTGTGCTACATCTACTAAACGACGAGTAAGGTAACCTGCATCGGCCGTTTTTAAGGCTGTATCGGCAAGACCTTTACGTGCACCGTGAGTAGAAATAAAGTACTCAAGAATTGATAATCCTTCTTTAAAGTTAGATACAATCGGGTTTTCAATTACCGCACCTCCAGAAGAGTTCGATTTTTGAGGCTTGGCCATAAGACCACGCATACCAGTTAACTGACGTATTTGCTCCTTAGAACCACGGGCTCCAGAATCAAGCATCATGTATACTGAGTTAAACCCTTGTTGATCTGAACTTAACTGATTCATTGCAATCTCAGTTAAATCAGAGTTGGTTTTAGTCCAAATATCAACAACTTGGTTATAACGCTCTTGGTTGGTAATAAGTCCCATTCCATAATTATCAAGAATGTTTCCTACCTTAGAATTGGCGTCAGCAACCATTGTTTCTTTCTCTTTAGGGATAATAATATCACTAAGTGAGAATGATAAACCACCTTTAAAGGCCATATAGTATCCTAATGACTTAATATCATCTAAGAATTTAGATGTTGTAGGAACATCTGTTTCTTTTAAGATACGACCAATAATATCTCTAAGTGCTTTCTTTGTTAATACTTCATTGATAAATCCAACAGATACTGGAGTTGATTCATTAAATAGAACACGTCCAACTGTTGTTTCAATCAATTTATTTACAATCTCACCGTCCTCTTTTATGTTAACACGACAGTGAATAATTGCGTTTAAGTTTACTTTTTTCTCATTAAAGGCAATAATAACCTCTTCTGCTGAGTAGAACTTCACACCTTCACCTTGAATTACTTTCTCTGGTGTAGAACGACGTCCTTTAGTCATATAATAAAGACCTAATACCATATCCTGAGAAGGTACAGTAATTGGAGCTCCATTGGCAGGGTTAAGGATATTATGAGATCCTAACATTAAGATTTGAGCTTCTAAAATAGCCTCTGGTCCTAATGGTAAGTGAACAGCCATCTGGTCACCATCAAAATCGGCGTTAAATGCCGAACATGCAAGTGGATGTAACTGAATCGCTTTACCTTCTATTAATTTAGGTTGGAAAGCCTGGATACCTAAACGGTGCAGTGTAGGAGCACGGTTAAGTAATACAGGATGTCCTTTAATTACATTTTCAAGAATATCCCAAACTACAGGATCTCTACGGTCAATAATTTTCTTTGCAGACTTTACAGTCTTAACAATACCTCTTTCTCTTAATTTACGAACAATAAACGGCTTATAAAGCTCAGCTGCCATATCCTTAGGGATACCACATTCGTACATTTTTAATTGAGGACCAACAACAATTACCGAACGTGCAGAATAATCAACACGCTTACCAAGTAAGTTTTGACGGAAACGCCCTTGCTTACCTTTTAAACTATCCGATAAAGATTTTAAAGCACGGTTAGATTCAGTTTTTACAGCAGAAGCTTTTCTTGTATTATCAAGAAGAGAATCTACAGACTCTTGAAGCATACGTTTTTCATTACGTAAAATTACTTCTGGTGCTTTAATTTCAATTAAACGCTTTAAATCGGTTGTTACGAATAATAACACGACGATATAAATCATTTAAATCTGATGTTGCGAAACGACCACCATCTAATGGTACTAAAGGACGTAATTCTGGTGGAATTACAGGAATAACCTTTAGGATCATCCATTCTGGACGGTTTTCTATTCTAGTATTTGCATCAATAAAACTATCTACAACATTTAATCGTTTTAAGGCTTCACCTTTACGTTGTTGAGATGTTTCGTTATTAGCTTGATGACGTAATTGGTATGATAATTTCTTTAAATCTACAGTTGCAAGAAGAGCTTGTAATGCTTCAGCTCCTAATTTAGCTACAAATTTATTAGGATCGTTATCATCCAAATATTGATTTTCAATAGGTAATGTTTCAAGAATATCAAGGTACTCTTCTTCAGATAAGAAATCAAGGCGATTTAACTCCTCTCCTTCTAACCCTTTAGCAATACCAGGTTGAATTATTACATATTTTTCGTAGTAGATTATTGAATCTAGTTTCTTTGTAGGTAATCCTAGTAAGTACCCTATTTTATTAGGTAACGAACGGAAATACCAAATGTGAGCAACAGGTACAACTAATTCAATGTGTCCCATACGCTCACGACGCACTTTCTTTTCAGTAACTTCAACACCACATCGGTCACAAACAATACCCTTATAACGGATACGCTTATATTTACCACAGTGACATTCATAATCCTTTACTGGTCCAAAAATACGTTCACAAAATAAACCATCACGCTCTGGTTTATATGTTCTATAATTTATTGTTTCTGGCTTTAATACCTCTCCACTTGATTTCCCTAAAATATCTTCTGGAGAAGATAAGCTGATTGTTATCTTATTGAAACCACTGTTTACAGGGTTTTCTTTTTGATGTCTAGCCATTCTTAAAAGCTTTTAACATTATAACGAAGCTACTTCGAATAGATTAACCTGACTTGAAATTGAAATCATGATAACCGAATTATTTAACCAAGAGTAATCTCAAGAGCCTAATCCTCTCAAGTTCATGTAGTAAGTACATTGAATGATTCTGGAATGCCTGAGGTTCTGGCATAGATTTTCCCCTTTCACGATTGCCTCATAGGCTTTGGCACGGCCGATACCACATCATCAGATTTTACATGTTAAGTATCTCACGTAAGAACATGAGAAGCACCAAATGCCTCTAAAGCCCACACTTCCATCTCTCCAAAACGCTGACCACCAAACTGAGCTTTACCTCCAATGGTTGCTGCGTAATAAGAGAGTATGGACCGATAGAACGAGCATGCATTTTATCATCAACCATAGTGTCCCAAGTTTTAACATGTAGATAATACCTACTGTTGCTTTCTGATCAAAACGGCTCACCTGTGTTACCACCATCGATAAGTAACTGCGTGTGACCAAAATCTGGCAAGACCAGCTTCTGTTAAGCATCTGATCTATCTGTAGCTGAAGCACCGTCAAAAATAGGTGTAGCGTAGGTCTTCTGTATTAATTTTCTCACCTGCCCATCCAAGAACAGTTTCATAAATCTGACCAATGTTCATACGAGAAGGTACACCTAATGGGTTCAAGAACGATATCCACTGGCGTTCCATCTTCTAGGAATGGCATATCTTCATCACGTACGATACGAGCAACAATACCCTTGTTACCGTGACGACCTGCCATCTTATCACCAACTTTAAGCTTACGTTTCTTAGCGATATAAACTTTAGCTAGTTTTACATGATACCTGCTGGAAGTTCATCTCCCACTTCTAAATCGCAAATTTCATACGTTTTAAATCTCCTTGAAATCGTTTCACTTACGATTTTGTAAGTTAGTGAATAACGTAGATCTAACTATCATTTTGTCTCTTCAGTCAGTTAGTCCATTTACCAGAAGTTCTAATGCGATTTGAATAATCGCTCAATAGCGTTTAACGCCTTCAGATGTACAAACTTCGTTCCCTTAGGAATACGATTCTTCTCTAGGAAATAGGTTATTACACCTTGACGATGTTTTACCCTTCGATTTAACTCCTTTAGAAATTAATTCAATTACCAAATTTGTTTAACGACATTACAGTAGTTTTTCAGAATTGCTAATTCGGCCTCCATCTAATGGTCTGATTGGCCAATAAGGTTCTTCCTTGTCTTCTTTAAGCACGTTTTTAACTCTTCTTTATGCTTAACTCTTTCTACGAGTCTAAAGAACTTTTTATCTAATAACCACTACCTCATTAAGAGATGGAGAAGCTTTCTTAAAGAAGCATCTTTTACATCACCCTGCTTTGTCTCCAAAGATGGCACGTAAAAGTTTTTCTTCAGGTGTAGGATCACGATTCGCCTTTTGGTGTAATCTTACCAATGAGAGATATCACCTGGCTTAATCTGAGCTACCAATACGCGAATGATTCCGTTTTCATCAAGATTCTTTAGTAGCTTCTTCACTAACGTTTGGAATGTCCGCAGGTAAGTTCTTCTTGCTCCTACGTTTAGTATCTCTAACCTCTAATGAGTATACTCGTCAATATGAATAGATGTAAATAATATCGTCACGTACAACACGTCTCAGAAATTACAATCGCATCCTCAAAGTTATACCCTTTCCAAGGCATGAACGCCACTAGCATGTTTCTTACCTAATGCTAGCTCACCACTGCTTGTGTAGCGTAACCTTCACTAAAACTTGACCTGTTTTAACGCGGTATCCTTAACACCTACTATTGGAATTCAAGGTTAATAGAAGTACCTTGGTTAGTCTTCTAAATTTAATTAATTGGTAAGATTTAATATCATCCTCAAAACTTACCATGATCATCATCTGTTCTATCGTAGCTTAATTACGATTTTATTTGCATCAACATACTCTCAACAGTACCATGGCTCCTTCAGCTTTAATTATTGTACTACGAGAATCTACGAGCAACTCTGCGTCTCTAAGACCTGTACCTACAATAGGAGCTTCAGGACTTAATAATGGTACGGCCTGACGCATCATGTTAGATCCCATCAATGCACGGTTGGCATCATCATGCTCCAAGAATGGAATCAAGCGAAGCTGAAATTGATGCAATTTGATTCGGAGCAATATCCATATAATGTACGATCGTTTCCGGCTCTACAACCGGGAAGTCACCTTCTTCACGACTTTAACACGAGTTATCTGATGAAAGGTACCTTTGTCATCAGATAGCTCTGCAATTCGCCATGTGCAATGTTTTTACGCTTCTTCTTCTTCAGCACTTAAATAATGGTTGAGCTCACGGTCCACATACCATTTCCCATCCTCAATTTACCTTACGGTAAGGCGTTTCAATGAATCCCATTGCCATTAACCTTTGCATAATACACACAAGAGAAGAAATAAGACCAATGTTCGGTCCTTCCGGCGTTTCAATAGGACAAAGACGTCCGTAGTGTGTGTAGTGAACATCACGAACCTCAAAACCAGCACGCTCACGAGAAAGACCACCAGGCCCTAAAGCTGAGAGACGACGCTTGTGCGTAATCTCAGACAATGGATTCGTTTGATCCATAAACTGAGACAGCTGATTCGTACCAAAGAATGAATTGATCACAGACGACAATGTCTTCGCGTTAATCAAATCAATTGGTGTAAATACTTCGTTATCACGAACATTCATACGTTCGCGGATAGTACGCGCCATACGTGCCAAGACCTACACCAAACTGGTTAGCCATAATTGCTCGCCTACTGTACGTACACGACGGTTACTCAAGTGATCGATATCATCAACTTCTGCTTTAGAGTTAATAAGTTCGATTAAATATTTTATAATGTTCAGGATATCATCTTTGGTCAGTACTAACTGATCCATTCCTGTATCCGAACCTAACTTTTTGTTAATTCTGTAACGTCCAACTTCACCAAGATTATATCTTGTTTCAGAGAAGAATAACTTGTCGATAATTCCACGAGCTGTTTCTTCATCAGGAGCATCTGAATTACGAAGCTGACGGTAGATATGCTCTACGGCTTCTTTTTCAGAGTTCGTTGGATCTTTTTGAAGTGTATTGTGAATGATAGCATAATCTGCCATTCCAATATCTTCTTTGTGTAAAAGGATAGTTTTAGATCCAGAATCTAAAATGATTTCTACAGTATCATCATCAATTTCTGTATCACGATCTAAAAGTACATCGTTTCGTTCGATAGATACAACCTCTCCTGTATCTTCATCTACGAAATCTTCGAACCAAGTTTTAAGAACCTTAGCTGCTAAGCGACGACCTTTTACTTTTTTAAGTGCCGATTTGTTAACTTTAACTTCTTCGGCAAGATCAAATATCTCAAGGATATCTTTATCTCTTTCGTACCCTATAGCACGTAAAAGCGTTGTTACTGGTAACTTTTTCTTACGATCAATATAAGCATACATAACATTATTAATGTCAGTAGCAAATTCAATCCACGATCCTTTGAATGGGATAATACGAGCTGAATAAAGTTTTGTTCCATTCGCATGGTAGCTTTGTCCAAAGAATACCCCTGGTGAACGGTGTAATTGAGAAACAATAACACGTTCAGCACCATTAATCACAAAACTTCCTCTTGGAGACATGTAAGGAATAGTTCCTAAATACACTTCCTGAACAATAGTTTCAAAATCCTCGTGTTCAGGATCTGTACAATACAACTTAAGCTTACACTTTAAAGGTACGCTATAAGTTAACCCTCTTTCAATACTCTCATCAATAGAGTAGCGTGGTGGATCTACGAAATAGTCTAAAAACTCTAATACAAATTGATTTCTTGTATCTGTAATAGGAAAATTTTCAGTGAAAACTTTAAATAAACCTTCTGTAGATCGGCTTTCATTTTTAGTATCTAGCTGAAAAAAGTCTTGGAAAGACTTAATTTGGATATCCAATAAATCTGGATAAAACTGCTCGGTTTGAACAGAACCAAAGCTAATACGTTGACGTTTCGGATTATTATTCAATGGACGAAGATTTTTAAGTGTGAGATTACCTGTAAATAAACGCAAAAGGGTTTAGGCATCTAATTGATAGATACCTAAACCTAGAAAACAAGTGTTGGATAGACTTATTTTAACTCAACTTCAGCTCCAGCTTCTTCTAACTGAGCTTTTAAAGCTTCTGCTTCGTCTTTTGGTACTCCTTCTTTAATAGCAGTAGGAGCGCTATCTACAATACCTTTAGCTTCTTTTAATCCTAAACCAGTTAATTCTTTAACTAATTTTACAACAGCTAGTTTTGCACTACCTGGCGCTTTTAAGATTACATCGAAATCTGTTTTTTCTTCAGCTGCATCTGCACCTGCTCCACCACCTGCTACAGCTACTGCTGCTGCTGCTGGTTCAATTCCGTATTCATCTTTTAGAATTGTTGCTAACTCATTTACTTCTTTTACAGTAAGGTTAACTAATTGTTCTGCGAATTCTTTCAAATCTGCCATGACTCTTTGATCTTTTGTGTTTAAACTAGACTATATAAAAATTGAGTGCGTACTCAGTTGGGTGTTACTCTGCGCGTTCAGATAAAGTTTTAACAAGCCCTGAAAGCGTGTTTCCACCTGATTGAAGTGCTGAAATAACGTTTTTCGCTGGTGATTGTAACAATCCGATGATGTCTCCAATAAGCTCTTCTTTAGATTTAAGACTAGCTAAGACGTCTAATTGATCAATACCTACGTAAGTTGATGCATCTACCCATGCCCCTTTAAATAAAGGCTTTTCTGATGCTTTATTTTTCTTAAGGAATTCTTTAATAGTTTTTGCAGGCACATTAGCCGTTTCACAAACCATTAATGATGTATTTCCTTTTAATTCTCCGTATAAGGCTTCAAAATCTTTATCTTCTACAGCTTCCATCGCTTTGCGAAGAAGTGTATTTTTTACGATTTGAATTTGAACTCCGCTTTCAAAACACATACGACGTAATGCGCTTGTGTCTTCAGCATTCATTCCACCTAAATCAGCTAAGTAAATTGTCTTATTCTCTTCTAAAATTGACGATAAGATCTTTACTTGTTCACGTTTTTGTTCTGTGGTCATTGCCATGATGTGATAAGTTTTAGAAGATTATTAAACAGACTTAGGATCTAACTTGATACAAGCGCTCATCGTAGAAGACATATTCATAGACTTCACGTAAGTTCCTTTAGCTGCTGTAGGCTTAAGCTTAATAATTGTAGAGATAACTTCTGCAGCATTCTCTTCAATTTTCTTAGCATCAAACGATACACGCCCTATAGAAGTGTGGATAATTCCGTAACGGTCAACTTTAAAGTCGATTTTACCACCTTTTACATCAGCTACTGCCTTTTTGATATCCATTGTTACAGTACCTGTCTTAGGGTTAGGCATTAAACCTCTTGGTCCTAGGATACGTCCTATTGGTCCAATTTTACCCATACATGAAGGCATTGTAATAATTACGTCAACATCAGTCCAACCACCTTTGATTTTCGTAATGTAGTCATCTAAACCTACATAGTCAGCTCCAGCTTCTTTAGCTTCAGCCTCTTTATCAGGAGTACATAAAACAAGAACTGTTTTATCTTTACCTGTACCATGTGGTAACGTAACGCTTCCTCGCACCATTTGATTTGCTTTACGTGGATCTACTCCTAAACGTATTGCAAGATCAATAGATGCATCGAAGTTACTAGTTGTTATAGCTTTAACAACCTCTGCTGCTTCTCCTAAACCATGAAATTTAGTACGATCGAATTTCGATGCAGCTTCCTTTTGTTTCTTTGTTAAACGTGCCATGAAATAATTTTAAAATTTAGAAAGGACGATCCCCACTTACAGTTACTCCCATAGATCTTGCTGTTCCTGCAACCATAGACATTGCTGATTCAACTGTAAAACAGTTTAAATCTTGCATTTTGTCTGCTGCAATAGCATTAACTTGGTCCCATGTAAGAGATGCAACTTTCTTTCTGTTAGGTTCTGAAGATCCACTTTTTTAACTTAGCAGCTTCTTTAATTTGTACTGCAACCGGTGGAGTTTTTACAATAAAATCGAATGATTTATCCGAATATACTGTAATTACCACAGGAAGTACCTTACCTGCTTTGTCTTGTGTTCTTGCATTAAACTGCTTACAGAACTCCATAATGTTCACCCCTTTCGCACCTAAAGCAGGTCCTACTGGTGGTGATGGATTAGCAGCTCCACCTTTAATTTGAAGCTTAATTAATCCTGCGACTTCTTTTGCCATTTTATGATAGTTTTAATGTCTATTTAAGACTCTTTTTCAACTTGCATAAAATTCAACTCCAATGGTGTTTTTCTTCCGAAAATCTTAACCATAACTTGAAGTTTCCTTTTTTCTTCATTGATTCCTTCAATAACTCCAATAAATCCGTTAAATGGACCATCTGTAACTTTAACTGACTCTCCAACTACATATGGAATTCCAGCAAGTTCTTCTGTTGAAGCTAATTCATCAACTTTACCAAGAATTCGATTTACTTCCTGTAACCTTAATGGCACAGGCTCTCCACCTTTTACAGCTCCTAGGAACCCTATAACTCCTGATATTCCTTTTATGATATGCGCAACTTCACCTACTAACGCAGCTTCAATTAAAACATATCCAGGGTAAAAATTACGTTCTTTAACGACTTTCTTACCATTTCTTACTTGGTATACTTTTTCTAAAGGAACTAATACTTGAGACACATAATCTCCCATACCTAAATGAGATATTTCACGTTCAATGTAGTCTTTCACTTTAAGTTCTTGTCCAGAAACTGAACGAACAACATACCATCTTTTTTTTACCTCTGCCATTTTATTTCTAAATCCTTCAGAATATTACCCTTCTACGACACCTAAGAATGGCTTAAGCACAAAGTACACACCTTTATCCATACCATATACAATTAACGCAAAAATCATTGCAGCAATAGCTACAACAATCGTACTAGTTTGCAACTCGGAATATGATGGCCAAGTTACGTTATCTTTCAATTCTCTAAAAGATGATTGTATATATTCTAACATGACAGATGTTTTTATAAATTAATAAACACCTTACGGTGTTTATTTAAAAGCACGGGTAGAGAGATTCGAACTCCCATCAACGGTTTTGGAGACCGGCATGCTACCATTGCACCATACCCGTATGTCTTTCGGGGAGCAAATGTAAACATAACATTTGACTCCCCAAAATTATTTTAGAAGATTCTTAAAGAATTTCTGTAATTTGTCCAGCTCCTACTGTTCTACCACCCTCACGGATTGCAAAACGAAGACCTTTGTTTACTGCTACTGGGTTAATTAAATCAACTGTAATAGTTAAGTTATCACCAGGCATAACCATTTCTACTCCATCAGGAAGACCAATCTCTCCTGTTACATCAGTTGTACGGATGTAGAATTGTGGACGGTAACGTTTGTGGAATGGAGTGTGACGTCCACCTTCTTCTTTCTTAAGGATATAAACCTCAGCTTTGAATTTATCGTGAGGTGTAATTGAACCTGGCTTACAGATTACCATACCTCTCTTGATATCTTCTTTAGCGATACCTCTTAATAATAAACCTACGTTATCACCAGCTTCACCACGATCTAAGATCTTACGGAACATCTCAACTCCTGTAATAGTAGAAGATAATTTCTCAGCTCCCATACCGATAATATCAACAACGTCTCCAGTGTTAGCAACTCCAGTTTCGATACGACCTGTAGCAACAGTTCCACGACCTGTAATTGAGAATACATCCTCAACTGGCATTAACATTGGCTTTTCGTTATCACGAACAGGCTCCTCGATCCAAGCATCAACAGCTTCCATCAATTCCTCGATAGTTTTAACCCATTGATCGTCTCCGTTTAATCCACCTAATGCAGATCCAGAAACAACTGGTCCGTTATCACCATCGAATTCGTAGAATGAAAGTAATTCACGTACTTCCATGTCAACTAATTCTAATAACTCCTCATCATCAACCATATCAACTTTGTTTAAGAAAACAACGATACGAGGCACTCCTACCTGACGACATAAAAGGATGTGCTCACGTGTTTGTGGCATTGGTCCATCTGTAGCAGCAACTACTAAGATAGCACCATCCATTTGTGCAGCACCCGTTACCATGTTCTTTACGTAATCGGCGTGACCTGGACAGTCAACGTGCGCATAGTGACGGTTTTCCGTTTCGTATTCAACGTGTGAAGTGTTGATTGTGATTCCACGCTCTTTTTCTTCAGGAGCGTTATCAATTTTATCAAAGTCTTTTACTTCTGCAAGACCTTTCCCTGCTAATACGTTTGTAATAGCAGCTGTAAGTGTAGTTTTACCGTGATCTACGTGACCAATAGTACCAATATTTAAATGTGGTTTACTACGTTCGAATTTTTCCTTAGCCATGATCTATGTGCTTAAAGATTATACAAATTAAACTAAAATTGGCCTGCCGGAACTAACCAAAAGACAGATCAAAAGTGGTGGGAGCAGGATTCGAACCTGCGAAGGTGTAACCAGCGGATTTACAGTCCGCCCTCGTTGGCCGCTTGAGTATCCCACCAATATATAGTTTCCGTTGAAACTATACTTTATTTAGAGCCGATGAAGGGACTCGAACCCCCGACCTGCTGATTACAAATCAGCTGCTCTAGCCAGCTGAGCTACATCGGCATAAAAAAAGCCCCTGTACTTAGGGACTGCAAATCTACAAAAGATTTATATTTCAACAAACATTGAATATATTTTTTTTATTTTTTTTAGCTCATTACTTTTTCTTTATGCTTAATTAGCACTCGTCTTAACGCATCTGCACAAGAATCTGCCGATTCTTCAAAGGACTTACTTTGTTTTTTAACCATAAACTCATTCCCAGGTACATTTACCTTGACCTCAACGAGTTTATTCTCTCTATCCTTCGCCGATTCAACAATAAGAAACACTGTTACATCGATTATATTATCATAAAACGTTTCTAATTTATTTAATTTCCCTTCTATAAAAGCAACTAATTTTTGATCTACTGTGAATCCGTCTGATTGTACTGTAATTTGCATATGTTATTTGATTTTATTACCACCTCGAGGGTGATATGATTTGTACTCCTTGATCATTCGCTCTTTTGAATTGTGCGTATATATCTCGGTTGCAGATAAGCTCGAATGGCCAAGTACTTCCTTAATTGAGTTAATCTCAACCTCATTATTCATTAACTCTGTAGCAAAACTATGCCTCAATGTATGAGGACTCTTTTGCCTCCCTTTAGATATGAAACTAAGATAATAATTAACTTTTCTATAAACAAACTTTGGATACATTTTATTGTGTTTATTCGTTAAAAAAAGTAGTCCATTTTTTGTTAGATTATTATCCTTCATTTCTAAGATATAGGTAATCAACTGATCCTTTAATTCTTCTGTTAAAAACACTAATCGTTCTTTATTTCTCTTACCTAAGACTTTCATCTGACTTCTTTCAAAGTCTATATCATCAATTTTCAAAGAAATTAATTCTGATTGTCTAATTCCTGTCGAAAATAACGTTAACAACAACAAACGATCCCGTTTACCAAAAAAACCTTCATCAAATACACCTTCTAATGTAAACAACGTATCTATCTCTTCAGCAGAATAGAATTCTGGTAGCTTACGCTCTGTTTTAAGGGATTTAATCGCTACTGAAGGGTTTGCATCTATTATACCGGCCTGCATAGCGAAATTATAGAAACTTTTAAGTGCAGCTATTTTTCTATTAATACTTCTTGCCGAATAGTCTTGTTTAGATAAGTAAACAACCCAATATCTTAATTCCTTAATCTTAGCCGTTGAAAAAGATACTTCTAATTCTGAATTCAAAAAGTTAGAACACTGATTTAAGTCAAACATATATGAGCTAACCGTATGCTTACTCATATTTCGTTCAATGCTCAAGTATTTTTCAAACGCTTCAATCATTGTTTTCTTAATTTATTAATAAATATACTTAATTCATGCTTATATGATCGAAATGCTATGTTATAAAACGCAAAAAGGCGGAATAGTAAAACTATTCCGCCTTTTTCTAAATTTTATAAAGACCTATGCTTCTTCAGCTTGTCTTAAAGACTGGATATAAGCCGCTTTCATCATTTGTTTTCTTCTAACAACTGACTTTTTAGAGTGCTGCTTTCTACCTCTTAATTGCTTCATTGCACCTGTTTTATCAAACTTTCTTTTAAATCTCTTAAGCGCTCTTTCTATCGCTTCTCCTTCCTTAACTGGTATGATAATCATAATCTTGTCTTGTATATTAAGCTTTTATGTCTAGTTTTATTCGTTATTTAAAACGAATCGAGCTGCAAATATAAAGATTTTTATTGGCTTAATAAGAAGAATTTAAAGAATTTGTTTAGAAATGACTAATTTTTGAATCTCAGAGGTCCCTTCTCCAATTGTACAAAGCTTAGCATCTCTGTAGAATTTTTCAACTGGAAAATCCTTAGTATATCCATATCCTCCAAAAATCTGAACAGCTTCGTTAGCAACTTTACATGCAACCTCAGAAGCATAATATTTAGCCATTGCTCCTTCTTTAGTCATTCTTTGCTTTTTCTCTTTTAGATCACAAGCACTATATATTAATAATTCTGATGCTTCTATCTCTGTACCCATATCGGCTAGTTTAAATGCTATAGCCTGAAATTTAGAAATAGATTGACCAAACTGCTCTCTTTCTTTTGAATAATTAACAGCGGCCTTCATTGCTCCTTTTGCTATTCCTAAGCTTAAAGCGGCTATTGAGATTCTACCTCCATCTAATACTTTCATGGCCTGAACAAATCCATCTCCTTCTTCACCTAGCATATTATCTTTATGAACTCTACAGTTATCAAAGATTAGCTCTGCCGTTTCAGAAGCTCTCATTCCGAGTTTGTTTTCTTTTTTTCCAGAAGTAAAACCTTCAGTTCCTTTTTCAATCACAAATGCAGACATTCCATGAGAATCTCCTTTTTCTCCAGTACGTGCTATAACAACAGCAACATCACCAGAAATAGCATGAGTAATAAAGTTCTTCGCTCCATTTAACACCCAGTAATCACCATCCTTTACAGCAGTAGTATTCATACCTCCAGCATCAGACCCTGTATTGTGTTCTGTAAGTCCCCAAGCTCCAATCCATTCTGCTGTCGCTAATTTTGGTAACCAACGCTTTTTTTGCTCTTCATTACCAAACTGAAGTATATGTCCTGTACATAATGAATTATGTGCCGCTACTGAAAGCCCTATTGATGAACAACTTTGAGATATTTCATCAATTACTGTAACATAGTCAAAATAACTTAATCCAGATCCACCATATTCTTCAGGAACTAAAACGCCCATAAACCCAAGCTCTCCTAACTTCTTAAACACCTCAACAGGGAAAGTTTGACTTTCATCCCAATCCATTACGTGTGGTAAAATATGTTGTTTAGCAAATTGATTTACAGACTCTGCAATCATTTTTTGTGTTTCCGAGTAATCAAAATTCATAAATTGTTTGTTGTTAATAGGTTAATACAGAATATGTATTCTCTGTAAAAGGGTTTATTTTTTCCATTCCATTAAGGAAGGATAAATGCATTATAAATGAAAATGCAATAGTAACATCTTGATTATGTATACACAACTTTGCAGCCGCTTCACACGTTCCTCCCGTCGCTAATACATCATCATGAATTAAAATTCGCTTATATTTTTTTAATGTACTAGCTTGAATCTCCATATGATCTACACCATATTCTAATTGATATTCTTGACTTAGTACATCTCCAGGTAATTTTCCTTTTTTTCGGATAGGGATAAATGGTACATTTAACATTTGTGCCATTAACATTCCAAAGAAAAAACCTCTACTTTCAATTCCAACAATAACTTCCGGCTTATACTTAAGAGCATCAGATACGAGTAATTCTAAAACCTTGTCTCTTACCACACCGTTTTCAAGTAAAGGCATGATATCTTTAAACATAATTCCAGGCTTTGGGAAATCTGGAACATCTAAAATATACTCTTTAATTTCGTCTATAGTCATTCTTTAAAATAATAGACAACCAAAGGTTTATCGATCTCAGATACATTATTTACAATATCCTCGATAGTTAATGGTCGTTTCTTTAATAACTTATTTAATACTGAAGCTGACTTCCTATTAATAAACCCATGTTTTAACAAGGCTTTATAAGATGTCTGTTTAAGAGCAAACCTGTTTGGTCGTACATTTCCAAATTGAATACGAGACTTCCACTCATCAGATAATTTAGACTTAGGAAAACCATAAATTTGCTTTAGCTGTTCAAATTTAAGAAATCCACCAATACTATTTCTATACTTAACCAAGGTTTTTCCTTTATTAATGTTAATCCTAAAGAAAAAGGACAATTCTTCTGCCGTTGCAGTATTGATATTAATAGGTGGGCATTCACAAAATGTAGGCTCGCTAACTTCATAAACCCAAGAAAGATTCTCCGTATTAATTCCATGAATATCTAATAGATCAGACACACAATTATAAGCCCCATATTTCTGTCTATTCGTAATAATGCGTTTAACCATTATTGGATCTAGTGGAATACCAGAAGCATCTAATGGGAATATAGTATCATTAAAATTAATACATGGATTGACGTTATAATATAAAGGATGTAAAATATCAATTTGATCTATTAATTGTATTTCAGAATCGTTTGTGAAGGCTTTTAATATTCGTTTCTGAATTATTAAGAAAACAAAAAGGGTACCCATTAATATGAGTACCCCTCGTTTTTCTGAAGGGTAAAAGTTGAAAAATTGAATTATCGACTTCCTCCACCACTTCATTATATTAGTTCTTTTTTATAGCTAAGTAATAGCGGTTAATTTCTTCCTTAATTTTAGGTAATAATAAGAAAACTCCAATTAAATTGGGAATTGCCATTGCAAAAATCATGGCATCTGAAAAATCTGTTACTGCTCCTAATGTTATTGAAGCTCCTACTACAGTAAAGAAACAGAAAAATACTTTATAAACGATTTCATTACGTTTACTTTTCCCGAATATATATAACCAAGACTGTAAACCATAATAAGACCAAGATATCATTGTTGAAAATGCAAACAACACAACTGCTATTGTTAATACATAAGGAAACCAAGGTATAACAGATTCAAAAGCTTTAGATGTAGCTAATACTCCATCAGCCTCTGCTACTCCATAGGTCATGATTCCTCCATCACCATTTGTTATAATAATAACAAGTGCAGTAATCGTACAAACAATAACGGTATCAATTAACGGTTCTAATAGAGCTACTAAACCTTCAGAGGCTGCGTATTTAGTTTTTACAGCTGAGTGTGCAATAGCTGCAGAACCAACTCCTGCTTCGTTAGAGAATGCTGCTCTACGAAACCCTTGTACTAAAACTCCAACAACACCACCAGCAATTCCTTGAGGATTAAATGCTCCATCAATAATTTCACCAAAAGCCCATCCTAAATGCTCAATATTTGCCCCAATAATAATGAAAGCTGCTAATAAATAGATTCCAACCATAAAAGGTACTACCTTCTCAGTAATTGAAGCAATACGCTTTAACCCACCAAGAATAACAATACCAACTAACACTGCCATAACCAAACCAAATACTAGCCCAGAAGAACTTCCTTGTATATTAAATGTATCGTTAAAAATTTTAGCAGCTTGGTTTGATTGAAACATATTTCCACCACCAAACGATCCACCAACACACATGATTGCAAAAATTACGGCTAGTACTTTACCTAAGCTACCTTGTCCTATTTCCGCAAGTCCTTTCTTAAGATAGTACATTGGACCTCCATATACAGTACCATCAGCATCTATATCTCTATATTTAACACCAAGTGTACATTCAGCAAATTTGGAAGTCATACCAAGTAATCCAGCTAAAATCATCCAAAATGTTGCTCCAGGACCTCCAATAGATACTGCAATTGCAACACCTGCTATGTTTCCTAATCCAACTGTACCAGATAACGCAGCTGTTAAAGCCTGAAAGTGAGAAACCTCTCCTTCTTCTGCTTCATCAGTTATTGTTCCTTTTACATCTCCATCCACAATATTAACCGCCGCATTATTATCAGCTTCAATATGGTCAATATCATCATATTTCCCTCTTACAACGTTAATAGAAGTTCCTAAACCTTTAACATTTATAAATTTAAAATAAAATGTAAAGAACAATGCACTTATTAATAAGACCACTACAACCCAAGGAATTCCAACATTTTCTGTTACGGGGATACTCTTAAAGATACCTTGAACAAACCAACCTGTTGCAGCACCAAATTTTTCATTGACAATTTCATCAAAACCTTTGTCAGCGGCAACTAATGGTAATATTGCACCAAGTGTTAGTAATTGGAATAGGCGTTTTCTCATGGTTTTCTTATTTTCGGTTTAATTGTTTGTCGATTATAGATAGACTATCAAAAAAAGATACTGGATTATACTCCAATGCCTTTCTAGCTTTCTCTATTGATAAGTTTGTATGTAATGGTCTTTCCGCTTTCTGGCTTAAATCTTTTGTTAAAATAGGCGAAATCAATGATTTATCTAAATTCCAGAAATCAGCAATTTGATTTATGAGGCCTAATATACTAAAAGTTTCGGGGCCTACGATATGATAAATCCCTTTCTCTGTTGAATTTACAGCATTTAAAGATGCCTTTGCAAGGTCTTCTGCCAAAGTTGGAGCTCTAAACTGATCGCTAATCACATTGATCGACTGTCCATTTTCTAGGCTTGACTTGGCCCATAAAGCAAAATTAGATCTTGAATTATCATAAAGGACTCCATATACAAATGATGTTCTTAGTATAATATAATCTACAACTGAGTTAAGAAGAATATCCTCTGACTTTTTCTTACTCAAGCCATATTCAGACAATGGATTAACCTTTGAATCTTCTTTATAGGGTTGAGTCGAACTCCCATCAAATACAAAATCCGTTGAAATATGTACGAGTTTGGTCTTTTTTTCACCAATTGCCTCAACAAGGTACTGAACAGAATTCACATTATATGCTTCACAAGTTTCCCTTTCAATTTCACAATTGTCTACATGTGTAAATGCTGCACAATGTATTATAGCATCAGGGTTAAAGCTATCTATTATATTAATAACATCGTCTCTACTAGCAATATCTAATGATTGGTAGTTTAATTGGTATTCGGGATTTAATCTTGACTCACCTCTAGAGGTAAATAAAACATCATACTTGAGATTATTAACAAAAAGATCCACCAATTTTTGTCCTAACATTCCGTTAGCTCCCGTTATTAATATTTTCTTCACTTTGTTTAGATGTTTAATAATTTATTTAAAGCTTGTATTTGTTCCGGGTTTCCCAGAACAAAAAACTTACAATCTTCAGTTATCTTTGTATCTGCAGAAGGGTTGATTGTATAACTACCATCTGGAGCTTTAAGACCAATAATTGTACACCCAGATGTTTCTCTTAACTGGAGTTCTTTAATAGATTTCCCTTTTAGTTCTTCCGGAATATCATGATAAGATAATTCCTCTAAAGTAATTCCCTTTTCATTACCGACAGTTATATTATCTATAAACTCTACTAAATCTGGGGAGACAACTAAAGTCGCCATATGAGTACCTCCAACTTTATCTGGCATAATAACATTATCGGCACCAGCTACATAAAGTTTATTAACTGTTTTATCTGATGTTGCCCTTGAAATAATCTTCATTTTTGGGTTTAATTGCCTTGCCGATAAAACCAAAAACAAATTATTAGCATCATTTGGTAGGGCAGCAATTAAGGATGACGCTTTTTTCACATTAGACTCATCTAATATTTCGTCATCTGTTACATCTCCCATTATTGCTAAAAGCTCTCCTGAGGCTTGTAATTCAGAGACAATATCTTCATCAGAATCAATAATTACAAATTGCTTCCCATGTCTTTTAAGTGTTTCAGCAGCTTGACGACCATTACGCCCATAACCACAAATTATGACGTGTCCGTCTAATTTAGATATTTCTTTAACAAACTTTCTTTCTTTCATTTTTTTATAAAATTCAGATTGAATCGCAAAACGCGTAAAAACAGATATTACATATGCATATGTACCAATACTTAATAGTATTAACATAGATGTAAATATCCTACCGAAATTAGATAATTCTTTAACCTCACCAAATCCAACTGTAGAAATGGTTATCATCGTCATATAAATAGATTCAATAAGATCATATCCTTCAATAGATCCAAATCCAATTACACCAATAATAATGACCAAAAAAAACCAACGAATTGCAAAATACAATTCGTTAGTACCAAATAACCGTTCTATAGAGTTTTTATATATCAAATGTTCTTTTTCGTTTATAAAATAATGTATCCTTTAATTTAAAAAGGAACATTAATAGTACGTACATAATAATAGGAGATCCTAATGTCAAAAAACTAACATAAATGAAAAATAATCTAACCTCACCTACTTGTAAGTTTAGCTTATCTGAAACTCGAGTACAAACTCCAAAAGCTTGCCTCTCAAAAAACAACATAAGTTTATTAATCATGACTTCTAATAATTTTATATCCTATTCCGCAATTTAAACATTTTCTAGGAATACAATAGTATTTATATTTATGAAGATTAAACTGACTTTGCAAAGCATTATCACATTGAAACCCATTACTACGCATTAACCGGTTAACTTTATTAGGTTCACTAGGTTTACTCTCTAAAAATAATAAAGAATTTTCAACCGCTTTCTTTTTGTTCTCCGAATATAATATGCGTAAAGGAATTATGGCATTAATCCAAAGTTTTAATATTGTTAATTTACCGATGGATTTTTTAGAATACTTAGATGGTTTATTAAATACATAATGTGTATTCCAATATGCTGTAGACTCTAATTCATTTAGAGTTTTAGATATTGAATCGAAAGATTCATTTAAAATAAAATCTTCTATTGAATTTATTTTGCAAAACAAATCGGCTAATAAAGACAACCTTACTGTAGGAAAAGAAGAAGGTCTCACTCTTAAAAAAATCCAATTTGATTTAGACATTTCTGTAAATGAATGCAATGTATTAAAGTATAAATATGTTTGTTTTAATTGACTAATATAATCGTCACTATCTGTTTTTTGCTCATGAAGCAATCCAGAAACTCCGAATAATATTGCCTCTAATCGATGCTTATCATTTTTATATTTATTAAGAATTTGATAAGGAAGAATTTTAGACAATTTATTAAACCCATATGTATTTTGTGGACTCCCTAAAACAGACATAAAAACTTGATATATTTTATCCAATTTAATATTAGTAAAATCATTCAATACTTCTTTTGTTTTAAGATCTATTCTAATTCTTAATATTTCTTTTCTGTATTCTATTAACCATTTATCATCCAATTGATTTATGGCATGTGAACAAGGTAATTCTTTAGAGCTTTCAGTTAATTTTTGATAATTGTCATAATAATACTTTGGGACGCTACCTTGTAAGCTTAATGTTGGACACTTTAACGAAGGTATGTTTATATCATTTCTCCAAACCACATGCAAAATAACATTACTATAATTCGAGTCTAAATGATGTTTATGTTTTACCCAGTCTGAAGTATTCACATGGAACTCTATACTCCCTACCAAAATTGTTTGGTCTACTTTAATTTTAGCTTCTAAAATATCTGGACCGTCATTGTCATTAATCCTACCCTTTTCAATTATTTCTATTATTTCGTTATCTGTAGATTTAAGAAAACTTGGATTAAACAACTGCCGTTCCCAAATAAAATATAAAAATTGCTCTTTTATCATTATATATAAATTTAAAGGTTGATAATTATTTGATGCACTTTTATAAAATAAAAAAACGCCCTTAAAAACTATTGTTCTAGGAGCGCTACTACTTACTAAATCGATGATTCTATTTTTTCAATAGATCTCTTATTTCACTCAATAATACTTCTTCTTTAGAAGGAGCTGGTGGAGCAGCTGGTTTAGCCTCTTCTTTCTTTTTCATATTATTATATGCTTTTACCACCATAAAAATTGCTATTGCAACAATAACAAATGTTATTATATGGTTAATAAAACGCCCATAATAAATTGCCACTTCGGCAATATCTTTACCGGCTGCATCTTTTGCAGCTTCTTGAATTACATATTTTATAGCATTAAAGTCCACCCCTCCCATTAGTTTACCTACTGGAGGCATAATAATGTCATTAACAAGTGATTTCACAATTGCTCCAAAATATGTAGCCATAATTAAACCAACGGCCATTTCTAGCACGTTACCTTTCGAGATAAATTTCTTAAATTCAGTTAACATTCAATTATAATTTTACAGTTAGTTAACTGCAATATAATCTATTACAATATGAGATCATAATAATTTTAAGAGATTTTTCTATACGCAATTATTATTGTACATTTGCATGCAATTCATTAAAATTGCACCATTATGAAAGCGATTCATGCTGACCGTTTTTTAGGCGAAGGATTAACATACGATGACGTCCTTCTAGTTCCTGCCTTCTCTGATGTACTTCCTCGTGAAGTAAACATTCAAACTCAATTCACTAAGAATATAACAATTAATGCTCCAATCATTTCTGCTGCTATGGATACAGTATCAGAATCTGAAATGGCTATTGCAATAGCTAGAGAGGGTGGTATTGCTGTTTTACACAAAAACATGTCCTCAGATGCTCAAGCGAATGAAATTCGTAAAGTTAAACGAGCTGAAAGTGGTATGATTTTAGATCCTGTGACTCTTTTAGAAGCTTCTAATGTACTAGATGCTAAAACAATGATGAGAGAGCATAGAATTGGTGGAATTCCAGTAATTGATAAGGATAACAAATTGGTTGGTATCGTTACAAATAGAGATTTACGTTTCGAGAAAGATTTAGATAAATCAATTCGAGATGTAATGACACCAACGCCTTTACATACCACCACAGAAAATACTTCATTAAAAGAAGCTGAGTTAATTTTACAAAAAAACAAAATTGAAAAATTACCAGTCATTAATGATAAGAATGAATTGGTTGGGTTAATTACTTTTAGAGATATTGTAAAAGTTAAAGAAAACCCAAATTCTTGTAAAGATCAATATGGTCGATTAAGAGTTGCTGCTGCTGTTGGTGTAACTAATGACGTCGTAGAACGTACAACAAAACTTGTTGATGCTGGTGTAGATGCTATCATTATTGATACAGCACATGGTCATACTCAAAATGTAGTTAACGTATTAAAGAAAGTTAAAGAAGTATTTCCTAATCTTGATGTAGTAGTAGGTAATATTGCAACTGCAGAAGCTGCTAAATTTTTAGCAGAAGCTGGTGCCGATGCTGTTAAAGTTGGAATAGGACCGGGATCTATTTGTACAACTCGTGTAATTGCTGGTGTAGGAGTACCACAATTAACAGCAATAATGATTGTAGCAGAAGCTTTAGAAGGTACAGGCATCCCTGTTATAGCAGATGGAGGAATTCGATTTACAGGAGATATTGCTAAAGCCTTAGCTGGTGGTGCAAATTCTGTAATGCTTGGGTCACTACTTGCTGGTACAGAAGAAGCTCCTGGAGATACTGTAATCTTTGAAGGAAGAAAATATAAAACATACAGAGGTATGGGATCTATTGACGCTATGAAGCAAGGTTCAAAAGATCGATATTTCCAAGCAGCCGAAAATGATGATAAAAAACTTGTTCCAGAAGGAATTGTTGGACGAGTAGCTTATAAAGGAACATTACGAGAGGTAATGTATCAATTCATCGGAGGATTAAGAGCAAGTATGGGATATTGTGGTGCAAAAACAGTCCCAGATCTTAAAAATGCTACTTTTGTGAGAATTACAGCCGCTGGAATTAATGAAAGTCATCCGCATGATGTAGCAATCACTAAAGAAGCCCCAAATTATTCAAGATAATTTGCATACTTTTATAGCGAACTTAACTAATAATATGAAAACAAAAATATTTATACCAATTGTCCTAGTAACAAATTTGTTACTAGGACAATCTTTTCAAGAGAAAAGTATATTAACAATTGATGATTCTAATTCTTATGATGTAGAAGAGTTTCTACATGTATATAATAAAAATAGAGATTTAGCTGAAAAAGTAGATCCCAAAAGTGTTAATGAGTACATGGACTTATTCGTAAACTTTAAATTAAAAGTTTTAGATGCAAAAGATCATGGCTTAAATACAAACGAATCATTTATCTCTGAATACGATGGGTATAAATACCAAGTTTCAAAAAATTATTTAACCGATTCTTATGCTGAAGAAGAAATTCAAAAAGAAGCATATAATCGTTTAAAGGAACAAATAAGAGCAAGCCATATTTTGGTAGCAGTTCCTGAAACAGCTCCAAAACAAGAATCTGACAAAGCTTATCAAAAAGCATTGGATATTTTAGAAGAGCTTAAGACTAAATCTTTCGAAGAGGTTGCTCAAAAAAAATCAGATGATCCTAGTGTTAGTAAAAACAAAGGAGATTTAGGATTCTTCACGTCATTACAAATGGTTTACCCATTCGAAAGTGCAGCATATGGTACTCCAGTTGGAGGATATTCTCAACCGATTAGAACACAATTTGGTTATCATATTTTAAAAATAACAGATAGAAGAGATAACCCCGGTGAAAGGCAGGTTGCTCATATTATGTTAAAGACCACAAATGGTGAAGACCCAGTTCCTCAAAAGAAAAAAATTGAAGAGATCTACTCAAAACTTGAAGCTGGTGAAAATTTTGAAGAATTAGTATCTACATACTCTGAAGATCCAAGAACAACTTCTAAAGGAGGATTATTAAAATGGTTTGGTACAGGTAAAATGGCTAAACCGTTTGAAGAATCGGCTTTTGGTCTAGAGGAAATTAATTCTTATTCTAAACCTTTCCAAACAAAATATGGTTGGCATATCATTAAACTTATAGGAAAACGTGATGTAAGATCGTTTGAAGAAGAGAAAGCTAATATCAAGAATAAAATATCTAAAAATGACCGTGCTGAAATTGCCAATACTGCATTTATGAATAAACTTAAAGGAGAGTACAACTTTAAAGTTTATGAAAAAAACATTAATGCTATGACATGGATTATGAATAAAGTTAAGTTCGATTCTAAATCTGTTGAATACTTTGAAAATTACAATACTTACAAAAAACCTATTTACACATTTAACAATACAACTTTTACACAATCTGACTTATTGCGTTTTATTAAGGCCAATGAAAATCATTTCAATAAAAGTAATGATAAAAAGGCTACTATTGAATTAATAATTGATCAGCATAGTGACGATGCCTTATTGGAATACGAAAAATCTCAATTAGCCGTAAAATACCCAGAGTACAAACTATTATTACAAGAATATTATGACGGTATCCTTCTTTATGAGATTTCTAAAAATAAAGTTTGGGATAAAGCCGTAAAAGATACAACTGGACTTCAATCATTCTATGAGACTAACAAGTCTAACTATATGTATGATACAAGAGTTAATGCTACTATATTTGAAGTTGCTAATGAAAAATTAGCTTCTAAAACTAAAAAGTACTTAAAAAAGGGAAAAAGCATTGATTATATCAGAGAAAAATTAAATGCCACATCCTCTTTAAACTTTAATACACATACTGGTATATATAGTAAAGGAGATAACTCGCTTGTAGATTCTATTGACTGGAAAGAAGGATATTCGAAAAACCTTAAGAAAGGACAAAGTGTCGCATTTATTTTAGTGGAAGAAGTTATTCCTCCTCAAGTAAAGGCTTTAAATGAAGCCAGAGGATTAGTCATTTCTGATTACCAAAACTATTTAGAAAAGGAATGGATAGAATCTTTAAAATCGAAACATACAATCAAAATTGATTCTCAATTATTAAATGAGATCAAAAAAAATAGTAAACTCTAATTAATGTTTAAAAAACATTTGTTTTTTTTCATCATTGTAATATTAAGCTCATCTTGTGGTAAATACAAATCACAAGATGAGCTTTCATACGTTGCTAGATACCAAGACAATTTACTCTCCAATGAAACGTTAGAATTAGCTATTCCTAATAATTTATCGGCAGAAGATAGTCTCGTGTTTCTTAAGCATTACGTTAATCAATGGGCTCGGGAAAAGGCAATTTTAGAACATGCTGTATTTAATTTAAAAAACGAAGAATTAGAATTAGATATATTAGTAGAGAATTACAAAAATGCACTTATTAAACAAAGGTTTGAACAAAACTATCTCAATCAATACTTAGATACTTTAATAACTCAGGCTACAATGCTTGATTATTACACCAAGAATAAAAACATCTTTATCCTTAAAGAAAGTATTATTAAATTAGTTTACATTAGGATAAGTAAGTTTGCACCTGAGTTAGACGAATTAAAAGATCGTATGCTCTTAGAGTTCGAAGAGGATATTGATTGGTTAATTGATTATAGCCATCTATATGCAAAACGATCTAACTTTGACCAAGACTCTTGGATTAAGTTTAACGATTTTATTCTTGAATTACCAATTCAAGAATTTCAAAGTAATTCAATTTTAAATGATACAGATAACGTTATCCAATTTGAAGATGAAGAAGACTATTATCTGTTAAAAATCGTTGATTACGCAATAAAAGACCAAATTCCACCCTTAACCTATGTAAAAGATCAAGTACATAGTTTAATATTGCATCAGAGAAAAAAAGAACTCCTTCAAAATTTAGAGAATCAACTTTTTGAAAAAGCTCTAAAAGAAGGTAAGTTTGAATTTTATTAGAATTTATGAAAAAGACCATTTTACTAGGCTTCCTATTCACATGTTTGGGTGTCGCTAAAATAAACGCTCAAACTACCAACAAAATAATAATTGATAAAGTTATTTCTGTAGTCGCTGAGCAACCTATATATCTTTCAGAATTTGAGGATCAAGTATCACAGTATAAAGCACAAAAAACTGAGATTACTGAAGACTTAAAAGGAATAATCTTTGAAGGTATGCTTAATCAAAAGCTTTTATTATATAAAGCACAAGTAGATAGTATAGTTGTTGAAGAATCTGAAATAAACGGGCAAGTAGAAAGTCGTATCAATTATTTCATACAGCAAATTGGTGGTATTAAAGAATTAGAAAAATACTTTAGCAAACCAATGGCGGAAATAAAAGAGGATATGAAAGATCCGCTAAGAGAACAATTAATGGCTCAACGTGCACGTTATTCGATAACGGATGGTGTATCATTAACTCCAGGCGAAATTAAAGATTATTATAGATCTATCCCACAAGATAGTTTACCAATGGTTAATGACCAATTACAAATTGCTCAAGTTTTAAAGTACCCAACGCCTAGTTTGGCTGCTATAGAAGAAACTAAAACTAAATTATCAGATTTAAAGAAAAGGATACTTGAAGGAGAATCATTCTCAACTTTAGCTATTCTATATTCAGAAGATCCAGGATCATCTAGTAATGGTGGGCTTTACAAAGGTATTAAACGTGGTATGTTTGTTAAAGAATTTGAAAATGTAATGTTTAGCTTAGAAGTTGGGCAAATATCAGATCCGTTTAAAACAGAATATGGGTATCATATTGTTAAACTAGAAGCGAGAACTGGTGAAGTAGTAGATTTAAGACATATTTTAATAAGTCCTACAATTGACAATGATCAACTAAATGAAGCTAATGCTGTTTTAGATAGTATAAAAACATTCTTAGATGAAGGTTCTTTAACATTTTCTGATGCTGCACTTGAGCATTCAGATGATAAAGCAACAAAACAAAATAGTGGTTTACTAATTAACCCAGAAACAGGGACTACATTTTTCGAAATTGAAAAAATGGAGAGAACATTAGCGTCTTCTATTCAAGGGTTAAAACTAAAAGAAATCTCTTTACCACAATATGTAAAGTTACCTGATGGTAAGCAAGCTTATAGAATTCTTTATATTCATTCTATGAAGGATAAACATAAATTGAATCTTAAAGATGATTACCAACGTGTGCAACAAATGGCAACTACTGGAAAACAGTCTGAAAAATTTGATGCTTGGCGTAATAAAACGATTAAATCAATTTACATTAGTATCGCAGAAGAATTTCAAAGTTTACCGATGAAATCTCAATGGATTAATGAATAATTATTAAACGATGGAAACAAAAAATAAAATTGATCAGCTTAAACAACTAAAATCCATCTTTTCAGATTTAAAATCTGAAATTGGACAAATAGTGGTAGGACAAGAGGAAGCTATAGAACACCTGTTATTATCTATCTTTTGTAATAGCCATTGTTTATTAGTTGGAGTACCAGGTTTAGCAAAAACTTTAATGATCAATACGCTTTCCAAAAGTTTAGGATTATCATTCAATAGAATTCAATTTACGCCTGACTTAATGCCTAGTGATATTGTCGGAAGTGAGATTCTAAATAAAAACAAAGAATTTGAATTTATAAAAGGACCTATATTTTCAAACATCATTCTTGCAGATGAGATTAACCGTACTCCTCCTAAAACTCAAGCAGCTCTTTTAGAAGCAATGCAGGAAAAAATGGTAACATCTAATGGAAATACATTTAGTTTAGGGAAATTATTTTTTGTTCTTGCCACTCAAAACCCAATAGAACAAGAAGGAACCTACCCTTTACCTGAAGCTCAATTAGATCGCTTCATGTTTCAAATTAACTTAACCTATCCTAGTTTTGAGGATGAAATTGAAATTGTAAAGCGTACAACTGGTAATTCTAATACTCAAATTAAATCTATTTTATCTGAAAAAGACATTATCATGTTTCAATCGGTAATTAGAGAAATGCCAGTAGCAGATAATGTTTTACACTATGCAGTTAATTTAGTACAGTCAACAAGAACTGGTGAATTTGCGAATAATGATTTTGCTAGAGAATACATAGCTTGGGGAGCTGGACCTAGAGCATCTCAAAATTTAATACTAGCGGCCAAAGCTAATGCTGCACTTCACGGTAAATTTTCTCCAGACATTGAAGATGTGAAAGCCGTTACAAGACCTATATTACAACATCGTGTAATACTTAATTACAAAGCAAAAGCTAAAAATATTACGTTTGATGATTTAATTAAAACATTAAGCTAAACATAATAAAGGCCCGAATCATTAACGATTTTGGCCTTTTCTTTTTTAGATTACCTTTTATATTCAATACGTGATTTATTCTTTTTCTCTCTGACTTCATTACAACCTTTAATACCTTGTAGACCTCCTGTATGTATGGCTATTACTTTACTATTTGGCTCAAAATAATCTTCCTGAGTTAATTTAACTATCCCAAACATCATCTTCCCTGTATATATAGGATCTAATGGAATACCAGTGCTTCTATAAAAATCATTTAAAAATTCTATCAATTCATCATTTACTTTTCCAAAGCCATTAAAATGATACGTTCTATTTAATACATAATTGTCATGTGTTGTCATATCCTGAATATCTTTCGTAAGATAACCTTGATCCTTCAACATAATAAACCCAATACTTTTGGTTCTCGTATTAATTAACCCATTTACCATTCCCGAAAAAGTAGTTCCCGTACCTACCGAACAACAAGCATAATTATATTCAGATATCCAATGCTCACTAATCTCCATACAAGATTTAATTCCTAAATCAGAATAACCTCCTTCAGGTAAAACATAATACTCTTTATAATTTTCAGGATCTGGGTTGGGCCAATTCTCACTTCTCAAAGTCTTAAACTGTAAACGGCTTACCCATTTTACTACAGCATTCTGATCTATTAAAAACTGTAGTGTGTCATTAAGATTCTTTGGCTCTTCACCTCTTATATAAGCTACAAATGGAATATCTAATAAATTACAAGCTGCAGCTGTTGCGGCCAGATGATTAGAATATGCTCCACCAAATGATAATATTCCATCATACTTAGACTTATCGTATTGTTCTAAAACATATTTTAGCTTACGCCATTTATTACCTGAAACATCTTTATGTAACAAATCATCCCGTTGTAAATAAACTTCAATATTTTTATTCTTAAAAATCTCTAAGTTTATACGTTCTATAGGAATATCTTCATTTATATGAATACTCATATATTTCTTGTTTATATTCTTAAATCCTGATCTACTAAAAAACAAAATTAAATATTATAGAGTCTACAAATCCTATATTGATGTGTGAATTTTATCATTTAAATAATTTAAAACAGACTTAAATTCTTTAAACAGCGTTATTAAAGTGAAAAAACCCAGTAATTGTATATAATAATTCAGTAATTGGATTATATTTGTTTTTAAACATCTAAATTTTTTGTTTTATGATTTATCTAAGACATTTTTTAACCTTTTTATTACTTTTCGCTTTTACTTCCATTTCAGCTCAAAGTGTCAATAAAGTATTTTATTCCGTTAGTAATGACGTAGATTACTTAGACTTAGCTTTTACACCTGCTAATGTTAATTCAATACCAGGATCAACTGTAGCCCTTAATTCTGAAGGTATTACCCATGTACAAAACTCGTTAGGAACTATTTTATTTTATGTAAAATCTGATGGTATCTTTAACAGTAATGGTACGCTAATGAACGGGTCACCTGCTGTTTTTGGAGATGCTGACATTACTGAAGTTAATGTTTGTCGAATTCCTGGAAGTCCAAATCAATATTATGTCTTCTATACAAGAGAGGCTGGATGTTCTAACTTATACTATTCTAAAGTAGATGTAAGTGGAACTAATGGTTTTGTTTTTGGTGCAAATACCCTTTTAGGTGATACGACCAATGCAGGTGGAAATTATGCAGAAGGAAAAGAAATTGTAAACATACCCAACTCAGCCAATAAATGGTTAGTTGTATATAATTGTGATTTTGGATTTGAGCGATTTAAAATTACTCAAACTAATGTTGACGGACCTGTTGGTGTTAAAGCATGGGTTCCTAATGTAATTGCTAATCCAACATTAACAGGAAAAGGAGAATTAGATTATCATGCAGAATATATAGCTTATGCTTCGGCAGAAAGCAATACAATATACTCATTTAGATTTAATCCGTGTACAGGAAAAGCAGAAGGCGCAACCAACAGTTATGCCTATGAATCTCCTTATGGAGTAGAATTTTCACCTACTGCTCTCTATATATACGCCACTACGCTTAACCCTCCAGGTGTTGCCTTTCCGGGTGTAGATAGTAATCTTGTTCGTATAGAAAACATTACTGGTGCAATGCAGTATTCAAATTTAGATGGAGCAAATGACTGTAGTACAGGTACTCAAGATGTTATCTTAGGACAAATAGAATTAGGAAGTAATTTCAAAATATATACACCTGGTGTTGGTTCTTGTACAATGTATGAGTTAGACAACCTTGAAAATCCAACGTACACTGTTAATAAAATTACGGTTAACGATAATCTAAATAGAGGATTAAGTGATATTATTCAAAGTAGTGCTTTTGTTAATTTTGTTCATTTAGATGTTATATATAATCACATTACTTGTAATGGTGGTGCAGATGGAGGTATTTCTATTAGCGTTTCTGGAGGTATACCTCCATATAATGTAACTTGGTTTGATGGTTCAAATGCATATAATAGAACAAACTTAGAGGCTGGTAGTTACATCGTAACCATTCAAGATCAGAGTTGTGGTTCACCAACAATCACAAGAAATGTTTTTATTTCTGAACCGGATACAATTGCTATTGAAATTGAAACTGAAAATGCCATTTGTTATGGTGGGGTTGGTGATTTAGAGTATACAATAACAGGTGGAACACCTCCTTATACTGAGGTATGGCCTGTTGGATATGACAAGAACAATCCTATAGCTGGTGAATACGAATTAATTATCGTTGATAAAAATGAATGTACGGCTATTATGCCATTTGAAATTCAATCACCAGATGAAATTACTTGGGTAGATAGTATTGTACACCCAACATGTTTTGACGAATTTGGTCAAGTATTTATGTCAGAAATTGAAGGTGGTGTTCGTCCATACGTTATTAATGGTGGAGGAGATACAATCTTAGAATTTAAAGCTGGTATTAATCTGATTCAATTAATTGACAGAAATGGATGTATCGTTAATCGTTATGTTGAAGTATTAGAACCAGACGAAATAATTATTGACATTGAGCTAGAACAAGATGATTGTAACACATTCCTAGCTGCAGGTACAGCTACAGCCCAAGGTGGTAGTGGTGATTTAACTATTGAATGGTTAGGTATTGATAAAGATAATATTCCTCCTGGTAAATATGCTGTAAGAGCAACAGATACTAATGGATGTGAAGGATTTCAAACATTTACGTTTGTTCCAAATGAAACACAAGTTAGAGTACCAACAATATTTACTCCAAATGGAGATGGTGTGAATGAATATTTCCAACCTGTATTAGATTGTTATAGAGAATATAACTTCGAAATCTATAGCAGATGGGGTGAAGAAGTATTTGCGAGTTCACCAGGTAGAGATCGTTGGTTCGGTTTCGATAAAACAGGTAAATTACTTCCTTCGGATGTATATATATACGTCTTAGAATATATCGATTCTGAAGGATTTAAAAACCAACAAGAAGGTTCTGTTATGTTAACCTATTAAATATTAACATAAAGACTTCTACAAAGCATTAAAGAGTGATATGAATAATATCACTCTTTTTTTATTTATACCTTTGCAGTCTAAACTTGATTTTGAATGACAAATTTACAAGAGCGCATAGAGCAATCTAAAACAACCATATTTAAGGCTGTATTCCCAAATACAACAAATCATTATGACACCCTTTTCGGAGGAACTGCAATGCAATTAATGGATGAAGCAGCATTCATTACAGCAACTCGATTTTCGAGAATGAAAATGGTTACAGTTTCTAGTGATAAAATAGATTTTAAAATGCCTATTCCACATGGAACAATCATTGAACTCGTTGGAATAGTTACTTATGTTGGTAAAACAAGTTTAAAAGTTAGAGTAACAATCTATAGAGAACAAATGTATAGTACAGAAAGAGCCAAAGCAATTGTAGGTGACTTCACCTTTGTAGCTATTGATGAGAATAAAAAACCATGTTCACTCCAAATTTAATCTTAAACATATCTATCCTATGAAAGGTCTTGTTATAAAATCTACAGGAAGTTGGTACCACGTTAAAACTGATGATGGAGAGATTCATCCATGTAAAATAAAAGGTAAATTTAGGCTTAAAGGAATTCGAACAACTAACCCTGTGGCCGTAGGAGATATTGTTCACTTAAAATTTGCAGAAAAGGCTGATTACGCTGTGATTCATAAAATTGATGAACGTAAAAATTACATCATAAGAAAATCTGTTAATCTATCAAAAGAGGCCCATATTTTAGCCACAAATGTAGATCAAGCAATTCTATTTGTAACCCTAGCCTTCCCTACTACTTCATTAAGCTTCATAGACAGGTTCCTAATATCTGCAAAGGCATATCATATACCGTGTACTATTGTATTTAATAAGGTTGACCTATATGATGAAGAAATGCTAGAAGACCTAGAAGCCTTCAAAATGATGTATGAAGCTTTAGGATATACATGTATTACTGCATCTGCAACTGAAGATATAGGTTTGGATGAAATAGAACAAGTTCTTAAAGGTAAAATAAGTATGATTTCAGGCCATTCTGGTGTCGGTAAATCAACTCTAATAAATGCTTTAGATGAAAACTTGGATATTACGACAAGTGAAATTTCTGATGTGCATTTACAAGGACGACATACAACCACTTTTGCAGAAATGCACGATTTACATTTTGGCGCTTCTATTATTGATACACCAGGTGTAAGAGGCTTTGGTTTAATCTATTTTACAAAAGAAGAATTAAAAGGACTATTCTCTGAATTCACTCCTTATGCAGCGCATTGTAAGTTTAATAATTGTATCCACTTAAATGAGCCTAAATGTGCCGTAAAACAAGCTGTTGAAGATGGAGAGTTATTTGAAACACGTTACGATAATTATCTACAGTTTATGAAAGATGTAGATGAAGAAAATAGTAATAACTATAGATAATGAGAGTTGTTATTCAAAGGGTAAATTACGCTGAATTAAAAGTCGATAATTCCTTAGTTTCTCAAATTAAGAACGGTTTAGTTGTACTGTTAGGTATTGAAGAAAAAGATAATCAAGAGGATATTGAATGGATATGTAAAAAACTGGTTCAACTCAGGATCTTTACAGATGAAAATGATAAGATGAATAATTCACTTATAGACATTGATGGAGAGATACTTTTGGTAAGTCAATTTACATTACATGCCAATGTAAAAAAAGGAAATAGGCCATCTTTTATTCAAGCTGCAAAACCAGATTATGCCAAGGCGTTATACTTAGATACAATCAAACATCTACAACATACGTTAGGAGATAATAAAGTAAAAACGGGTATTTTTGGAGCCAATATGCAAATTCTATTAGAAAATGATGGTCCAGTAACAATTACAATAGATTCTCAAAACAAATAATAATGGAGATTAAAACATACCAACAAAAAGTTGACGAATGGATTAAGACAATCGGAGTTCGTTACTTTAATGAACTTACCAATATGGCAATTCTAACCGAAGAAGTTGGAGAAGTTGCAAGGATAATGGCAAGACGTTATGGTGAGCAATCTGAAAAAGAAAGCGATAAAAATAAAGATCTAGGCGATGAATTAGCTGATGTAATGTGGGTTGTTACCTGTATAGCTAATCAAACTGGTATAGATCTAGAAGAGGCTATAAAACGAAATTTCGACAAGAAAAACATCAGAGATATAGATCGTCATAAAAATAACGAGAAATTAAAAAGCTGAGAAAGAATAAATCTAACTCAGCTTAATATAGTTTGTACGAATAGTAAAATAAACTATTCAGCAAGTTCCTCTTTTCCTTCGTTTCTTTTGTCAATGAAGTAAGCTCCAATCCAAAATGGCATGAACCCAATTAAGAAAACCATTAACCAAAATGCCATTAATCCAATAGCAACGAATGCTAAAATACCT
>CBDEVQ010000029.1:0-8969 GCA_965243605.1 Flavobacteriales bacterium
GCTTCTATACCTCTAACCTCGAATGGTGCTGGTATAACCCCTGCTGTATTTACAAAATTATAGAAACTCTTTGTGCACTGGTCTGTTGGATAGACTTCATGAACGTCGATACCATCGGGACTTAAGTCCTTTTCATCTGGTATTGTCCATTGATTATCACTTAAAGGTTTTGCATAACTTTGAATAAAACTACAAGTTGGTGTTGAATCGTCTCCTACTATATTTGGAACATAATCCTCTGTATTAAAGGCTTCCATAAAGTAAGGTTGTTTACCTCCGACTGTAGTAAAGATTTCAGGATACGGGGTCACCGTGACAAGTCCGTTGGTCTCATTACCATACTTTAATTGGTATTGTTGTAATTCTCCATTGGCTATCCTGAGTGGTGTGTTATCCGAAGGTAAGAGTGCTGGTGGATAGTTAAGTCCATCAATGTCGTTCCTACTTGGTCCTACTAAGTTTTGTAAGATATTCTGAATATCAAAGATTGCACGACCTACTTTGTTAGGTGCTTGACGCACATCTGCAAAAGGTTCGACACTACCAAGTTTAAATATCTGTAAGACATACTTGTCTTCAGTAACAGGATCAATACCAGATAAGGTAACTGGGTTTGGTCCGTAAGCCATGTTAAATGGAATGTGAGGTGTTTGTGTAATTGTTATCATAATTAAAAAAGGTCTAAGACCAGTTCTCCCAGTCTATTTTGTATTTGTTCTAAATCGTAAAATTGTCTTGATGGTATACCAAACTTTCTACTTCTGTAGTTGAAGTCTCCATCACTTATAGGTGTTGATATTCCGAATGGTGTTTTAACCTCTCCTCTAAAATCTGAATCTGATAGATTAAAAGGAGTTCTAACACCGTTAGTTCCGCTAACACCATAGTTTTGAAAGGCACCATAGTTTAACATCTCTAACCTGAATGAGTATCTATCCAATTGGAACTTAATACTCTTCTGTAGGTCACCAGTATCTTTCGGTGCCATGGCTCTCATCTCAGTTACGATCTCAGTAGCTAAGGCCTGAAGCTCTCTATCGAGGTTTTCAAGTCCATCTACTATTCCTGTTTGGAAGTTATCGAATGCTGATTGATCGAATGCCATTATATTGTATTACTAATTTCTATTAAACTGTTTGGTATTTGAATTGTTGATTCGTCGTCTGGTGATGTTCCTAAATAACTCCAAGTAAATATTAGTCTATCGCCTGCCGCTAATGTTGGTAAGTTATATAGTTCATACTTGCCTTTGAATTTGAAACTACCAGAAGTATTACTACCTGTTGGCCAGTTTGATTCAATTGCGTTATGTCTTACTGCTGTTAATACTGTGTTATCAGCTTGTATTACATTAATCTCAATAACAGGAACGTCACCAATAAGTTTATCTTCTAATTGATTGATATCTGCTTGGACTTCTACATTTAGTGGTGCGTTGCTATCTAAGTATATTCCTTTGTATGGATGTGCAGCATCATTTCCATTAAACCAATACTGAGCTCCATACTGTGTTGGTTGCACTGTGTCTATTGCTATTCCAAGAGGATCTGGTTCTGCAACTTGTTTGTCGTCGAAATTATAAACTATAAATGGATCCGGTTTAAAAGGTGCTATACATTCATTTATATTATTAGGAACTGTAATACTTAATACTGCGGTTGCTCCTGCTAAATCATCTTGGAATCTCTCATAGAATACCGTATAGTTGGTATTGAAACTTACTTCCGGTTTATCTTTGTAATAGTAATATAATCTGGCAATAACATCGTCTATATATTGGATTGCATCACTCTGTATATTTAAGAAGTTTTGGTAGTTGTGTCCTTCTTCCTCTCTTGCCATGTCCATCACTATCATATTGAAATTATAGGTAATAGTAGACTCTTCACGTAAGTGTGTCTGAGGGTTTAAAAACAGGTAAGGATAGTCTGCTCCTTCTGCTTCTCCAACTCCTTCACTTCTGGTTTTAATGTCTGAGATCTGGCCATACCCGAAGTCCACTAACATCTTGTGGTCTTCTACTATAGTTTGAATCCTATTTACGACGTCGTTGTAGTTCATATTCTTTTTGTTGTTTTAGTTTTTTAAAGTTCTCCGCTATTTGTTTCTGTTTCTGGTGTGCCATAAAGTTTAAGGTTGCAAGGACTGGTTGTTCTGTAACCGCATCTACATTTAGTATGTTATCACTTGCTAATCCTATGATTACACTATACCAACCATTAACTATATCTTTAGGTCCTACTTGTTTCTCCACCGGTTCCTCCACAATTTCGTCATCCTCCACATTTATTCCAAATAACTCTGCGTATTGTCTATAAATATAGGTTCTCCATGTAATGTAAGACTCGATAACATATAGTGCTTCTGCTGAGGTCTCTACATCTGGTGCTAAGATACTTAACATTTTATCTAAGGTGTTATTGATACCTTCTCCGATCCAACAGTCTAAGTCTACCCATTCACCAAATGAGAGGGTATGAGGATCCTTCCACGCTGTTTCTTTACGATCTTTTAGTAGGGTGAAGACTATACCCATGGCAAGTTCTAAGTTTTTATTACTTAGATTATATAAGTCGTTAGGATGAATATCCATTAAGGTTGCAAGAACTCTGGTCCAACTGGTAGGATCCTCTAATTTATACCTTGTCACGGATTGCCACTGAGCTACTGAAAGTTTCTCAGGGAATCTGTATGTTTGATTATCTATATTGAGGTTGAACATATACTATTAAATATAATATTATATGTATCTGAAATAGTTAGCGTCCCCGGCCTTGGACGACGTAAGTTCCATAGGTCTTATTTTGTTTACGATTGTAGTTTGCAAGTGCTAATGATATAACTGTATCATCGTGTTGGCCACTGGGATGTCCGTATCGCAAGCTTCGGGTCTTCGGATTGTATTCGTATGTGAAGACTGATAGTTCATGTTGGAGTGCTGGAAATAGTCCCTTAGAGGGAATGTTTACCGATTGCTCTGAGAAGTCTAAGATTAGTCCTTCTATGATTTCGTTTTTACTTTTATTAGTAGTTATAAATGGATGTGTATTTTGCCATTGCTTTTTTATCTGTTCATAGATTACATCTCCTATAGAGTTTACTTCTACTAAGGTATTTGCATTCCATTTCTTGATTCTCTTTACTAATTCATTTGTTATTTCGGTCCAAGTCTTTTGTCTCTCTCTATAGATGTCTATTACTTTACCGGTTTGGTCTATAAAGGTTGCTACTGTATAATCTTCTTGCTTGGCTAAATCTATTCCACAATATACTTTACCTTGAGGTTTTGGGTATTGAGCAAATTCTACCCTATCTAAGTTTTGGAATACTTCACCTCCACTATCTATAAACTTGGCTTCATACTCTTGTAAGAATACTTGTTCTGGTAAGGTTCTCTTTGCATCTAATATCTCTTCATCGTTTATATAGGGTGTTTCATAACTACTTCCTGTATATGATTTATATCTACTGTTGTCCGGGCTCAAGCCTAATTGATATAGATTATAGAACCAATTCTTTCCCTTTAGGTGTAGATACAAAACAAACTTTTTTACCTTTAACTGCAAATACTGGACGTATAGCTTCTGACCATGCTTCGTCTTTTATAAAGGCTGCTTCATCTATTATTCCGTAGTCGCATGTAAGTCCTCTAATATTATCGTATCTTTCTGCTGATCTAAATATTATTTCTGAACCATTCTTTAGTTCTATTCTATTATCTGAAAAGTTATTATTTTTAACTATACCGGATGCGGCAATTGCTGAGTATAATTCTTTATGAACCTTGCTTGTTTGGGAATACACAGGTGACACCCAAAGAACTTTACATGGTTTATTATTAATCATCCAATAAAGTGCCAGATTCATTCCCATAAGGGATTTACCCCACTGTCTACCAATTGTAGCAATATGGAACTTTGCTTTATCGTTTAAGATAGAGTTTATTACTTCTCTCTGTTTTGTATGCGGTGTGAAACCTGTAAACGTCATGCGTATCTACCTAAGAAATAAAATAAGATTACTGTCATTATAAAGAATCCCCACATCATTACTCTTCTCTTTCTTCTTGATCGTTAATATCTGGTCCGAAGTTAAACTTAACATTCTTAAATAAGTCTTCACCATCATTACCTACTACTTCTTGTCTTGCTAACTTAGGTATTATATATTCTGATAATCTTAACATAATATCTAACGCTTTTGCTGGATCTTCTCCTGCTACTTGACTTAACCATGTAGTCATGTTGTCTAAGTTGTTTTCAGTTAGTCTCTGATAAGCTTCTCTTATTTCTTTTGTTTGTTTATTTGGAACTCCTTTGGGTCTACCTCCGGGATTTCCTGATTGTCCTGGTTGAAACATAGTTATTTGTTATTTTTTCTGAATAGTTTATCGTCTTTTCTTAATTGTTCTAACGATCGTTTAGCGTGCTCATGGTTTTTTGCATGAATGGTATATATAGGTTCATCATTAACTCTAAAAGTTAAATTACCTTTTTCTGTTCTATATACGTTGAAAGTTCTCATAGTGATGTTTTAATATATTTAATGTTGTTCGTAAACATTTACCACATCCATTAGGTCTTTTGTTTTCACCTGTAATTCTATTATAGATTTGGTATAACTGGTTACGTTCTTCTTTTGTTATGTGTTGGCTATGATATAAAAATAGTTTATGTTCATCTAACCAATTGTAATCTTCTTGCGTCATGATCTATTCATTTGTCTATTAATTAAATCTGCCAATACAGCTGCTGTTATACTACTAAATATACCTAACACACCTTCTGTATAAATGAATGGTATTAAACTACACCACCATGTAAAACATAATGCACAGTTAAATGGTTTAACGTCAATCATTAAGGCTTCTAAAAATCTATTCCATAACGGAACTTCTTGCCATACAGCACCTATACATGCTACTCCTATTACTAATTCAAAACTCATAATCTATATTTCTATTTTTAAGTTCTTGTTGTATATATGCTATGGCCTCGTTTACAGCCGTAGATATACTTGTTCTTGGTATTCCGTTCTCCTACTCATACTACTAAAGTTAGGATTACTTAACCACTGTTGAAATAATGTAGCACGAAACCATTGATCTCGGTTTTCAACTACCATTTCTTCTATAATTGTTTGGATCACATCTAAGACATTATCTAATTCATAGTCATATTCTCTATCTTCTGAATCTATTCCGGACATGTCGTCAACCCCAAACATTCTATTCTTTTGTCTAATCAATGTATGATACTGACTTGTTGATGAATGAAAAGATCTATGTATAATACCTGATAAAAAGTTCATTGCTCTATTGGCTATTATAAGTTCTTCTGCTCGTTCATGTATCATAAACTTTTCAATACTAAAATGTCCGACTTCTTCCCATTCACGATGAGACCTACAAATCTTTTTAGACATTAACATTATGTCATCATATCTTTCAGATATAAAATTGTTAACCATTCTTGTAATATCTTTTTATAATGTCTTTATATAATTGGCAAAGCTCGTAATTCTCTTCATACTCGTAATCAAGTAAATCATTATATAAAAACTCTAAAGCGTTTACCCTATGTTTATTACCTTCCTCTTCATAAGCAAGGTTAGTCATGTTAACTAATTGTAAGTAATCAACATGTATCATCGATTGTAAGAATCCTTTTTCTTCTGATGATAAGTCTAAATAGTTTTCTATTTTATCTGGGTTAATCACTACTGCCTAATTCTCATCCAATTTTTATCCAACACTGGTAAGAGACTACCTTCTTCTTGTCGTGTCCACACTATTTCTTTACCTGTTTCGTGTTCAACTACTAAGTCTGGTTTGTGGAATAATAATGCTTGAACATAATAATGTTTAGCTATTGCTTCAGTATCAGTTATTTTATAAAAATTCTCTGATTGAGTAACTCTTGCCCATTCTGCAAAACCTTGTTTAGGTATCTTTTTATTCTCTATTACCCAAGTATAATCAGCTAACATACCAAAGTGCATTACCTTTTTAAGATTTTGAAAATGGACTTTACTTTTCTTTTGTCTAATACAAAGCATAGCACAAATATCTTTAGGATGTATGTAATATCTTGTGTCCCATCCATGTTCTTTAGTAATCTTGAACCAAAAGTTAAGGAATACTAATTCTCCATCAGTCCAATCAATATTTAATCTTTCAACGTGTCTTGGTATATATAATTCTACTTCCACTCTTTATAGTTTATAGGTTTATAATCTTCTTCTGGTCTACTTGTTAATTCTTTTTTTATCAGGTATCTTATATAAGAACTTAATGTTCCATGTTTACTACCTTTTGTTTGGTCCCAAAAAACTAATCTATTTAGATTAACAAATTCGTCTTCAGTTAATAAAGCTTGAACCTTTTGTGTAACAGTTTTCTTTCTCATAATATATTTATCTTAGATAATAAGTCAACTGTAAACAGATTGGTTATGTCAGCTAAAGCTGATCTTAGTTCTTTTAATTAAGTATTTATTTATTTATTCTATTTAATTAACCCAAAAGACTTATTGTCCCCTTTAACTATTCTGTCCTAGACTTTAAGCGCGTCCTCTCATTTTGTAAGGGTGTAGGCAGCCCTCCTGAATATTAAGTAAAAAAAGTTAGTCATTATATTAGTTTGGAAGATGATACTGCAATTAGAATATTCAAGGTATGTCTTCCGCTATTTATAATTAAGTTTATCTGATCCAACCTGGTTTATCTCAACGGAACTTTGGATAATAATTTAAAGTGGAGTAAGCTTCTTTATCCAATATGAATCTATTGTTTACTTTTATACTTAATTAATAGAGATTGTTTATCTTTGTATATTTTACTGCTTCGAATTCTATCACTTTATTCATAACAGTTACATAATAGGTTTATATAGATCCTCCGTGTTAACTTCTTTCTTTTAATAAGATAGGATATCTACTGCATAATCCTCCATCCCAAGCGTCGTAGTTACATTCTATTTTGTGCTTAAACCTCATATCGTCATAAAAGTATTTGTCGATTTTCTTAATAGCACCTTTTTGAACTAAGCCATTAAGTAACCAATTGATTTGTTTCCAACCTAAGTTAGTCAGTTGCATTAAGTATCTTACATTTACTGTCTTCCCTTTAAGGGATAGTTTATATGTAGTTGTTAAAACTATTGACTGTTCTATAGTTAATTCACCTGTGGCCACCATAAGGTCGACCTTGTGACAGTATTCATTTATTGTAGGTAGTGCCATATTAAAATATATCTGTTGTAGTTATGTTAAAAAATTCGTAGTGAGTTCTGTTAGGATTCTTTTAACCCATCCTTCTTTCATCATTCTTTTACGTAACCAATTGTTCCAATGGACTTTAGTGCAATGTATACCGTTGTATAAATCTTTACCTTTAAACTCTTTAACTTCATACTCGAATAACCAAAGTAGTGCTAACTTCATTGATGCACTCCATTCTTTGTGTGCCATTACATGTTTACGAACTTGCTTTAAGTTTTTTGCTTTTTGTTCTGCTGTCATAATTATTATTACTTTATTTTAAATGTAGTATCATTAGGTCAACTACATAGGTTATACTATATATCTATGAATAGTTTCACTTTTTCCATAGTTTGGCAATGGAGCATAAAAAAACCCGGGACTTTCCCGGGTTTCCTACAATAAAATAATAAAAAATAATAATAACAACGGTTTAATGTGGCACAAATACCCGATGTTAGGTATTATATATCCTTTTTTATTTTTGTTTTAAATCTTGTATCTCTTTATACATTTTTAATAACTCAGCTTCTTTTTCAGCGATTATTTCTTCCTGTGTTGGCACTTCAACTTCTTGAGTTGATGTAATAACTTCTTTTACTGAACCATCAGGGTTCATGATATACTTTTCTGTAATGTGTGTTTCTTTTGTCATATTGTATGTTTGTATTTAATTTAAATTATCTAACCATTATTGCAACCGGGTATGCTGTAGTAGAGGTGTAATCTGCTCTGTTGTTTGCATTTGCTGGAAGTGTGTTAGTTCCTGGCCATCCGCTATATTGTCTACCAATTCCTCTAATTATTGTTCCGTTATTAATTAGTTTTACACCGTTCGACCATACTGAATTTGTTGATCCATTAGTCCACCCTGCAATAACAATAGGATCAGTTGCGTTATTATTACCAATCATAATTCCAACTGCTCCGTATGTAGATCCTGTTGGCATTACAAATGGTGCTGAAGTAATATCTATATATTTATCTCCAGTTGTAGTTACATTAATCTGTCCACAATCTTTTAATAGGTCTCCCATTACTATGTTTCCATCAGATGCAGTTTCTAATTCATAAATACCAACTTGAATTGTTGTTCCTGCTTGAACAGCTGCAGTCCTAACGTTAAAGTATAATTCTTTAATCTCTTCTCCTTCTGCCAATGGCATTGTTTTCCACGGTGTAAATCCACCACCACAATCGACATTTGAAAATAAATATCCAATAACTGATTCTCCATTTTTCCAACTGGCATTACTTGGATCAGATGCAATTGGTGGTAATACATTACTGGTCATTGCAGGAGTAGCTCCTCCTCCACTACCGGTAGCTGATATTGTTACATCTCCAGTTGCTTGATTAACGCTAATACCTGAGCCTCCAGTAATACTTGTTACCATTGGTAGAGTTATTACAGTATCTGCAGCCGATGGTTTTGTTAATGTTAATTCTCCAGCTACGTTATCATATGATCCTGCTGTAATTCTTTCATTATAACCTGTAAACCAATTTGTTGAGTTATTAGCATTGTTATATGTCAGCATCGATATTTTAGCAGCTGTTATAGATCCTGCTTGGTTTCTTGAGCGGAAGATATGTTGTTCTCCTTGATCACCATTGATGTTTGTATAATATGTTGAACCATACGAATCCTGTGCTATATCAAATATATCTAATCCATTTACATCTTGGAAGTTAATTTGAGTAGCTACT
>CBDEVQ010000030.1:0-12268 GCA_965243605.1 Flavobacteriales bacterium
CTGGGCTACTGAATGTTTTGGTATTACTACCAATGCTTTTATGAAAGGATTATAGTTTCTTTGTAAGTGTTGTATAGCAATTCTTGTCTTACCTACACCCATAGATATGCCTAAACCACATCTTTTATGTTGTGCAGCTATAGATAATGCATCTGCTTGTACTATTTCTCTTTTAGTCATAATTATTACATGAATTTTTTAATTTTTTAGATTTATAAAGGTGCACCCTACAGGACTTGAACCTGTGACCTTTTCATTATGAGTGAATTGCTCTAACCAACTGAGCTAAGAGTGCTGGTAGCCGGAGTGGGATTTGAACCCACACGGACATTGCTGTCCAAAGGATTTTAAGTCCTTCATGTCTACCAATTTCATCATCCGGCCAACAGTGATCCCACAAGGACTTGAACCTTGAACCTACAGCTTAGAAGGCTGTTGCTCTATCCAATTGAGCTATAGGACCTGATGATCAAATTTAAATCCTCTTTTCAGAAAAAACCTAATTCTATAGCCTCTTTTGGATGTTCTTCTATCCACATGTGACATGACCTGCATGATGATAGCCAAGTGCTAACCTTTAAATGATATTCTCCACGTCCTTTCTTATGATGTACATCTGTAGAATGTTAACGTGCAATTGTGCAAAGCTGCTTGACATATTGGATTCTCTTCAAGAAACTTACGTCTAAGTTTACTGTAAGCTAACTCAATAACTTGCATTTTCTTTGACTTTTGCTTAATGGGTTTTCTCATTAAAGGTTTAGCATCTGAACTCTTACTTTTGTACCAGCAACTTTTGCAATAACGGCTTCCTTTATCATTTTTCCAGATAAACTGTTCCGTATTGCAATTGTTACATAGTTTCTTTTTTTGTTGAATCATGCTTTCAACTTTTTCTGATTGTCATTTGGACTTAAAGTTAAGTAATTTGCTGGTAATAAACCCTTTGACATGAATAAAAGTATCACATCTTCATATACTATACCTAAATCTTTAAAAGACATTGTGTTATTATAGTCTTCTAAATACTCATCAACCGGTATAGATATCAAGAATTCAACTGATTTACCTTTAAATGTTTTTTTAAAGTAGTTGTTGATCTTTTTACTGCAAATCATTTGTTTCCAGGCATTAATCTCCCTTTGACCTCTTCTCCAAACTTTAGAGATTCTTCTTTTCTTATCCCAATGTAATTTTTCAACCTCAGCTTTATCATACACGTTTAACCCATGTAACACTCTCTTAAACAAGAAGTGTTGGTATGAATTTAACTTGGTATACTCAAAGTTGTTAATAATTGTAGGTGGATGTAACTGATATTCATCAAGTATTCCATAATAGTGGTAACGTTGAAGTCTTTTACTTAAGAGATCTTTACTTTCATTTTGTTTTAGTTGTTTTAATTGTTCTTGAGATAGCATACATATAGTTTTAATTTTTATTTAATATAATTCTAGATTTAATAATAAAAAAAGGGACTATCACACTATTTCTAGTGGTCAAGTCCCTTTTCAGTCATCCTTCAGAGATGTTTATTTAGAGTTCAAATGTCTCTTCTTCTTCTACTACTAATTCTTCTGCTTTCTCATCAACAATTTCATCTTCTACTTTTTCTTCTGATGAGTCAAATCCAAATGCCTCAGCTGTTGTAGCTTTCTTTGGTTTTTTCTCTAAGTTAAATGAAGTTGAAGCGTTTGCTTCTTTTATTGCAGCACCATTATTATGAGCTAACAATACATCCTCCGCTGTTGCATCAGCAACAAAAAAGGTTTTCCTATAAATAGGTTCTCCATCAACACAACAGATAATACCTGTATCACCTGCATACTTTAGGTCTCTATCAGGATCATTAGTTGAAAATGCATCAAATTGTTCTTTGATGATGATTTTACCTGGTAATGTTGTCATAGATTCTAAACCAATAGATTGTAGATCTTCTAATTTACCATGTAATAATGTACTTATGTTTGATTTCTTAACCCAACCTCCATTACCAAAGGTAACTCTGTCTTGTTGTAATCTTACATAACCGTACTCTGAACTTGTGCTTGATTGGCGGATAACATTTCCCATGTCATCAGCAATGATGTTTACTTTACTTTGCATAATTTTTGCTTTTTAAAATTTAATAAAATGTGTGAATGATTCTGTCTATCTTTTAGACATCATCTGGATGAAAATACGGGTCCTCCAATTTCTCTGAACTATCTATCTCATCTAAAGATCTAGAATCTTCAATGATCCTTTCAGGATCTTCATCAGGTTCTTTCTCTTGTGTTCCAGAAAATTGATTGTAAAAAGGATTACCCACTTCTTTGGTATATACTCCACCTAAACCATTGAGGTCATTTATCTCATCATCTGATAAAGATAAATATTGCTCAACTGAACATTCTATTATGCGTCCATTAGGTAACTGTATTATCATTTTATTTGCTAAGTAAGTTTAACAAAAATATGATAATTTATGTATCTAATATAACATAATAAGGATGTCTTTTATTATTAGGAGTAAAAAGTCTGCATATATATAGCTAACAGGTTATTTTATTATTAGCTTTCTACCTACTCTTTTAATATAATCTTGGTCTTTCAGTTCTTTTATCAGTCTCTTTGTGGTTCTTTGACTTATATTTAAGTCATCCGCTAATGTTGATATAGAAGGAAAACAAGATCTTTGTTTGTTTGCATAACATGCTAAAACTGAGTATAGTGCTTTAGCTTTTATTGATAAGTCTGGTGACAATATAACCTCACGGCTAACTACACCAAATCTATAATTCTGTGACATGTTTAGACATGATGATCAATAAAGCAAAGTTATGATCTACTTCATTACTTAGTTCATCATCTCTCATACCGTATCTATCATTCATCATCTTACCAAAAGGTATTGACCTATCACTCTTTAACCACTTGTTATACTCACTGGTTAATAATTCACTAGTTATTGTTGCCATGTCTTGATTTTAAATTGATATTTCATTGATATCAGTTCCATTAATTTCACTGAATAATTCTGTTTGAACTACTTTATTAAAGAAAGGGATAGTCTTTTTATCTACTACCTCAATGTCAAATGTATTAATTTTTACTGACTCTTCTTTTATAACCTGGTTCTCTACATCATAATAATAAAGCATTACCTCCATATCTATATGATACGGATCAAACCCATCACTCCATGAACCATCTGATTTAATTCTACCATAGACATAACCATCCATAGTACCAAGACCTTTATCAATTAGGACATCCCATTCAAAGTGTGAACCTGCATGATAGTTTGGTGGTTTTACTTTAACAATATCACCTATCTCTAAAGTTTTAATTTCTTTATAAGATAAAACACTGTTTAAAACAAAACTCATATGTGCGTCACTTAATCCTTCATTAAGGATATTCATGATATGCACAATATTTTCAGGATTAGACAACTTTGATTTGTTGATTATCCCATATATAATTTCTTTAGTTGTTTTTTCTGATATTACGTATGTTGTACTTGTTCTTCCCATTGATTTAATTTTAATAAACATAGTGGGCCAATACTAATGATTGAACCCACTATGTTAGGTTACCACTAACCATATATGCTGTGTATTTCCCTAGCCTTACTACCTAGTAATAATATATATAATAATACTGGTGTTGTTAGGGTGTCAGGTGTGGCACTTTTAATTTGTTAAACTTGTTGTTTTATCTCCAATGACACAAATGGGATAAATATAATTACAGAAAAATCTTTTCCATGATAACCAAGGTCAACACCTATTCCTATACCAACTAATGGTAGAAACTCTATGTCAAACTTTGGTAGCATACTTACCCTTGGCAGATAATAATATACTATAATTGCTAATATCAATACTGTAAAGTAAGATAATATAAGTCCCGTCCACACTAATGGTGTAGATATGAACCCATCATTAAATACGATTGCTGCAAATGTTACTGTTGCTAATATAGGTTGTACTACAACGAATATTATTTTAATAAGTGATCTAAGAAATTTTTTCATGGCTTTATTTATTATAGGATTGACAATAGTTTATATATTCTACCATAGAGAATCTTTTTACCTCTATTAGGTTGTTGTCCAAGGCCAGTGTTCTTAACTCATTATTGTTAATTAACTCTGCGTTTAAATCTTCCATTAGTGGTGATTCAAGTTCATTACGTTTGATTACGAAATGTTGTTCTCCTGTAAATAGGTTAACTGTTGGACTTTCAATGTTAGTATACATTAGTATACCAATTTTGTTGTTGTGCTGAACAAATTGTTCAGGATTAATGATTTTTACTTGCATGGTTTTGTGGTATTAATTAATAAAAAAAGGGATAGACTATCTACCCCATTTAGAACGTTTGTGTTTTTTCTTGGATACCCAATAGTTTTTCTTGGCCCAAGCTTTTTTGTTTTTTGATGTCCCACATCTATTACGTGTGGATCCACATGATTGTAATACTGGTCCTCCAATAAAGAGTAATAGCATTAGATAAAGAAACTTTCTTTTCATAGTTTAAGGATTAGTGATTAAGTTTTTCATTTACGTCTTGACCAACGAATATTGCTGGTAACCATCCAAAGATTACTGATACCCCTATGGTTGCACCATGGCCAAAGCATTCTTTAAATGTCCAAGTATCTTCTAGATACCATACGATTGTATTTATAAATATTACAGTTAGGATAAATGTTGTTACTGTTGCCAACATGATTTTAGAATTTTTCATTTGATTTAATGTTAGTGGTTAAAAATAACTTAGAGTGCTTATCCATTATTGGCTGACACTATTACAGAATAGTCAGTGGTATTGCGTGACTCATTGCTCTAAGCTTTTGATTTTAATATTGCGGGTAATATGATACTATTCCTATAGAGGAAGAGACAACAACTACTCATGTTATATTGTTGAGTGTAATTGTTACTCTTGTAGTATTGTTAGCTATATTTATATATATAGGGTCCAGTTATTATTTTAATGGCCTTAAAGGTATCTTCATTGTGCAACACCCAAATAAATAATTTTTACATAACTAATTACTAATTATTAGTAAGATGCAGAGATTAGTTGGGGAGCAGAGGTTGATATTGGAAGATGAGCAGAAATAGAGGTAAAGAATTGGTTAATGTAACATAGGAATTGTAACAATGGTTATTATAATGACCGTGCTTTTACACACGGCCATTAAGATTATACTGCTTCCACCCACATTAGTGTTGTGAGTTCTCCGGTTCTCAGGTCCGTTACTGCATTATCTGACATACGGAATCCAGGCATCTCTTGTCCAGGCTCTAATTTTTTCATTAGCTCTTGGATTGTTGGATGATTAGCTCTCATTACCAGATTGGTTTCTGGGTCTATAAGAGATAATTGACCGAAGGTAATATTACCTTGAGTTCTACTACCCACAGCAAGACCAGCAAGTGTAGTCTTTTTGTTTGTGATTGGTGTTGATGTACACTGAATCATTGCTGAGCCTGTTGACTCATTGATTTGTACTTTTCTGAAGAATACTGACATAATTTATGAATTTAAAATAATTATGGATACCACTTACATACGGGGGTACCCTATCCGCAATAATTAGCTGGGGAGCAGAATAGTAGATCCTCTTCAGAATGCCAAACACAAAACTTTTACAATACCGTGGGGGGTACAAAAATTAAAAATAAAATTTTTTTTAATCTGGTGAAACTGGGAAATATGGAATTTAATTTTCAACCCTCACAAATAATTTGTATATTAATTATATAAACGCAACTAACTCTATAATTTAAGATATGAGTAAAGAAGAAGACGGGAGGGAGTATGATCCTATGGAAGAAATTAAGAAAAAAGAAGCTGAATTAGATCAAGTAAATTTGGCTTATGACAATTCATATAAAGTTCTTACAGGAGAAATTGATTTCCATACATTACTAGAAGATTCATTTAAGGATGGGGATTCTGCACTGATGGCTTTTGATCCGGATTCTGGCCCTTTACAAACTGAATTAGAAGGAATGATTGCGTGGTATATTGAATCAGAGGAGTATGAAAGATGTGCTATGCTGAGAGATATACTAGAAGAAAAGTTTCCAAGCTTACTAATAAACCAAACCAAATAGAAATGGGAAATATATTACAAGACATGATTAGTATGCTGACTAGAAAAAAGTCAGTGATACCAAAAGCTGATGATTACATTGCTATTGCTAGATACGCAAGTACACAAGAAAGATTAAAACAACATCCTAAATTAAACTCTGAGCTTACTACGTTAGCAGATTTAAAAAAGTTTACATGTGGTAACTCTGTTAATATAGGGTCAGATCAAACTATAACCGGAACTAAAACTTTTTCTCGTATAGTAATAGTTTCTGAAGATGGTACTAAGTGGGAACAAACTATTAGTAATGATGGAGTAACTCAATACAATAAAATATCTTAGGAAATGGCAACACCAAGAAAAGGAAAGGCTAGAGTTAAAGTAACTAAATCCGGAAAGAAAGTTAGTTACGGACAAGCTGGTAAGGCTAAAGGGGGCGGACCAAGAGTAAAGCCTGGTACTTCAAAGGGTGATAGTTATTGTGCAAGAAGTTTAGGAATTAAGAAAAGACTTTCTGCAAAAAAAAGAAATGATCCTAATACACCAAATAATTTATCCCGTAAGCGTTGGAAATGCTCTGGGGCAAAATCAAGAAAGTAATGGCAGCAAAGAAAAAAAGTACAGTAAACAAGGCGGGCAACTATACTAAACCTGCAATGCGTAAAAGACTCTTCAACTCTATTAAAGCAGGGGGGAAAGGTGGAGCACCTGGACAATGGTCTGCACGTAAAGCTCAGATGCTTGCTAAGCGTTATAAAGCTAATGGTGGAGGCTACAAAACTAAGAAGTAATGGCACTACCAAATAAAAAATCAAAAAAGAAATCAGCTTGTTGGACTGGTTATGTCAAGAAAGGCGTGAAGAAAAAAGGTGGCAAGATTGTAAATAATTGTGTACCTATTAAAAAGAAAAGGTAATGGCAAAAGCTAAATCACAAAAGAGTTTAGACAAATGGACTAAACAGAAGTGGAGAACTCCTTCTGGTAAAAAGAGTAAGGATACCGGAGAAGTATATGCACCTTCTAAGACTATTGCTAAACTTAAAAGCACTGCAGCAGGAAGAAAGAAGTTAGCTGCTGCTAACAAGAAGAAAAGAGCAGCTACCAAGAAAGGTAAGCAACACGCAAAGCATGGCCTTCATAAAGGCAAAAAGCGTTAAATGAAAAAATAAAATAAATATAAAAGGGCCTAAACTTTTTTTATTTAAACTATTTATATATATATTTGTATAAATTACGTTTAATAATTAAAAAAAGCAAAATGGCAAATTCTAAAAACCAAAATCCATTACAAGACCAAGATCCTACTTTATCTAAAGAGGAAATGGCAGCACGCAGAGAAGAAATTACTGCATTCTACAAAGACAACATTCCTCATTTAGAAGTACAAGCAGAATATGAAATGTTACTGGCTACTATTGAAAAGTCCAGAGCAGAACGTATGCAAGCTCAAATGTTTATGGCTCAACAATATGCTTCTCAAGAAGAAGGGTCTAATCCAAACTCTGATGAAGCTAAGGCATTTAAACAAGCAATGGAGGAAGCTGCATCTAAAATAGAAGATTAACATGAAACTTCTAAAGAAAGGTGATAAAGGGCAAGATGTCAAAACACTTCAAACGGCATTAAAGATAGCAGTTGATGGTCATTTTGGACCATTGACTGAGAAAGCAGTAATTAGATTTCAGCTTTCTAATAACTTTCCTGTAACAGGAATAGTTGATTCTCCTGTATGGACACTTCTTTTAAATAAATCTATATTAGTATTAGATGAAATAGATGAGGATAGTGATATTTCTGATGAGTATTTTATTACGGAATATAATCAAACTATTCACAGATACTATTTACCTAAAGGTGAATATGTTAAGGGACCTATAACTAATGAATATATATTTCTACACCATACGGCAGGTAGAGAAAACCCATACAGAACAGTTGATCACTGGGGTAGAGATAAAAGAGGAAGAGTAGCAACAGAGTTTGTATTAGGTGGAAGAAATCATAGAACAGGTGATACTGAATATGATGGTGTTATGGTACAAGCATTTCCAGAAAAGTGCCAGGGGTGGCACCTTGGAAGAACTGGATCAGGATGGATGAATAGACATTCTGTAGGATTAGAAATTTGCAGTGCTGGATACCTTGATGAAGATCACAAAACATACTTTAATAGCAAATGTGCTGATTCTGAGGTTATTGAACTAGAAAAACCTTTCAGAGGTCATTCTATATGGCATACTTATTCGGAAGAACAAATTAAGGAAACTGAAAAGTGGATTAAATTTGTAGCAGAAAGAGATAATATTGATATTAGAATAGGACTTCAACAGTATATTCATGAGCATGGTGCACATAAAGCCTTTGGATTTCATGAAGATGCTTTCTATGGAAAGGTAAAAGGATTATTAACACATACCAATGTAAGGAGAGATAAGTCTGATTGTTATCCACATCCTGACTTTGTAGATATGATAATGAGTTTATAATATGGCTGTAGTAAACAAAGTAGATATAAAATTAAAGGTTGATATTAATCAAACAGTTAAGTATCAAATACTTACGTATTGTTTTTTTAATAATATCCTGTTGACTAAAACAGATTTAGATTTTTTAGCAGAATTATCTTTTAATCCTAAAATTGAGATAGCTAAGTTTTGTAATCTGTTAACTGAAAAAGGTATATTTAAAAGTTCTCAATCAGCTAGAAATGCAATTTCTAAAATAGAAAGAAAAGGACTATTAAGTAAAATGGGTACTAATAAAAAAACAATAGTCATTAATAAAACAATCAATGTACAAACAAGTGGTTTAGTTTTATTGGATTACAAAATATTAGGTAATGAACCCAAAGAAGCATAATGAGTTTAAGAAAGGTATTGCTGAAGAAGTGGGTGTACACTCACAGTTAGTTGATGATTTTATAACATTTTATTTTAGTAGAGTAAGGAAAAAATTATCATCACTTGCTCATCCTAGGATTTATGTGGAAGGATTAGGTACCTTTTATCTTAGAAAAAAGAAGTTAGAACATGCAATTAAAAAACAAAAAAGCATGTTGGGTAATGTAGCAAAGCGTACCTATAATGGATATGCAAAAAGTGAAACAATAACTTCAAATATTAATGAGATGGAAAAGGCTCTTGAAGTAATTAAAAATGATATCTTAAGTAAGAAAAAGTTTAGAGGAAAATGAGCAAGATAAAAAAATACTTAGATGCCTTTAAAAATGCAGGAAAGATTGCAGAAGGAATAAAGAATAATGTATTTAAAAAAGAACATGTTGAAGCTATAGCAACTGAAAGGTTTCAGATCTGCATAAAATGTAGTTTGTTTGATGCTAAAGGAGATAGTTGTTTAGCACCTGGAACACAACCATGTTGTAGTGATTGTGGTTGTAGTCTGGGTTTTAAAGTAAGATCTTTATCTTCAGAATGTCCAAAAGGTTTTTGGGAATCAGTTACTACTGAGGAAGAAGAAGAACAAATATTTGAAAAAATTATAAAAGATGAAAATGCAAATTAATTACATATACAAAGACACAACAACAACAGTAGAAACTAACACAGAAGGTTTGTGGTGGTATACTACTACAACACTATAATTATGGCTATTATATTTAAAGAAGAGGGTCATTCATATGAAAGTATAGATAATGACTCTATTAATTGGTTAAGCGTAACTTCTTTTATTGGTAAATTTAAACCTAAGTTTGACAGAGAAGGACAAGCAAAAAAATCATCTAAAAACAAAAGGTCCAAATGGTATGGTATGACTGAAAAAGAAATACTTACTGCATGGGACAATGAAACTAAAAGAGCTATTGATCTAGGTAATTACTACCATGATCAAAGAGAAGCTGATATGCTTGATTTTAAGACAATAGAAAGGGATGGTACACAAATACCTATTATCAAACCTATTACTAATGAGAATGGTGTTAAAATGGCTCCAGAGCAAAAGCTTAAAGAAGGTATTTATCCAGAACACTTGGTATATTTAAAATCAGCAGGAATATGTGGACAGGCAGACTTAGTTGAAATTGTAAATGGTTATATAAACATATATGATTATAAAACCAATAAGGAAATAAAAGAGAAAGGATTTACTAATTGGGAAGGTATAACAAACAAAATGTATAGTCCTGTTAACAATTTAGATGATTGTAATTTAAACCATTATAACCTACAACTCAGTATTTATGCGTATATTATTAAAAAGCACAACCCCAAACTTAAGATAGGTAAGTTGGTTATACAGCATGTTAAGTTTGAAAAAGTTGGAGATGATGATAATGGTTATCCCATTACTAAAATAGTAAATGGAGAACCTTCATTAGAAGGTATAAAAATGTATGAATTACCATACTTAAAATCAGAAGTAACATCACTAATAATGTGGTTAAAAGACAATAGATAATTATGAGCAATATAACATTAACAAAAGTAGCTGTAAGAGTAAGTTTAAGTAATGGTCAACCTTATAAAGAATATGTAGAAGCAGGTAGTTATCAAGATCTTTATATAGATGCAACTTGTATAATGGCAGCAACCCCATACTATTCTACACTTAACAAAGGGGTTATGAACGGTTTGGTTTTATTAACTTTAAAAACAGGGACGCAGATAGTAGATCCATCACCTATAGTTGTTCAAGCAAACTTTCAAGATATTAAGGATATAATGGATGCAAATAAATAAATTATGCTAGTAAGACTATTTGACGTACAAAACAGTAAAGTAATTCCAACAGAACATTGCTATGCTTTACCTTTTCTAAAAGCAATTATGACTGAATATCCTGATACATACTTACAGGTTTATCAATATATTTTTTATATGAGTTGTCCTAATCCTGATATGAATCCATTTTTTAATTTACCTGAGCATGAGAAAGAAGATATTATAATTGAAGAAGTAAAGTTGGAGGAATCACCAGAAGATGGAAAGATAAGATATGCTCTAGACATGTGTAAGAAATTATATGAAACACCAACATACAGAGCTTATGTAGGTATAAAATCCATGTTAGATAGATTAGGTAAGTATATGGAAGTCACACCTATAGAACATGGTAGAGATGGAAATATTAATTCCATGGTAAATGCAGCAGCTAAATTTGAGAATATAAGACAATCATACAAAGGAGCATTTAGTGATATGAAACAAGAGCAAGAAAGTTCAGTGCGTGGAGGTGCCGGATTAGCTTATGATCAAATGTAAAATGAAAGTACAAGAAAAATGGCTATTCTGTTATTGGGATGAACCAATATTTGAAAAGGAAGTAAAAAAAACTAACAATACAAAAACTAAAAACAATGGCACAACAAGTAATACCAATAGGAAAAAAGATTCTAATCAAACAAAAGGAAGCTGAACAGTATTTTAAAAATACTACAATTATGATTCCTTGATTCTGCATTAGAGACAAGAATACATATAGGTTTTGTTGTTGGAGTTGGTGCAGACAGTTACAAGAAATAAAAGTTGTGGATGATTTAGTGCAATATGCAGAATCATTGCCTGTTCCGTACAAGAGGTAGAAGCACAATGGATTACAGAACACTTTATTAATTACATGCAGGAGACGTGTTTGCTATAATCTAAAGAGATAGTAGTAATGTTTATAGAAGTCCCAACGTTTGAATAATGGTAACTGGGAAACAGTGACTAGAATTTGAAGACTAGAGATTCAGTTTTAGTGAAGTTTTTATAGAATCTATATTTAAAGAACCCGGTAATATATAACTTTACTAAATCATGCTTTACTGAATTAACAATAGTGAAGCCAGAAACTTTCAACAAAGATGGTTTTTATTGTGATCAGCTCCTTTCAGATCAAAAGACTTTATAACATATTGGGAATGATCAAAAAGATTAAATGCCGTGTAGGGGTCATCTATAAACAGAATGGTCCTTACACTTGGTATTTAACAAGAGATTATTATATGTGGCTTAAACTTTTTACCTATATATGACAAAGAAGAGAAAAAAGTATGGTTTTGCTAAAGTAAGAGATGCTCAATATCATATGGCATTATATGAACTACTTAGCTGAACTGCAACTATAAACACTCAGCAAATACTAAAAAAACGTCAGATTGCGTCTTCCTATTTTCACATGGGAAAAATAATTAATACATACTGGTTTGAAGAAGGTAGTACATGTAAATT
>CBDEVQ010000031.1:0-42282 GCA_965243605.1 Flavobacteriales bacterium
TTATACAACGCGATGTAATTGTTAATCCCGCTAAAGGTTTAATGATCTATAATTTAGATGAGAATTGTCTACAAGTAAATACAGGGTCTACGTCTAGCCCTGATTGGTCTTGTGTAGGTGGTTCTTCGTCTGCTTCAGTAGTTAACGATTGTGATATTAATGGTTTTGAGGGGACTTATGTAAACGGAGTTGCCTTAACAGGTTCGAGTAAATTTTCGGTAACTATTAGTAATAACAGTTTTAATTCTTCCACGATAGGTTTTACTACTGGTGATTTAGTATTAAGTGGAATAAGTGGAGTTACAGTAAGTTCTGTTAGTTCTACCTCAGCAACAATTGCATCAGGAGGCTCTCAAATAATAGAATATACCTTATCAGGAACACCAGGTAGTGGAGGAACATTAATGGGAGTTTGGACCAAATTAGGATTAAATTGTACCCAGACGGTTAATGTAGTTAATGGTGATGCAACCTTTACGCTTCCGCAAACGGCTATTGTAGGTTCTATAAATGATGGTGCAGTAGACTTTCAAGGTGTAGTGGACAATGCGAGTAATCAGTTAATCATCCATCTCCCATACACAGGTGGGGGAGGAACTTACGAGGCATATACTGGAGTTTATACTCCAAATAATTCAGGAACCGCAGAAGGTGGCGATGCCAATAGTTTTCGTTTAACGTATCCAAGTGGAACATTTTCTGCCTTAGGAAGTATCAAGGCGACCATAGAGGTTGATGGCGATGGAAGTTTTAATGCTGAAAAACAGTTGTTTGATATTCAGGAAACGATTACGGCTTTAGATTTTCAAGTGAATGGTAATAGTAAAGGGAATGTCAATTTAGATGTTATTGGAGGTATACTAGATCGTAATTTTGCAGATGCGAGTCATAAGTTTATTTATGCACCAATAGTTGCAGCCGATGGAAATACCTAGTTAAATAATAATTTAGGGGCTAATTATGCCAATATAACTCATGCTCAGTTTAATCCTGCTCAGCAAGCCACAGCCCATGATGATCATCACGCTTATGGAAGTTTATTTCAATGGGGACGTTATTCCGATGGTCATGAACTGATTGATTATACCACCTCAATAGAGGGAACACCGGTAACAGCCACTACCTCTTCATCGCATTCAACAACTATTACGCCTAATAATTCAACGTTTTATTTAGGTGATGTTTCACCTTCAACTCAGGATTTTAATTGGTTAGATTTTGGTTCATGGCCTAACGCAACAGAAGATGGTTTATGGCAGGGTGAGACTGGTCCTAATAACCCTTGTCCGCAAGGCTATCGTTTACCTACTGAAGCTGAAATGAATGCTCTTATATCTGCTGAGGGTATTAGTAATTATACGAATGCCGTCAGTAGTTCTGTAGCATTTTCTGCTTCAGGTGTCCGTAATTACGCCAATGGTACAGTAGGCAATGAAGGTAGCAGCAGCAGCTACTGGACTAGTTCGGTATATGGTACTAACGCCCTTGTTCATATCATGAGTAGTAGTGAGACTAATACATTAAGCTACTACCGGGCGCGCGGCTTTGGAGTGCGTTGCCTAAAAGATTAGGTATTCTTTGATTTGTTAACCAAAGGATATAAATGATTAACATCTATATATGTGAAACCTTATTTAAGGTGAATACGATATTCTTTTTAATTGTCTTTAAACATATCTATTATAGAGATATATTAAAATTGTATGTATTAGAAGCATAGAACATTGAAGATATGATATTGGGAGTCTCATTTTTCTTATCGTTCTATGCTTTGTAATTATATTTTAATCTATTTACCTAGCACTTTGTAAAGTCATCTATTTCTTACCACAGTATATATCTAGTTTACATCTTAGTATACTTTTTTTAAAACATTACTTAGGGTTCATGTTTTATTATTTCTGATCTTTGATAAAAGTGTATTCATTTATTAAGTGTATTCATTTATTACTAAAACTATATCTAAAATTTTATTTATTATTTGAAGTATAGAGTGTTAATGTTATATGTCAGGGTATGTCAAATAATAACACTCTATGCTTCTATTTAATAAGTAGATATGAGTAGGTTTTATTTGAAAAATACGTCTCTAAATTTAAAAAAAATGATAAAGACTATCTTTTTGTTTTGTATCGTATTTTTAATTTTCCTAAGGTAAATTAGGAATAGGGACCACAACGACTTGATGATTCAACTGTTTAAGATGTGTTCAGAAAGGATAAGGGGTATTGTTCTCACGTTTAAGGATAATACAACGTTTGGTGTGATTAACGTAGTTAAGGTAGGAAATATGGTAAATAGCATTACTACTGCCCGCAGTGTATTCGTATTTTCTACTTTAAGTTACTGTTACAACTCCAATGTATAAGTTTAACAATAAAAGGAGCATTAGGGCTACTGTGTTTCGTGCAATGGGTGGGTTCTTGCTGACTGTTGTAACTTTATTAGTCATGGTGCTCATGCAGGCCCTTTTCACCAGACGAGTAATTTTGGATTGCATTACCTAAAAATAAGGATGCTCTAGTTTATTCATTAAATAGCATACTATGACTATCGAATTTAAATTATCAAAGCTGTCATCTAACCCAACCAAAATATTTTTATTTAAGGAAGGTGATTTCGTGCAGCTTTATAACATAAACTTATGTTGGTTTACAAGAGTCATAAAAATGTTAAACGTACATGTTAAATATATTAAAGAAACTAAGCAAATCATTTACTATGGAGGGTTTCCAGAAACCAATATGGGAGATTTAATGTTTCAATTGAAAGCGAATGGTTATGAAGTAAAAGAAACCAAGAACTATTATGTTATCTTAAATATAGATCTACCTGCATTCGAATATTATGAACATTGGATGCTTAGTAATTGGCAAGGTGATTCACCGTCTTTAAAGTCATAATTGTTTTATTACGATACAGTTGTTAATACCTTATTTAGATTTATCGTTAGTCGTTTTAAATACCAATATTAACAACCGTATCTGTAAATATTGTGTATTGTTTAAAGCTAAAAGCTCATTTTTTAAAGTATTGTTAACCTATTTAATTCTTAAACCAGTGATAGACTATAAAAAAATACATATTGGTAGCCATATTAAGAAGGTAGCTGAAATTAATGAACTGTCGATAATTCGTGCATGTACCTTTCTTAAATGTAGTCATCAAGATATTTTGGATATGTATAATAGCAGTACTTTAGATAGTGGAGTGTTATTAAGATGGTGTAAGTTATTAGATTATAATTTTTTTATGTTTTATCACACCCATTTACAATTGTATAAACCCGCAGCATCTACAGCTAAATTGGTCAAAAAAAGTACCGACGAACATCATAAGGCGTATGTGATGCGTAAAAATTTATATAGTCCAGAACTTATTGAGTGGCTCTTGCATAAATTGGATAAGAAGGAACTTAGTATAAAGGAAATTATTGAAAATTATAATATTCCGAAAACAACAATATATCGTTGGAAAAAGAAACTAAATAATAAAAAGAACATGATTAAATAAATAACAAAGGAAAATATGTTATTGTTTTTTTGTAAGTGTATCCATTATTGTATTTAAATCAAAGTCTTTTTTTTTTACAAAATTCTCGTTTTATTACAAATATGTATTTATATATGGTGTAATAATATGTTTTCTTTTTAAATAAATATATAGGGTTACCCATATTGTTCACAAATAATTGTTTAAGAGTGTGTTATTTTGTAAATTGTATTCAAATCCTGATGATATGAAAATACTAAAAGAGATTGATAGAGAGACTTTTAAGAAACGTTTCGAACGTAAAAAATCTTGCTATGAATTTTTAGCAGAATTAAAATGGCCAGATGGTTATTCTTGTTCACGTTGTGAATTTACTGGATTTATTAAAGGAAAACAGCCAAGTAGTAGGCGTTGTAAGAAGTGCGGTTATGATGAATCTACAACCTCAGGAACTTTATTTCATAAATTGAAATTTGGAATAGATAAGGCTTTTGAAATGCTTTATGAGATAACTTCAAGTAAAAAAGGAGCCAATAGTATTTGGTTAGCGGAACATTTTGGAGTCAATCAAAAAACGGCTTGGTTATTTCGTCAGAAGGTACAACTTGCTATGAAAAGTTCTGAGAATTATCCATTAGAAGGAAATGTTCATGTAGATGAATTTGAGATTGGTACGCCACAGGTTGGAGAACAAGGACGAAGTAAAAGTGAAAAGAAATTTCGAGTGGTTATTGCATTTGAATACCGAGATGGTAAATCTGGTAGGGGTTATGCTAAAGTAATTCAAGATTAAAGCTCAAAATCACTAAAACCAATTTTTGATGCTCATATCAAGTCAGATGCCAGTATTTTAGCCGATGGATGGAGTGGATACAAGCCATTAATTGAAGAATATCCCAATCTAAATCAGACTCTATCAGAGAATGGAAAGAATTTTAAAATGCTTCATATACAAATTAGAAACTTTAAGAATTGGCTCAGAGGTGTTCATTCTTATTGTAATAAGGAATATTTACAAAAATATATCGATGAATACTTCTTTAGGTATAACAGAAGAAATCATAGAAAGTCCATTTTAGATAAAATTATTGAACGTTTTGTTCAACATAAACCAGCAATAAGTAAGGATATTAGAATTGTAGAGATTTAAATGGGTAACTCTATAAATATATAAATACATCTCTCTCCCTTCATATTAGGGAAGTCTCCCACCATCGAATTGTTTTTTACATCAATCTATAATGTATTAACAGCTATTTATTTGTTTTTTAAAACATTGTTTAAGAAACACATTGTTTTGTTTTGGATATTAGATAACGGAAAATTGTAGCGTTTAACATGCTACGAAAACCAAAATTTAAGTTTAACATTTTAACAATAAAGTAAGATGGAAAAGATTTACTACAAACGTTTGTATCTAGATTTTATTAATGACACGGCGTTATTATCAAATACTTTTAAAACCATATTAAGTGATAAAATTAAGAATGAACCCAATGAGAGTATTCCGTTTAGGCGATTAATGCTAGTGAATGAAATGATTAAAAATCACTTAAGCGAAAATAAAGATATTATGGAAAAGCGGTATCAACAGTTAAAGGCTTATGATAAGGAGTATATAGAGTATATTTTATATTTCCAACGGCAATATAATTTAACAAATACAGAGATTAGTTTAAAATTTAGATTGAGTAGAAATACCATTGCAAAATGGAAAAAACAGTTTAAAACACCTATTAATGGATAACCGTTTTGTATTACCATATAGAAAAATAAAATCATATTATTTGGTAGAGTGTTATATGAATAATAGTATGAAGGGCTATTGTATTGTAGATTTAAATAAGAAACATTCATATTTAAATGATATGTATTATCCCTTTATTTCTAAAACAAATAATCTTATCGTAATTAAACGGTTTACATGTTTCTTTTTAAAAGTAACGAATAGGCCTTTTCAAATAATAAATACAGAGCATTATGAAAAGAAATGTGGGATTTCTATTTATGGAATTTTAGGAGCAGATTTTTTTAATCACCACACCTTAGAATACGACGATAAAAAGAATTCTAAACTTATATTTAACTAAATAATAGGTGTATATAATGTTGTGAATATTGACTTAGCTAGAGTAACTCTTATTAAAACGTATACATTATGATCACATTATTTATGCTACTCCCCATTTTTAGGACAGTCAAATTTAAAAGTTAATTGTTATGACACCAACTTGATGGTGTAAAAAGTTTGATTAGGTGTTTTATTATCTAGTCTGGTATGCCTTCTTTCTTTGTTATAAAACTGCATATATTCATCAATCAAACGATATAGATCTAAGCCATTTTCCGTGGGGTTTAAGTATATTTTTTCATACTTAATCGATCTCCAAAACCGTTCAATATAGATGTTATCTAGAACTCTTCCTTTTCCGTCCATAGATAATTGTATTTCTTCTTTTTTAATCAAATCAATAAAGGAGTCACTGGTGTATTGAGCCCCTTGATCAGTATTAATTATTTCAGGTTTACCATGTTTTTTTATGGCCGTTTTAACAAGTTGGCAACACCAATGGGAAGTCATAGAATTCGATAAACTCCATGCCATTATTTTACGACTATAAACATCTATAATCGCTGTTAAATACATAAATCCTTTTTTCATAGGAATATAAGTAATATCGGTCTGCCAAACTTGATTTGGTTTATTGATATCTAAGTTCTTAAGTAAATAAGGAAAGATATATTCCGACTTGTTTCTAATGGTGGTTCTTGCGGATCGATAAATCGTTTGAAGTCCCATTAAATTATATAATCGACGTATTCTTTTTTGATTGACTTGGTAACCCAAATCCTTATTCAAACGTTGAGTCATACGATATATCCCATAATCTGGATGTTTAGTGAACCACTTATCAATTTCCTTCATTAAAGTTAGATTTAATTCACTTTCTCCAACAGGGCTATAATATAATCCTGATCGATGTATGTTTAACAGTTCACATTGTTTTTTGAGACTTAATCTTGAGGATGAATGATCTACTTTTGCTCTTCTTTTAGCAGTACTTATTTCCCCAAGACATCCTTTAAAAAATCAACTTCAACTTGAAGTTGACCAATCTTCTTATAAAGTTTATCTTCTTCAGATTTTACAACTTGTTTATCTGACTTCTTTTCAAATACAACGGAAGCATTTGATAAGAAATCTTGTTTCCAAGTTTGGATCTGACCAGTGCTAACTTCATACTTTGACGCTAATTCTTGTAACGTCATTTGCTCTCATAATAGGACTGCTAAGTTAAAAATAAACTAACTGTCGAAAAAATGGGGAGTACTATATTAAATGCAAATGTTTTAGAATTATTACTCCTTTATGGAATGAAAATAAAGTTTTTGATATTAATAAGTTTCATAAATGTATATTGTCATAGGATGGATGCCCAAGAGATGGTCCATTCTAATATAAGTCTACTGACATTTTATGGACTTTCAGAGGCAGAAATCATTAATCTTTCTTTATCCGATTACGGTACATTGATTAACATAAATACACTAGTAGACGGAGATACGATTATTTCTTCAAATTATCCTGAAGCTTTGGTGAAACAATTTCGTTTTGTAAACATGTAACACATAGATTCTGTTCATCTAGACGCATCTTCATGGTTATCTATTCTTATGGAAATGATACACACCATGATCATCGTTTAGATCGACTAATAGAGATGGAAGCGATGTTTAATTTGGTAAAATATTTTGATGTAACTTATAAGACAGTGAATTCTCTGCATTGGGATTATCCAAATACATGGTGAATATGTAATCTATCTTACAGATGCTTTAGGTCAGTTCATTCAAGAAATTATTGTGGATATGAGAAGAATCTCATAATAATTTTGGTATTGAAACAAGTGAAATTAAATCCGGAGTTTATTTTTAAAATATATGTGGACAAAATACCTATCAAAAAGTTATTGTTAATTTTAAAAAAAAAATCTATTAGGGCAAACATATTAGTAGATTATTTTTTTTAACCCAAAAGGCATCAACTTAAAGTTGATGCCTTTTGGGTTTTTTAATCATGTATATGATTATTCATTTTTAATGGCTAAAAGAATGTTAGCAAGTTTTTTAGGTTGAGAGAAGTTAGGGGTATGGCTTGAGTGAATCGTGTAAACTTTTTCCACTTTGTTGTTATACATTGCCCTTTGTATTTCAATAGGAATTGCTCTATCTTCTGTGCATTCAATGTAAAATTTAGGAACTTTTCCAAAGTTTTTTTCTGTAATTTCTAGTTCATACATTAAAGGAGATAGAGGTTCGGGTACGATGTATGGTTTTGCTGCATTAAATGCTTCTTTTGGAATATCATGAGCAAAAGCATTTTGGATTTTATCTTCTCTTACTAGGGCATAGGTTTTATCTTCGGAAACAATGAAATTGTCGACTGCAGTTGACCCTTTTACACCTTGTACGGCCTTAAAAAAAGAACCCGAATTAGGAAGTAAAAATGCTGTTAGATAGACCAATTTACTAACTTTTCCAGGTCTTAATTCAGCAACTTTACTTATCGTAATTCCATTAAAACTATGGCCAACTAAGATCACCTGATCATCTTGTGCGTCAATTAGATTCGTTAGTGTTTCAACATACGTATTCATGGTAATGTTTTGTGGTAGAGTTTTATCATCTCCATGGCCAGGTAAATCAGGCGTTAATACTGTATGTCCCTGTTCTCTTAATGTTTCAGCAACATGTTTCCATTGCCATCCACCTAACCAAGCAGCATGTACAAGTAAGTACGTTTCTTTTTTCTCCATTTTAGCGTTGTTTTTATTAAATTGTTCTGTGACTTCAAAATGATCAGTTTTTAATTTCCAAACTCCATTGATTTTCACCCAAGTTTCGTTCGTAATAATTCCTTTACCTACATTCATACTCCAATTAGAAGAAAGGATAGCTTCAGTTTTACTCACTATTTCTATTTTTGTATCTGTATAAGTTAATTCCGAAGCTCCCGATTTGATGAAAGGAGCCCAAAACTCATGAATATGATTTCTACCATTAAATGTTCCAAAGGGTTTGGCAATCATAATGGCATCTTCTGTATAAGCGTTTGATACTTGGGCAATATTTCCGTTGTTAAAATTATAAATCCAGGTTTTACTAGCGTTTAAAACTTGTTCTTCTACGGATTGGCCGCTTGAATTAATGCATCCAATACAGAATAATAGAAGAGAGATCACTGCAATTAAGGGGTATCTGAGTTTAGTCATTATTATCTGTTTTAAGTTGTTAGTTATACAGCAAATGTAAAACGAGAAATAATGTAAAACCTGTACCTTTTAATACAAGTGGTTAAAATAATTGTTGTTTAGAGTAATTCAATATGTTTGAATTTTAAATTAACAATTCCAGAGTTTTCAAATTGTTTTAAGATTTTTGAAATCATCTCTCGAGTTGTTCCTATTTCTTTGGCTAATTGGTTATGAGAGAGTTTTATTATGGGAGAGCAATTTTTTGTAGAAACGTTATTTAAATATTTTAGTAAGCGCTTGTCTAGTTTATCAAAAGCTAAATTTTTATGCGATTGGAGTAAGTCTTCATAGCTTAATATAAATGAGTTATTCGTGAACCTATTCCAAGACTTATATTTAAAACTCCATTCTTGAATGCATCTTACAGGAATTTTAATAATTATGGTTTCTTCTTCCGTTTTAGCATTTATTATACTTTTATAATCTTTGAATGTTGCAGCTAAAGATAATACGCAGGTTTGAATTGGGGTAACGTAATATAATAGAATTTGTCTGTTTTCATTCTCCTGCCATACCCTTACTTTCCCATAAATAACCAAGGCTAACCATTTAATATATTTTTCTTGTTCAACAATAAATGTATGTTGAGGTAATTTTTGAATAATTCCAACCTTAATAATTTCTTCCTGGAGATTATGTTCTACAATGTTTAAGGCTTTAAATAGTTGTTTATACTCATTCATAATTGTTTAATAAAATTAATAGATATAATGTCTTATAAAAATAGTGTTTATAAAGAAGTAATTCAACTATATAGCTCAATTATTGAGTAATGAATTAGAGGTTTTATAGGATATTTAGAGCCCTAAAAAAATAAGAGTCATTTTTAGAGCTATAGTTCGGTTATTACGGAACCAAATAGTATGGCTATTTTCTAAGAATAGTTTGTGAGAAGTTGTTATAAAAGGGTGTTGATAATACCCTTAAACTATGTATATATTATCTCAATAATCTTTTTTTTTAAGAAATAATCCTTGTCCGCAAGGGTGTTGTTTACCTACCAAAATTGAAATGACAACTTTAGTTTCTGCTGAGTGTATAATTATTTGGACGTAACTCGTCGTTCATTAGCATTTTCTGCTTCAGGTAGTTGTAACCATTCTTGTGGTTCGGGGTAGGCTCAGTAGATTTTTGATTTTTATTGGCCTAGTTCGGTAAGTGGCGTAAGGGATTGTCATTATGCTTTCGTTAATACAGTTACGGATGTATACATTAGTCGCCGAGTATACGGTTTTGTAATGTGTTGTTTAAGAGGTTAGGTCTCTTTGATACATTAGTTTTTCTCTTTATAAGTTGTTGTTTTTGTTTACAACAGGATACATGCAGCTTACACCTGTTTTAGGCGCTTTTTAAAACATTGATAGGGGTTGGTGTTAAATTATTTTTCATGTTTGTGAAGTATATTGAATGGAAGTATATTGAATGAAAGAATTATATTTTAGAATTGTATTTAATTAGTATAGAGTAATTAAGAATTGTGTTATCATGTTTCTTATTACTCTATATTTTTTCATTTCAATGTATTTTCTCTAACGTCCAAAGGTTGGATGAAATTTTCAATACTGTGAATTTTCTGATTTTTTTCGAAGTACCCAATTTGTGATTTAGTCACATACTATTAATAGTATTGTCACCACGTATGTCACTTGTTTACCATAAAATACATCTTAAATTCGAACAAAATTGGTCAACCTCATTTACCGATACGGTACAGGTTTTTTCATGAATCGGTTTTGGTCCAACAGCGTTGTGGTATAAGGAATACCGGATTCCTAAAGAATATAGAGTGTTTATAGTAACACATATAGAAAATAGAGAGTTGCCTTTAATAGGTAAGAATAATGCCCCTAATGTTAGAGCTCTACAGCTGATGCTATGTATTCAGTAATTGGAATAATTTAATAACGTTTATTTGTTATAATATTTTACAATCAAGAACCTTATTTTATGAGTGTGTATATTTTAGTTGTAGGTATTGGTAATTATCCTGTTTGCTTTAAAGTTAGAGTTTTATTCTTTTTGGTGTACTAGCGTTAATAAATTAGAAGTGAAAAACATTTATTGGAATAATTACTTTTTTTGATTAAAATACAATAAATTAGTTCCAATTAATATTATAGGGTTACCCATTTAATAATTTCTTTATTGTTAATTAATCGCATTATGTTTGATAATAAGATAAAGGCTAAATACTATATAATAAATATGAAGAATACATTAAAATTAGGAGGAATAAGCTGCTTAGGAGTGGCTTGCTTTGCTAGCTTGTTTAGTGCTGAAGAAAACTCAACTGAAACTTCTCAAGTGTCTTATGTACAAAATTCACCAATTGCTGAAAATTAGGTGGTTCATAAAATTAGACCGTAGAAATATGCTGTCCTAGAAAAGTACATTTTGACCACGACTTAAAATTACCAGAAACTTTAAGTATTTATTAAAATAAGGAAATGACCTATGTGATGGTTAATGTAGACCATAACTCTGACTATTCTCTAATTTTTATTACGGCTTCGGACAAGTGATCAAAAATCTAAATTTAGAGAATCAAGCGGACAAAGTAACTATTGAGTATTTACCAAGTGGATACTATATTTTAGATATCTATGTGGAATCTGGAAAACATGTCGCTCAAAAATTAATTGTAGAATAAAGTCTTTTTCAGGTTTATTAAATTTAAAATATGTATAAACAAATTTTAATATTTTTATGTCTTGTATATTCTTGTTTCCCTTTATGGGGGCAAGAACATCAATGGCATGAACCATTTTTTGTCAATGTTGACCTTGGTGGAGATGCAAGGGCGGATATGAAAGTTGATAATTTAGGTAATACCTATTTAATGCTATTGTTTGAAGATGAAGTGACTATTTTGGATACAACACTTTATACTTCAAAAGACAATGGAGTTTTGGTGGCTAAGTTTGATTTAAACCATAATTTAATATGGAGTAAGGTTGTTGCAGAAGCAAAAGAAGCAACACCAAATCAAACAAGAGTACTAGGTAGTATTTCATTAGAACTGGATAATTCAACAAATGATGTTTATTTAAATATTGGTTATGCTGATTCAACATACTTTGATAATCAATTGTATACTGTTAACCATTCTTTAACATATTATCAAGACCTTGCTATTTTAAAAATATCTCAGTTTGGTAATATTGAAAGTCAACATCACATCAAAGGGAGTTGTACTAGCGTAATGGGAAATTTTAAAATTCAAGATGATTTTTTATATTTTCATATTCATAACCAAAGGAATCAATTAGATGCCGATTCTGTATGTTCTTGTATTCTCAATTCTGATACGACTATATATTCAATAAAAAATGAGGGAGTTATTGGAAGGCTAAACAAGAGTAATTTTAACATTGATTGGATAAAGGTTTATAAAGCAGGAATAAGTGATGTTACATCAGGAAAAATAGCAGTTAAAGACTCTAACCTATATATATCTGGTTACATATTTAGTGCTTCTGATTTAGTTATCGGTAACGATTCTATGGTGGTACCTAATTCTTATTCTAAATATGGGTATTTATCACGATTTAAAATAAATGGAACTCATAAGTGGTCAAAATATTTTGCAGTTAAGGGTTGGGACTCAAAATGTCCACCTGTTGATTTAAAAGTGAATTCAAATAATGATATTGTTCTTTTAGCGAATGTACGAACTCAAAGTGTGTCCAATCAAGTGTTTTTTGAAAATGCTTCAACTTTAACAGGGGCAACAAATAATGATGAAAGCTTTGTTGTTGTTAATTATGATAGTTTAGGAAATGTAAAGTGGCATGATATATCTAATAACTTAGGATATGAACGTATGATATCTATTGATTTTGATAGTCATAAAAACATGTATCTAGCTGGTAAATTTAGCTCTGAGGATTTCACTTTTGGGAGTCAATATATTGAGGGCTATGGATTTTCTAATGACATCTTAATTATTAGTTATGATAGTGTAGGAAATAAACGTTGGGCACAAAAAGCAGGTGGTAATGGTTCTGATATTGGAGCATTTATGTCAATAGACTCATCGGATGTTTTACATGTAGGAGGTTTTATTACTGCTTCATCGGCAACATTTGGTGTCCATGAAACAACTCCACCAAGCCCTGGTAATTCACTTTTTATCGCCCAAATGCAACTAGAACCTATCGGGTTAGACGAGAATACTCCACAGCAGTTTGGCGTGTCGGTCTATCCAAACCCAAGTATAGGAACAGTCAATATCAAGGTAGTGGATGAATTCATTTCACAGGTTAAAGTGTATAATGGATTTGGACAAGAAATCAAAAATCTAAATTTTGAGAACCAAACAGACAAGGTAAATGTAGAAAACTTATCAAGTGGATATTATATTTTAGATATCCATGTTGAATCGGGAAAACATGTCGCCCAAAAATTAATTGTAAAATAAAGTCTTATTGTGACTTATTAAATTTTAAAACATGATTAAAAAACATATATTGTATATGGTGTTACCTGTTTTATTTTCAGGAACACTATATGCTCAAGATAATTTGGATTTCGCTGTAAATAAGACAGTTATTTCAAAAAAAATAAATTTTAAAACATCAAGTTTTCAGATTGAGAATGAATGTATTTTAGAAGTAGAAGGTGCAGTTCCAAATTCTACCGTAGAGTTTTATAGTACCCATCACGGAGGAAAACTCCTTAAACGAGAAAAGTTAGATAATAAAGGCACCTTGCAAATTGCTTTTGAAGTGGAAAAATCACCCTCCTTTGTATTAAATACACCAAATTCTTTTAATGGTTCAGCCAAAGGAAACGGATTAGTACAGCATTTAGACCAAAAGGATTTCATTGTTCGTTATATTGATATGGTAAAAGAGGGAAAGACTCTGAGTTTAGGCTTTGAATCGCTAACCAACCCAAAGAAAAATGTTTCCTTTGAGCTTGTGAGTCTTGATCAAAACGGAAAGCAAGAAACAATTCACATTTTTGATACGAGCGATGATGAAATATGGGAAAGTATGGATATCGAATATACCATAGAACCACGCACAAAATATCGTTTTGTGGTGAAAAGCGGAGGTAAAGAGCGTTATTCTAAGGAAATTTACAACTCAGAGGGACAAAATGATTTTGTAGTGTATCCATCTGTAGCAGATAATGAAATTTACGTTGAGTTTAAACAGGCTATAGAGCAAAGCCCTTACACAATAACTGATGTAAAAGGTGTGATTATCTCTAAAGGAGAAATCACTGAATTAAAAACGGAACTTCAAATAGGAGATTTTGCCCAAGGAACGTATTTTATCCGACTTGATACATACCCAAATGATGGTGTACAGTTTATAAAACAATAATGTTTTTGCTCCCCCCAACAAAGCAAATACAAAAGGAGATCTTAAATTTTAAGATTTCCTTTTTTCATTTCAATGCATTTTTTTAATTTCCAAAGTTTGGATAATTGAAGAAGTCACAGAGAGGGAATATCAATTCAATGTATGGTTAGATTAGTTTTAATATTTTGGGTTTGTTTGTTTTTTACAGAAACAAACGTATTGTCACAGAGTTTAAAAGATACAATGTATGTAACTTTTATAGATAATGAGGAAGAAGTTAAGTTAGATTCCGATTTTGAAGTCTTTATTGTAGATAGTATCAGTGAGTCTTTTAATGTATTGAAAGTCCGTGTAAAGGATAGTTATTTTGTTTATAACAATCCAGAGGAATTACGTTTTAAGTATGTGTTTTTTAGATATAAGAGGAAATTGTATTATTTTGGGAATACAGATGAAATTCAATGTAGGAAGAAGGATTATTGGGTATTTAATATTATGGATAACCCAAGTGATTCATTTTTACCAATCCCTTTAGATAGTAATGATGCATACAAATCAAAGGTTTATAGAATATTAAGATTGGCTAGTCCAGGTAAATATTATGGCGGGTATGTAACCGTTTTGAATAAGAAACAATATCGGAAGTCTTTAAGACTTATGAAAAAAAGGTTCCGAAGAAGAAAGGTGTATTAAATATAAATATGTGCTTGGTGATTTTACGAGGTGAATAATGGAAGGTCAATTCAATGTATGGTTAGATTAGTTTTAATATTTTGGGTTTGTTTGTTTTTTACAGAAACAAACGTATTGTCACAGAGTTTAAAAGATACAATGTATGTAACTTTTATATATAATGAGGAAGAAGTTAAGTTAGATTCCGATTTTGAGGTCTTTATTGTAGATAGTATCAGTGAATCTTTTAATGTATTGGAAGTCCGTGTAAAGGGTAGTTATTTTGTTTATAACAATCCTGAGGAATTACGCTTTAAGTATGTGTTTTTTAGATATAAGAGGAAATTGTATTATTTTGGGAACATAGGTGAACATTATTATGCTAAGAAAGATAAATGGAACTTCGAATTTAGACGAAATCCAAGTGACGAGTTTTTACCAGCACCCATGGAAAGTGATAGCTTATATGGATCAAAGGTATATAGACTTTTAGAATTGGAAAGCCCTGGTAAATTTACGAGTGGATTTGTAATCATCTATAATAAGAAACAACATCGGAAGTTTATAAGGTTTATGAAAAAAAGATTCCGAAGAAGAAAGGTGTATTAAATATAATATGTGCTTGGCGATGCTTTTACAACTCAGAATAGACCAAAATAAACCACGATTTAAACACAAACAAAAAAGACTTTTAGTTATTAAACTAAAAGTCTTTTTTGTTTGTGGTCCCACATGGGCTCGAACCATGGACCCCCTGATTATGAGTCAGGGTTATTTTATTTTCTAATGCGCTTAAATGGTTTATATTTAGCGATTTATTAAAACAAATGTACAAAAAAGAACCATTGTAAACCATTTAAATACTAAATTTGTTTACTAATAGTTTCTTAATTTGTAATCATGGGTTTTACAACGAAAATACTTCTCAATACAACACGTGTAAAAAATGACGGTACATATCCGCTGATTCTTCGTGTGACGGTTTATCGTAAAATATTAAAAATGTCGTTAGGATATTGCGTATCGCCCAAAGATTGGAACGATAAAACCCAACAGGTGCGAACTAGTTCTAAAATGACCTCAAATGTAACACGTCTAAACCATATTTTAAAAAACAAACAGGCAATCGTTTTTGATAAAGTGTCGGCGTTGGATATGTCAGGGGAGTTGCAATCCATGTCGACAAAAGATCTGAAAGACCTTTTATCGAATACGCAGACGGATAAAATGACGGTTTATAGGTTTATTGATGAACTTATTGAAGAAAAAAACAAATTAGGCAAAAAAGGTACAGCCCTTACGTACCGAGATGTAAAGCGTAAACTAAAATCAATTTTCGGCGATGAATTAAGAACTTTTGAACAACTTGATTTCAAAGCCTTAAAGAAAATTGAACTGGTTCATTTTACCAATGGTGGAGGAAAAGGCGGTTTAGGGGTTAATTTACGAACGCTTCGCGCTATTTATAACCGCGCTATCAAAGAACATTTAGTAAGTGCCGACCTTTACCCCTTTAAAGATTATAAAATCAAGTCTGGCGATACGGAGCGTAAAGCCTTATCGGAATCAGATTTTAATACATTCAAAAGCCTAAAATTAGAATCTCCATTATTAGAGGGACAAGATTATTTTATGGTGTCGTTTTATTTACGTGGAATCAACTTTATAGATATGGCGTATTTAACAGGTGCGAACATTGAGGGGGATTTTAAACGATTACGCTATAAAAGAAACAAAACAGGAAAATATTTTAACATTAAAATATCAGAACCGCTCAAACAGATTCTAAAAAAATACCTGCCAAATCCAGATGATAACGACACGTTTATTTTTTCTATAATAAACAATCAAATGTCACTTGATAGGCAACATTCCACCATAAAAAACAAACGTAAACGAATCAATACCAAATTAAAAAAAATAGCCCAAACACTAGATATAGCCCCTTTTACAATTTATGCGGCGCGCCATACCTATGCCACTATGGGAAAACGTAAAGGTGTACCGACAGCCGTCATACAAGAGAGTTTAGGACACCAAACCGAACAGATTACCCAAACGTACTTAAACTCATTTGATAACTCGGTAGTAGATGATTACGATGAGTTAATTATGTTGTAAACATCGTTTTAAGCCTCCCACATTTCGGATTCGTCCATTTTTTCAAAATCTTCATCGGTCAGCGCAAACAACCGCTCAATATTTCCAATTAAACAGGTGTTATCTTCAAGATACTTTACACGTAGGAAAAGGGCTAAAGGTTTAGAAATGATTTTTAAATTGACAATTACCCCTTTTCCAATATCCCAATTATCGGTACTGCAAAAAAGCCGTTTGTTTACAACGAGAGAGTTTTTTTTCATGTTTGTTTTTGTTTTGATAAAAAAATAACGACGAAAAAACAGCCCACAATTTTGTAGGTAATAAAGATATATCGAGGATTAGAAAATAATAAACAAAAAAGGGAGCAGGAATTTTCTGCGCTAGAACCTAACACCAAAACAAAGATTTGGAAAGTCTTTTTCGTTGTTTTCTAAAATGGATTATTTCAAATTATCTTGACGAAGTCTGAACATATCATATAATTAAGCCACAGGGTCGTTGAGTAAGGATGTTAAATCCATCCAAAAACTCGCTAATCCCTAAACTACCATTGTCTTTTATCGATGTTTAGCAGATAATGTCTGTCTGTTAATCACTTGGCCGTCGGTTCGAACCCGACCTCCGGAGCCAAACATACATCAATACAGAGCAAAACGCTCATTTGTATAAAAAATGTATACGATAAAAGGGAGTTGGCAGTAGCCACTTACCCTTTCTTGTATGTCTATACAACACTTACATCTTCGGTTCTGTCAGTATAAACTGACCTTTGAGAATTTATCTCCAACTACAATTTCATGGCATAAGAGGCTGTTTAATTGTTTCTTGTTGTATTCCAAAATTAGCGAGATTCAACAGGTTAATAAACCTTTGGTTGAAGATTGGATTGTTTGGGGTAAAATAGAGCGCAATTGGTCTGCACAAACCATACGTCATCATCTGGTATCGCTAAATGTATTCTTGAATTGGTGTGAAACCGAGCAGTATATAAAAGAGAATACGGTCAAAAAAATACCTAAACCACGTTTACCTAAAACAATCCCAAAACATTTAAGCATAGACCAAGCTGAAAGATTATTAGATTGTGCTAAAATTTACCCCTATGTGTATGCTTATGAAAAACATAGAGCTGTTGCAATAATAGCCCTGTTTATTTATACAGGGGTTCGTTATAAAGAATTACTAGACCTCAAATTAGAGGATATTGATTTTGACAATAATATTGTTCACATTTTATCTGGTAAGGGCAGTAAAGACCGTAATATTCCATTGAGTGCAACGCTTAAAGGCTATTTAAAGCCCTATTTAAGCGAACGAACAGAAATAAACCCATATAGTATCTATTTCTTTGTTTCTAAACGTTCAAAGGCTAAAATGGGCGATAAGACGCTAAGGCGATTAATTGAGAAATTAAAAATCAAATCAAAAGTATATTATACACCCCATATGCTCCGTCATACTTTTGCAACGCTGATGCTAGAGGGTGGTTGTGATATCTTTAGCCTTTCTAAAATGATGGGACATTCTGATATTAAAACAACGACAATCTACCTTTCGGCAACCGTTGGTCACTTACAACATCAAATTAGTAAACACCCTTTACAATAAATCAAGTTTGGAAAAACTTTTGCGAATATTTTCTGTACTTACACTCATATAAATTTGAGTGGTTGAAATATTGGAATGTCCAAGAATTTCTTTGAGCTTGTAAGGGTTTAAATTGGCTTCTAAGGACAGTTTAGCAAATGTATGGCGTAAGATATGCGGAGAGAAATAAAAGTCGCATTTACGGGCTAATTTGTGGATAATGGCATACAGGTTTTTCTGAGATAAAGGTTTAGAGGAACGAAAACTTGTAAAGAAATAAGAAGAGGGAGACAAGCATCTCTTTCTTTCATGAATGTAAAACTTTAGAATAGAAAATAGTTTAGGATGAATCGGCACATATCTATCTTTTTGTCCTTTTCCTTTAGAAATAAAAATATACAATTCTTCAAAATTAACTTCATGCGTTTTTAAGTTCAATAATTCACTAAGGCGAATACCTGTATAGAGAAAACAAAAAATAATGGCTAAGTTTCGATGGTATTCTATAGGACGAGACCAAGAATACAATTGGGTTTCTAATGTTAACTTTAGCACTTGTTTTTTGGTTAAACACCGAGGAAGTCGTTTTGGGAGTCTTGGTTTTTCGATGTCATCAACAGGATTTATTTTTAGGAGTCCTCTTTTTTTAGCAAAGTCAAAAAATGATTTTAGATGTTGCCGGTAACTACGAAAGGTTTTAGCCGACCACATTCGTTGTTCTCGCATGTTGCATAAAAAATACCGAATGGTTTCGGTATTAAATTGTTTGATGTTTGTTTGTGGTGTTTTTGTATCGAGTAGCCGAACGGTTCTGAGAATGCCACGAACATATTTTGAAGAAACATTTTTTTCTAAAAGTAGATACCGTTTAAACGGCTCGATTAAATCTGAAATCAACATAAAAAGGGGAGTGAGGAAATAAAAGGGTTCACGTTATAGCACAGAAATCTTCATGAACAAAATATTTTTTTAGGTGTTTGAATTTAAAAGTGAAAAATCTTTAGAATAATTGACTGAAAAAACCGCTTTTACATATTTTGTAAAAGCGGTTTTTGATGTTAAATTTATGTCTTTTGTAAAAGAAATAAGTTTACGAATTAATCATTAAATTTTCCATCGGTAATATACAGGATGTCAGTAGGGTCGTTTTGATTATATAAAGTTGCTTCAAAAGTTCCTTCATAATGAGTGACATTGTTCACACTATCATAATAGAAGGTCGTTTTTTTTATCCATCCTTCATTTTCTTTTGATATATAGATTATATCATTTTTTCTAAAAGCAATAGTATTATCTTTTTTTTCATCTAAAGCATAGCTTAGGTATCCTTTACTGTCATCTAAAACATATTCCATTTCGTTATCTTCCCTAGCATGAGCCATCATACAATATAGAATAGACTCTCCCCATTTTCTTCCTGAAACAGAAAAATAACTAGTTTCAATCCCACCAAGTAGAGACATGCTTTTAGAATTAATCCCTCCTATAGTTTTACTAGATTCACTATTTTGCCACAATTTACCATTGATATAGCATGAAATAGTTCCGTTTCCTGTTCTTCTGGATTCCGAAGAATCTTTCGTACATCTACTAAAACTGAATAGTAAGAATATACTTAAAATAATTGCCTTTCTCATTGTATTTGTGTGTTTATATTATTGTACAATAATTGTCTTTTGGGCGGTCTTTCCATTCATGGTAACTTGTAGGATTCTCGTTTGTGGATTTCCTGTTGCGTTATCAATAGTCACATGGTCTTGATTGTGTATAAATTGTTCGACCTGATTACCAAAGATATCAAAAAGTTCTGAACTAGAGATTTCAGCAGAACCAATCATGTCAGGGTCAACGACTAAATACGCATTAATATTAATGGCTGAATTTAAGATAAATAAACCTCCCCAACCACTATTTGGGTCATAACTTATCGCAGGTGGTGGAGTTAACGGATCGCTGGCAAAAAATGATTTTATGGTTGTTGTTTGGCATTCTTCATTTGTTATGGCAACCGTTCCGGTCACAATAAACGGCCAACTTGTATGTGTGGCAGTGGCACTTAATTTATCAGGACTTACATTTAATGTTCCGTTTCCTCCTGTTTGTGTCCAAACAATATTTGATGTGTTCACACCTTGTTGAGCAAATGTTAGATTAGTTGGAGTAATAGAAATTTCATAAGCATTCGAATTGGTATTAAATCCATCTGTTCCCCACGTAAATATTGGTCTTGAAACAATATCTTTAATGATTTCTTCCCCTGTCCATAAAACAGCTTTTATCCATTTGTTATATGAACTGGAGCTTGTTTTTTCAATGGTTGCCGAAGTTCCATTGGAACTCAAAATATCTATACCATTTGATGATTCCCAATACGATATACCGCAATCATTATTAATGGTATAGGTAGCAATTTCGTCTTTACATAGTATATTGCTTCCCTCAATCTCTGTTATAAAATCAGGACACCAAGAAATAGCGTCAATGTAAGTAGGTGTTCCATTCAATTCATCTAATATCCAGTCCACACCGTTTTGTGTAACGGTTATATGAAATTCATTGTTGTCTGGCGCAAAATAATTATCAAATGGTGTCCATCCTTTGCAAATTAAATTCTGGCAACTTAAATTCTCTCTCCAAGAGGTATTTGTTCCAGAATATGCTAATGAACTTTTAGTTGGAATAAAACAAGATTCATCATCGACTACTGCTGTAAAAGATGTATTATAATCTGAAAATGCAATCCAAGGAGACTCTCCATTCCACCCCTCTATTACACCTTTTGTAAGAGCAATAGCTCCACCAGGAGAAGCGTCTAAGCTACCCTCCCAAGGGTGTGTTTGTGTGTGTTTCCATAATGAAGAATTAAAGGGCGTTTTATATTTTAATACCCCTGTTGAATTAGCATTATTTGTCCGTCTTATTTCAAGGTCAGACCATAAAGCCGTTAAATCAACAAATTTTTGACCTGCGACTCCAATTTCATTTCCATACAATGACCCATTGAGCCACGCAATGTTTCTATTAGTTTGGACAGGAAATCCTAAAGAATTTAATAATGGAACAAAATTATTGGTTCTAAAGGAATGTGGTTGTGGCGACTCCCAATTGTCATGTTCTAAATAATGATTCAGTAACATTTGTTTAGCCGCAGGAGTTTTGAGTTGGTATAATTCAAGAGATCTGGTTCTTTGCATTAATTTTTGTACTCCCATAGCGATATTTGCTCCTTTATGTGGCGCGTCAAAAGATACATAGATACGTGTATTGTGGTTCTCATAGTTTATTTCCATTTGCCTTAGGGCTACACGAGAAATTAAACCACCCATACTTGGACCAATAACCACGAGTTTTTCTGAACTTCCATTATTGGTTAACGTTTGGTTGGTTTGTCTGATTAATTCTTTTAAAACGTTTGCATTTCGTTCAATATAATCCGCCCCACCGTCTCGGTATTTTTGATAGGCAATGGTTTGATTGGTAATTATAGCACCTTCATAAGCCCAAGCGAAAGCATTGTTGTAAGGTAAATATCCTGTTCCATTTTTGTATTTCGGGAAATTTAAAATAATCACATCATATCCCTCTTCTTGTAATACGGTGGTAATGTTTTTTTTGGAGCTTCCATCGTAATATTCCATTATTTCAAGAATAGACGTTTCATCATCTATGTTGGCTTCAAGAATCCCACGTCCATCAAGTGGGTCGAATCCATCCATTAAAATGACAGGTTTTGTGAGTTGAGTATGTCCATCGGCTAATAAAACGAGGTATTCTCCTTGTCCGTAACATGAAGCCGAACCATAGATTCCAGTTGGAAAACCACAAGGGGATAATTCATCATATCCAACAAAACTTTCTGTTGCGGTAATGGTTTGAATTTGTGAATTTAATAAGATTTGAGCAGGAGATAGTAATTTTACTTTGATAACTGAAGACGTTAAAAGACTTGTTCCGTCGGTAAATTTAACATGAAAATTAAAAATTTTAGAGCCTGAATCATTAAACGTAAACGTTGTAGATAAATTTTCAAAGGCTTCATTTTGAATTAAATTAATGGTGTTTCCTCCAAATGAAACAGATAAATCCTCAATGATTTTTGAGGATTTATCTAAAATCATAGGACTGAGACTTAATGTAATTTGATTTTCATGAATGATACGGCTCGCCAACGGAGCAATAATAACTTTGTGTTTGTTAATATATGGATTTGTTCCAGAAACCTTAGCTAATAATCCGTCAGAATCAAGGGTTAAACCACCTGTTCCATTGGCAATAGTTGTCGAATCTAAGGCAAGCGTATCTAAAGTTGTATAATCAATGTTTATAATACCTAAAGCGATATCATTTTTCATTTCAGAACTAAAGGCGAGGTCTTTTGCAATTTCTGTTTCTAAACGAGGTTCTTTTGTAAGGTTTGCTTGATTTAATTCTTCCCAAATATTCATGAAAAGATGATAAGACGCCTCATTGTGGTTAGTGGTGTTAAACTCATTTAAGTTTGTTTTAGAAAATACTCTATCGTATAAAATACCATTTTTAAAAAGAGCTGAATCATTTTCTATTAAATTTGATAAGAGAACATCCATGTACTCTTGGTGTGTGTCAACGTCGAGTGAGTCGATTAATCGTTGAGCATTTGTAGATTGCCACCCAAAAATGACGGCAAAAATCATTATATATTTAATGTTAATCATAAAAAAATAACTTATTGTTAATAGTTCTTAAAAGTACTAATAATTAATCATTTAAAAATTTGAAAAGCCAAAAAAGTAGATATTAAGACCTCCTTTTTAATATGTTAAGTATGTGTATTTTAACAAAATCTAAGTTTTATTAATTTGAAAAAAATATTAGATAAAATATTTTTCATTACATTGCAATTTTATTTTCTTGCTTTATCAGAAAAACAAGAACTATAATAATGTTATGCAAAACCTTGATGAATCAAACAACGGAGAAAAACAAATGTTAACAAATAACTTTGAGATTTTAAATACACTAACACCCTCAGTACAAGAAACAAGAACGCGTTTTTTTGAATTATTAGAACATCATAAATTATCGAATTCGATGATTAATGATGTAAAACAGTATTTGCAATTCAGAGATAATGAGTCTGTCGATAGTAAATTGATGGGAGAATATTTCCCTTGGATTTTAAAAGATGTCGCTAATTTAGATTCTGAAAAATTTAATGATATTGCCGTAAATTGGTTGGCTGTCTATTCATCTATTAGTATGATTGATGATAAATTAGATGGAAAAGACTTTGGAGAAAATGTAAACCTTACAAATTCTGTTGCTGATAGAATTGTATCTCAATTAGGAACTATAAATTTATTTAAAATAGTTGTTGGTACTAAATATGAACAGTTGTTTATGGATTCTTTAGTATTCGCGGCGAATGGTCAAGAATCTGATGTAACGCTCCAAAGGAGTCAAAATAAAAAAGAAAAGGAGAAGTCTGCAGTTGATAAAAATAGACTTTTAATTGGATTGTCAGGAGCTATATCGGCTACATTGATTGATAACCCAGAGAAAGCAGATTTTATTTTAGACTTTTCAAGAAAAGTCTTAGTGACTTTACAACATCTTGATGATATTTCGGACTATTCAGAAGATTTGAAAATGCAAAATTTCACATATTTACTAAGTGGTATAGATACGACAAAAGATTTAAGTACCGATAGTCAAATATTAGAAGAGTTACTGGATAGTAATTCATTGAAAAATACATTGGATAAAATTATTCAAGCAAATAATGAGACTATTGAGTTATTTGAATCAGGTATGAGTTTTATTAATCCTGAAAAAGAATCTATAAAAGTTTTTTATGGACTTCAACAGAAACTAAATGATATTATAGAGTTTATTAATTTATGGAGAAATATTGATGTATCTGATAAAGATAGTTATATAGATGAATTGAAAAGTAGATTAAATGGGATAGCTTTAGGGAGTTAGTTGAATACAAAAAACATAAAAGGTGAAGAAGATTAAATTGGAGTATTTGAAGAATAAAAATGTATTCATTCTTGTTTTGTTGTTCTGTTCGGTTGTTTATTATGGACTGACATCTTTTTATGAGATAGACCCACAATCTTCATTATATGAATTAATATTGCAAGTGGATGGAAATAACTTGTTTATATCATTTTTTATATTATTTTCAATTGTAATTTTACGTTCATTAAATACTTTTTCATCTTTATCGGCTATTTTTGTCCCGTCGTTTCTAAGATATAATTTTATTATGGCTTCAAAAGGATATTCTAATATTACTAGTTTATTTGGAAAGTTAAAACCTAATAAAAAGGAGAATAATGAGCCTGATACTGAAAATATATTTATTCATCTTTCCGCAGTTGCCTCTTTAGTTTTGGGTGTTATCGGTATTATTTTTGGATTAATTCATAATGTGTCAGAAATTTATACAGATAAAAGTGAATGTAAATTGTGGCAGAGAATAGACATTTCAACATTCTTTTTAATAGCGTTATTGATTTATCTTTTGGCTTCAATTTTAAGTTCTATTGTTTCGGGAAAACTTTTTAATGACCCTGTTGAGCAATACATTTTTCAGAATAAAAACAATCTTAATTCATCTGATTTCCCTAGTTTATCTTCAAGAGTTACCTTATTTAGATTATATATTATTTGTATTTCTATTATTTTAACATGGTATAAGTTTTGGTTGGAAGTTAATGAGAAAAGCGATTTAGAGAATATTTCAATTAATATTGAAAGGACGAGTTTTATTTTTACAATTATTATATTTATAGTGGTTTATATTCTTAATTATAAACATAATAGACTGTATAGTGCAGAAGCTAAAGTGGTTAAAGTTAATGAAAATAAGGATAAGGTATCATCTTTAAATGATAGTGAAAAAAATAGTAACTCAATTTGAATGATTGATTTGGAAATAGTCGATATTAAAAATCAATGATTGAGAAAATAGGTTAGATATGAAAAAAATATTTATTCTTAAGGGAAAGGGGAATACCGGAAAAACCACTAAAATAAATGCGATAGCTAAATGGATAATTTATGATACGTATCATTGTCCAAATGCAATAGGATTAAATACTGCTGATTTCAAAATAGATACCTTGGGTGTATTAAATATTGGAAAACTTTCTATTGGAGTAAATTCTTCGGGAGACAACTTATATGAAGTCCAAAAAATAGAAGAACTCAAAGGAGATGAAGATAACTTTCCTGATATAATAATCTGTGCCAGTAGAACCAAAGGAGCTGGATTTAGATATGTTAGAGATAATTTCAATTACTCAACAGGTTGGTTAAGAGTTTTTATTAATGTTGAAGAATTCATATCTGCTGATATAAAATCTCAAACAATTAGAGATATTCGTATTGATGATGAACTAAAAACTTGGCTTGTTGGTTTACCTAAAATATAGCCTGTGATTTTCAAATTGTTTAGATCATGTTTCATGGGGATTAAAAATAAAACGACAAATCTATTTTAAAATCTAAAGAAAAATCCAAGGAATGCTCCTGCGGATTCCTCCTTGTTTTTTCTCGATTTTAAAATGTGACGATGTGTGTTTAATTTTTAATCCACACATCATGAAACTAATGACCAAACAACTTGAAAAACGCTTCGCTACAATTGGCGACCAATCCGAAGTAGATGACCCAATTGTGATTGCAAAATTCTTTAATCCGTCAGGTTCTGGAACGTGGTACGCCTGTGAATACGACCCAGAGACAGATATCTTTTATGGTTACGTAACAGGCTTACAATTCGATGAGTGGGGCTGTTTCTCCTTAATCGAATTAAAAGCCGTTAAATGTCCTCCATTTGGTCTAGGGATAGAACGTGACCGCTGGTTTGAAGAAACTCGATTCTCCAAACTGGGTTTGTAGAATCTACATTTCTAACTCGGCTAAAAACGCCGAGTTATTTTTTTCTCGTTTCAGAGCGAAAAAACTAGAAAAAAAAGAATCGGATAAAACACATTTCGTAAAAAAAAACTATACGGTTTAAATACCCCTATCGTTTTTTCACAAAAAGCGTTTAGAGGCTTGTTGTCTATTTTCTGGATATAGATTTTTTCCCTTTCGGTCAAAAAACAAAATCCGGAAAAAAGGAGAACTCTTAGTCTGCACAATATGGAGTAAAAACAAGTTGAGGAAAATTTAGGATTATAAATTTTCTCAATTTGTTTTTGGTTTGTTTGATTTTGAACTGCACTCGAGCAAAATTTTATTTTTCCAAACGGAGTGTTTGCCCTGTTGTTGCAAAGGGTTTGCAAAAAGAAAATGTTTCCTGCTTCGTTTCATTCAAAAGAGTTTCCCATGTCAACGCAAGTACGCGTGTGAGCCCTCTCACAAATGTGAGACCCCTCACAACGCAACTTGCAAAAGGGCGTGCCTCCCTTTCGAATCCCTGCCAAGGAAACTCAAAATTTCCAATGTAAGATTGGAAATAAAATGTATTTAAAAACATAGTTTTTAAAATGCGAAAAGGGAACAAAACCAACATTATTTAGATGTTGGTTTAGATTTAAATATTGTAACTGTTTTTGCCAAAACACCTACAAGAAAAATATAGAAAACATGTAAAAGAAAAGGAAAATATTTCAGCCGATTTGAAAACGAAATAATCGGCTGAAATATCTAAACTGGTTAGATTATATTTCAAAAAAAAATGGGGATTGTCTAACGCCAAAAATGTGTTGATGATATAGACGCAAGATCGCGTATCAGACGACTGAAAACTGTCAGCCGTCTGACTTTTACGCCACTTGCTCAGGGCGACCCCGAGACCCCATTTTTAATTTGAATTATAAAAAGAAAGAAGAATAATAGAAACAAAAAATACAGATTCCAAAACGAAAGAATCTGTATTTTTTTTAAGAATATGAAGCCGATAAAAGAGAGTAGTTTATATTTCTAAATATCATTTTACCACATAAACGCAAGTAAGCAATTGAGCACCTCAAAGGATTGAGATGCTTAAAAATTACACTTGCAAAGGGAGTTCCCCCCTTTTGAATCCCAGCTACAATAATATATCGTTACTAAACTGATTATAAATGAATCAGTATTTATTAAATGGTGATATATCTAATTTCCTAATAATTATATCTCTTTGAAATTATTTCTTTAAAATTGTCATCAAATTCTTTCGAATTAAAATGTTTAACCTTATAAGGTTCATTTCTCTTTGACATTACTGAAGTTTTATTTTTCTTTGTTGATGTGTTAAAAATTCTTTTTACACCATTTAAACAATAAAAAATGCATGATGCAAATAAAATTAGTAATGTGTTTGTAATTGATGAATAACTTCTCATATCTGTTCTTGTTTATTTTTCTACTCTTCTTCTTTTTTCTTTTTCAGTATTGCTTGATTAATTCGTATACATTTTTCATAAAAGTTATGGAGATTATCCGTATACAGCATAATAATTTCTTGAATAATTAGTTTCTCTTCTGAATTTAATAAAGAAAGGTAATCTTTAGATTCTGACTGATAATCACATGTTACAAAACCTAATAATTCTTTTTTAATTTTCGGTTTAATCGTTCCGTCTTTACAAATAATATCTATTTTTGTATCAAGAGCAATAGGAACAATTATAATGGAATTTATATCGTTACTTTTATAGGCGCAATCTGTTGATGTATAGATGAACTTAGCCCACTCTCTTGTTTTTAAACGTTTAAAACGAATTTTATTGTTTGATTTTATGTAATAATTATTTCCAGATATATTATAATTACAATAAAAATCTCTTTCTCCATTATAAATTTTATCTCTATCTTTTGATTCCCGTATTCTAAAATAAGCAGAATTAGCCTCTTCAGAAACTGGATGGGTTTTTTTATTTTTTAACTCTTTTTTTCGGTATTCTAAAGCAGTATCAGTATGTATTGCTATTGTATAAATAGATTCTTTTTTACTCGATTCAAACATATCAATCTTCACATTCATATGAGAATGTTTATCTGATGTAATTTGATTTAATAATTGTCCTAAATCTTCACAAAATTCGAAAGAGATTTTTTCCATAAAGCTTTGTAAAGTATGTTCTGTAAAATGAGAATAATTTAATTGATTGTAAACATTTCTCATTCTATCAACATAATTATGAATAGACTTTGAGATAAGTATATTTTTTCTTGTATTGACTTTTAAAATATTTTTTATAATAATATAAAAGCAAATAATACTTATAACCAAGAGTACCGCATTAAGCATCCTGACTGGTATTATTCCAAATAATATTTTGTCACTTATCTTTGGGTTTAAATAGACAAAAACTGTTCCAATAGGTATTATTCCATTAATAGAACTCCAAATATACTTTCTCATAAATACACTAATAAAAGTATGCAATATAATAAAAATAAGACAAATCCAAACAACAGCCACTTTAATACGATACCATTTATTAAAAGCTATATTACATTATTAAAAGAGATTAGACTAGATACACAGGCTAAAATAGAAGCTTTAAATTTGAACAAAAATTCAGAGCCTAATATCAATTCTATTGAAAATGAGACCACATTTTTTCTTGGAAAATGTATGATGGTAATTAAGTCTGGGTTGTTCCCATTTGTAACTTTAATTGATAAAATACTACCTTATAATATTACCATTAAAGTATGTGAAATATTAGAGCAAAAAACAGGTGAAAAAAAATTATTGATTAATGCAAGGGAATTAATTAAAGAAATAAAATCTCAAATTTTCACCGACTCAAAATATTATAATAACCATAAAGAAAAATAATAGTATAATGTTCAAACTATCTAGTTCTTGAAGAATTCATATTGATTTCTATCTCCCTCAATTGTTTCACACGTAGATACTGCTCTCGAAGTTTTTGCAATTGATTTTTATCAATACCAATGGTAGAAAATCGAAACTTGCGATTTTCATAAATAATACCTGTTACTTTCCCTCTGTATTCATATAGTTCTAAATCAGGTTTAGATTTGATGGTTAGTAAAAACTCCTTCGGACTTTTTGAGGCCTTTAAAATCTCAGAAATTCGATTATATAATAGTTCTTTTTTGGTTGGTGTTCTATTTCCAATACGTAGTTTCAACTGCAATTCATTTTCAGCACGTTTATTTTTATCGGTACGTTTTTTATTTCTTCGTTGTTTTTCTTTATCAAGATAGACCAAAGAATGGCTTAACTGCGGATAGACTTTTTTTTGATAGGTTTCCATTTCTAAGCGTACCCGCTTAAAATTTTCATCATCAAGGCGCAGGGTTTCATCGGACTTATATTTTGTACCAGAAATTAAAACGTGTATGTGACGGTGCGATTTTTCTTTGTGGGCTTTTGCCAGTACAAGGGCGTTTTGCGCCCCTCGTATGTTAATGTATTGTTTGGCTAAATCTTCTAACATGCTATCGGTGACGTGTTTTTCATCCTCTGGAGCAATCGCAAGGACTTCATGATAAAAACACACGCCTTTTTTTCTTTTTTTACGATACAAATCATTGGTTAAAAATTCTTTGTGAATGTTCTCTATATCCAATGTTTTGATGTGGTTTAAAATCAAAAACGGTTCGTAAGGATTAAAATCGGCACTTATTTCTTCTTTTCCGTCTAACAAAATATATTTTACCAGACTTTTAATACGGTATTTAGAGCTTTGAGAAATCCGCAAATTCTTTATTATCATGAATCAAACTCTTTTAAAATTTCTTGCAAACGAATAACAAAAGAGGAATCACGCAAGATTTGTTCTTCTAGCCATGTTTTTAAATTGGGTGGCGTACGTAATGCCTGACAAACGGTAACTTCGATATGATACAATTGCGTTTTAATGTTTTCTAAATCCTGTAAAGAAACCGAATCCTGTTTGTGAACATACCGCACAAGCTCATTAATACGATTAGAAATCCGATTTAAAGCCATTTCTATCATTAAGGATTGTTCACTATCAGGTAATACAAAAGATTGGTTTAAATAGGCGAAAATACAAATCTTTAAAAAGGGGGCGCGTTTCATTTTGTATTTGTCGGCCAAATCAGAAATTTCCAAAAATTCTGCTTTAGAAAACCGCAAAACAATGCGTTTCCATTTTTGTCTGTATTCGATATGTTTTTGTTTGAGATAGGCTTTGCGATTATTTTTTTTTATTAATTCAATTTTAGAATTTTTAGGATCACTTGTTTTAGACTGCAAATCAAAATCAGAGCTTAAAAAGTCAAAAATTTCAGTCTGTAAGGGTTTTGGGGTCGAATCCATCATGTGATTGGGGGTTAATAATAGGGAGTAAGGCAGGAGCTTGGAATGTATGCGAAGTGCGAATAATAGGTTTTATTCGGCTTCTAAGCCATAATTTAGGGTTTTGATAGTATGGATAGAGTTTGATTTTGGCAGGAGGCAAATGCCCATGTAAAAACAAACCACGCCCCATTTTCATTTGGATTATCTCTCGTGGAGTAATAAGGGGTTTATGATTTAATGAGGTTTGATTGTTAAACTCAATTTCAATGGTTTCTGTACCACTTATTTTAGACAGGTTTTGTGCCAGTTCTAACGACCCACCGCCAAAAATAAGTTTAGAGGAACAATTGGAAAAAATAGTCGAGGCGACTTTTTCTCCATAGGTGAACTCCAATTGTTTGAAATCTTGTAACCCAAGATTCAAACTGACATTGTACCGCCTTAGAATGGTAATTAAAACCTCAATGTCTTTTATTTTGAACTGTCCAATTTCATCAAGTAGACAATACACAGGATATTTAGATTTATTGGCTTGTAGAAATTGAAACAGTTGGTAATAAAAGGTTGATACCAGTAATTTGTATTGAGGTATTTTCCGTTCTGGAATAATGACAAATAAAGCGGTTTTAGGTTGTAATAACAACCGAAAATCAATTGTACGTTTTGAGGTAATAAAGCCTATTTCATCAAAGGCGAGTAAATCCAGTACAGATGATAGCGTAGCGCAGATATTCGAGCGTATTTTGATGTCATGGCTCATAAAGGCTTTATAAGACAGCCATAGGGTAGAATCCGCACAAGAAGCCACCCACGAGCCAAACTCTGGCAGAGAAAAGCAGAGTAACAAATGCCGAATATTGGCTAGATTCTGAAACTTCACAGGTTGGGTTTTAATCAATCCAAATAAAAGGGCTAATAAATTACTGGCGGAGTGTTCCCAAAAGGGGTCGGCGGAGGATGCACCAACCCCAGAGTGTACCATTTGCATGGCAAGGGCTTTGAGTTCATCGCGAGAATGACAAAGGGCTAAAGGATTATAAAATCCACTTTTAAGCGTGTTTTTTAAATCTAAGGTTAATACGGTGTAGCCTTGTTGTTGTAAAAATCCGCTTGATTTGTCAAACATGTTGCCGTCAAGGTCACTCACAACAAAGGAACGTGTGCCGGCACGTAGTACATTTGATTGAAAAAACACAGAAGTTTTCCCAATTCCAGATTTTCCCAAAATAAGGGTGTGAGTGAGAGAATGTTTAACAGACAATCTATCACGTCCGTTGATAAGTACGCCTTTATTGTAGGGAGATAGTAATTTAGAGCGTACAAATCGGCTCATGAACTTACTACGGTATAATTTAGATTCTGTAGAGGAAAACAGCAGAAAGCGAATGATTTTAAACAGAACAAGGACAAATTTTCCAAAGAATCCAAAAATCCACGAGCCAACTAAAAATACAAACCGCATAAAAAGGAGTTTTAAAAAGAAAAAAAGAGGGAATCAAAAATGACAGAACCAAAAGGAATAAGGAACTGCCAACAAAAAGAGGGGCTATGTTTTACCACAAACAACCTGTAGAACAAAATTAATTTTTAGAAAATATTATCCTCCAAAAAAAATGTGTAAATTTTAATATTTAAAATAAAAAGTATGACACGATATATACAGGTATTGATACTGATTTTTTGCATTGTTGGATGTAAACGAGCTACATGTGAGGACGATAATGTACATGATTATCTTAAAGGTAACTGGGAACTTATAGAGAAGAGAAAGTTTTATGAAAATGTTCCAATATCTTATTGTGATTCTATTAATAATAGAATTACAATATATTCTAATAAAGATAGTTTTTGGAATTTCTGTTCTTCATCTGGTGGCATAAACAAACGTAAGGTTAAATTTTATCATATTGGCGGACCTGATTATTGTGAGCCTCGATTAAAATATCATGAAGTATCTGGAGATGATATATTTGATGTGTCAGGAAATATTTCAAATGGTAATATCTCAATTTCATATCGTTATCAAACTAATATTGACACGCTTTATCATCTTACCTTTCAAAAGTATTAAACTCTCAATAATTATGATTAAAGATGAAATATAGACCAAATAAGACTATTTAAACACAGAATTTGTTTACTAATTGTTTCCAAATAAAAAAGGCTTTCAGATAAATTTATCTGAAAGCCTTAGTTTTACTAGTGGTCCCACATGGGCTCGAACCATGGACCCCCTGATTATGAGAATGAGAAAGTTTTAACTTACTGTTGATAATCAGGTTTTTATATATTGAAAATAGTACTATAATAAGGTGAAAATATGCGGTTATGTATTCGCTTACATATTGAAATACCTTGCTGTTTGCGATGTTTCTTTAAATGTATCTTTACTCTTCATGACAACCCAAACTTTTGATTTATCTATATTATCAAAGGTTATAGTGTATTTAAGTATTAAATCACCTTTTTTAAGGGTTCCGTTGTATGTTGTTTTATCATCTTCTGGATCTTCATTCTCTTTTATGAATTCCATGTTTATTTCTTGAATTGGGCTTTGTTTGATCTTTTTATATGTTTTTAAAACCTCTTTATCTAAAGGTTCAATAATAATCCTATCAATAAACAGAGAGAACTTATAAGAGCTTTCATTTGTTATATTGGCTGTAGTAATATGTGAAGTTGTAAATTCTGAAATTATTTGAGTTGATTTATCTTGTGCAATAATGAGTATTGATTTAATAAACATTAATAGTAAAAAGGCTTTTTTCATAACTGTATATTTTAAATAATTAATGAGTTTTAAAACATTTTTAGACATACAAAAACACATGAGGTAAATATCTTATATTCAAAGGTTTACGACTTGTTTGTGGTGTAAAAATAGTATTTTTTATAAATGTTGCAAACAACCTTTTAAGTTTTTTTGCCTTACATTAAATGTTCTTATATTTTAAGTATTATTTGTATAGTTTTCATAATTGATTTGTTTGAGTTAAAAACTTATGTAGAGATGGGGGAATCTATACGTTAATTGTCTTCTAATATTTCTACTATTATTAATTTCTTTTTTCTACATCTTTTAATTAATAATATGGTTCGGTATTTCTGTACCCTCATCAACTTATATTGTTGACGAATTTTTAAAAGTCTTTGGTCTATTACCATTAGCAAATTGTTTTTAGTTAAATTTTAAATTGGGGAGATTTATATTATTATTATTATTTAAAACAACTTAGTAATATGCTTATGTAATGTTTTTATCCTATAGATTTATCGTTATTACTTATTGATTTAGCTTCATCAAGTTGAATCCTAAGATTCTCAATCTTATTGATTAACAAATCAATTGAAATATTATTGTCTTTAATAATATTATGAAGTGTTGTTGTTTCTGTAAGGTAATGATCTATAATTTTTGCTTGCCTATCATTCATTTTTTCTAATAACTCCAATTTTGATGAAGATTTAAATTCCAAATTTTCATTTTTCATTAAATCATGTTCCAGATTTTTCAATTTAGAAATGTCTTCATTTACTAATTGATCCAGATTATAATTGAAATATGCAGATATTTTCTGTAGTGTTTCAATTTTCGGTTTCGATTTTTCATCAATGTAACTACTTATTGCACCCCTATTTAATCCAAAGAGCTTTCCAAATGCATCTTTTGATAAATTTTCCTTAGTTACTAAATGCTTGATATTAAGTGATATAAAATCCATTTGCATATTTTTTATGAAATTATTGCAGAAATAAACTGTATAATGCAGATTTAATCTGTATATTTGTCAACAACAACAACAAAGTATTAGCAAAGTAAACAAATTATTATGGATGCACAACGAGTTTTATCATTAACAATTGTAACAGAGTATGAAAAAGGGTGTTTTGCCCTAGAATCAGAAAAGGAAAACTACTACATCGATATAGCTATAAATGAACAGGACGAACTTGTAGAATTTGAAGTGTATGTTAATGATAAAGCTGTTGAGCTTCCAGAATCAGAAAAGGAAATTCTTGTTAAATATTTAAGAGACTACGCTTTAAGCAGTGAGCAACAAGAAGAACGCAACGAACCTTTTCAGCCTGATATGATGGACCTTGCTAAAGAATTAAAACTTGAAAGAATAGCATAATAATTTACCCCAACTTAATAAACAACAAACACCCGAAGGTGGCGATAGCATCAAAGCCTTCATTTTAACTAAACTCTAAAATTTTAATTATGACAACTATTCAATGGATACAACAAGATGTTGATTATTTAAACTCAATGAAGGCCTTCAAAAAGCAATTCGAAGAGTCTGGAGATTCAGAAGGTGTAAACAAAGCTAGTAATGTTATAAGAAAAACTGAAGAGTCACTTGATAATGATGTAAAGAGCATGTTTACTAAATCAAATTTCAACAAGCGTATAAGCTTTAAGTTATCAGAATTCATCATTAAAAGAGTTCAAGACAGTGATTTTTTCAAAGTGCAAAAATCAACAGGAATTCCATCATATAAACTAGAAGACATTGTTAATAGAGAAAGCAATTTAACATCTAGGACAGCAGATGCAATCCAAGAGTTAACAAGAATAGCAATTTCATATAACACTAATAATTCCCAATAAGATGAATATACCTTTTAAAGTAGAAGATTTAGGAAACAAAATTCCTCAAAAACTTTCAGATGTCATTTGTGATTATACAGACAATAAGGAAGTATTAAAAATAGCTGAAGACTTTAATATAAGCTTTTCAGGTCTTAGGGGCGTTTCTAAACGAAGAAATGTCTTGTCAAAATCTAATTGTAAGGCAATTGAAGCAATGATTGAATTAGCCCTTGAGAATGCTAATCATGAAGCTCAAAAGGCTGCAAGATCAAGAACATATTTAAGAAGGTTAAAAGAAACAAACTAATTCATTTTTAAAGTGCAAGCAGAAGCCGTTTTTCCAATCATATATTCTCTTTCTCATGAAGAGCAACTAAAAGTATTCAAGATGCTTGAGGGGATTATTGATGTGCCAGAAAAAAAGCCTAAAGCACCTAAGAAAATGACACCAAGTGAATTATACAGATTAGAGTGTATCAAGTATTTGAAAACAAAACTCTACCCTCCAAAAAAATAAAAAACCCGTCTGCAAACGGGCTTAGAAAACAAGGATAGTCCTTGTTAAAGTTTAATAAGTAAAATCAAAGTTATGTCAAAAGATCAAGAAAACCAAAAACCGAACCTTTACCCTAAAGATGGTGAAATTACTTTTTTAATGCCGTCAACAAATGCTGTTGGAGCATTGAAGAATGCAAAGAGAGGTAGAAAGTTAACTGTTACTTACAAAAAGAAAGAGGAATGGCTTGCTATTCAAGGGCAACCAGTTAATTGTTATTTCCTTGGATTTAAAGAGGCAGTAGATGGAAAAGGGAATCCTTATATCATTGCAAAGCTACATGATGGGGAGAATGCTTTTGTATGTGCTCAAACAATTTTAGTACAGGCATTAATGGGAACAAGTTTAGGCCAAGGTGTAGAAATAGTTTGCACAGGATCTACAAAAACAAACGGGAATGAAATTCCATTGTTTGAAGTTTCAGAATTAGAGGGTGTTAACTTAATCAAGCAAGACAATGAATAATTTACTAGGTTTAGATATAGATTTAAATGAACTTCAGGCGGAACATGCTTCCGCTATGAAGCATTTACAAGAAAACGGCTTTACAATTCCTAAAGCAATTGATTATACTCGTCCATTAGGTGAATATCCAACAGCTCAAGATATAGCTGATTTTATTAAGACAAGAAGTAAAACACAACACATTTATACTAAAGACCTTCAAAAAGGCGGTGTTGCTGTTCAGGATGCTATGGAAAAGTATTTGGCTGATGAATCTTATTCAAGTGGTCAATTGAAAGCCGCTATTAAAACACCATTGCATTTATATTTTGAGCGGGAAGATGAAGCAAGGCGTGAGCTTGAAAAACTTCAGGATAAAAGTCACTTTGCACTTGGTACATATTTACATGAGTGTATGCTTGAGCCTACTAAATTTAGTCGTGTAGTTGTTGAACCAAAAGCTTCAAGAGCTAAAAATAGTGACTTAGATAGACTTATTGAGTTCTGGGAAGGAGTAATTGAAAGCAGGGAAGAATGTTATTTGAAAGGTGTGGATACAAGTCCTCAAGAAGTTCTTGATTATGCAAATGGAGTAGTTCCAGATACTACCAAAATGGGTGATAAAAAAGCCTATTTGAGTATTTTAATTGAATGTTCAGGTTGTCAATCAATATCTGCAAAAGATAAAATTATCATAGATTTAGTTAAGCGTAATTACATGGCTTACGGTGGTGGAATAATACCTGCACTTTTGAAGCATTCGAAGCGTGAAATCTCTCTTTATTCTATAGATCCTAATACTGGTCTTCCTGTTAAAAACAGACCAGATGCACTACAATTCAAAGAAAATATTGGTGCGGATGCTGTTATATCTGTAAAAAGTACCTCTTGTGAAACTCTTTCACATTTTTATTACCAGTCTGCAAAGTTGAATTATGAATTGTCGGAAGGAATGTATCAAGAAAACGCTTCTCGTGTTACTGGTCGTGATTTCAATACAACAATTATGATAATGCTTCAAACAGTGGCCCCTTTCGGTGTTGGTGTTATGGTCTGGAGTGGAGAAGATATTGAGATAGGAAAATATAAGTATCATCAAGCTTTGGATACAGCTTTTCAATGTGAGCAATCAGGAACCTATCCAACTTATGAAGCTTTTGCAGAAGAGGGGAATTTTGGACTAATCGATATGAAGCAACCTTCTTGGAATGCAAAAGAGCTTCATCCAGTAGATGTTGAAAACTAATTAGAAAGTTATGAGGGGAGAAAGTTTTGCAAAAATATTTGAAACTGAAAACGGTCAATTATTGGCTTTTATGGAGCCAAGAAAGGATAAGCATGAATTAACCTTTAAAATGGAGTTTGTGCCAAATGGAGGTGCATCTTTAGATTATGGTTATGATTCAAATGAAAGCCTTATTGAAGCTTTTAACATCTTAGATATTGAACATGCTAATAAAGTTTCAAATATCATTATAAACACAATTAGAGATCAAAATAATGGCTGATTTAAACTTAGTCGGAAAGTTAATCCGAAAAACAGAAGTAATTGAGGTTACAGAGAATTTTAAAAAACAAGAATTTGTAATTGAAACGGATGAGCAGTATCCGCAAAAAGTACAATTTCAATTAGTCCAAGGAAACACTGGAAAAATAGATTCTTTTAATATTCAAGACAAGATTCAGGTGTATTTCAATGTAACAGGTAAGGAATGGCAAAAAGATGCCGATTCTCCAAAGAAGATATTTAATTCTTTAAATGCTTGGAGAATTGTAAAAATGTAAAACTATGTCAGAAACTAATTTTCAACTATTACCCAGAAAAGAAAGGTTAAAAGCATTGAAAGATAATTCTAAGGAGGTTTCAATGCAAGAATACTATTTGGAGCTTTCAGAATTTGAAATTTCAGAACGAGAACATGAGCATTCTAAAAAAGCAATTGAGTTAGAAAGTTTGGATAGTGAATTCAAAAAGATCAAAGCAAAATATACAGAAGAGCTTAAAACCTTAAAGGATTCAATGCATACAATTCTACATGAAATAAAAGAAGGTAAACGTCATGTTAGATCTGAATGTTATTTGTTACCCAATTTTGATACTGGTAAAATGGAGTTTTACGTTGATAGCGGTTTAAAAGTTAAGGAAAGAGAGCTTGATCCTGACGAGTATCAACTTAGTATAAAGTAGTTTGTTTTAAGGGCCTATCTATTTTCTGGATAGGTCATATTCCCCACTTAATAAATAGAATATGTTCAAAGGAATTATTACTGGTAAGGTTTCCTATTCAAACGGCAGGGCTTACATCCAGATAAAAGAAGAAAACAGGCCTAATATATCACTGACAATTAAACGTGATATGTTAACTGCTGTTATTCCATTTAATAAGGGCGATAAAGTGTTGTTTAAGTTTGAAAATCCAATTACAAACAATGCTAAAGGTGAAATCAATTATCCTTTTTTGACATCTATTGAACTTGATAAATCAATACTATGAGTAAAAAACAAGATCCTGCATTTTTATTTTACTCTAAAGATTGGCTTGAAGGTACAGCGGAAATGTTCCCTGAAGAAAAAGGTGTTTATATAGACTTGTTATGTCACCAACACCAAAAGGGAGGGCTTCCAAACGATGTTCGAAGGTTGGCCAGAATGGTTGGTTTATCTGTTGATGAATTTAGTCCAATTTGGGAAAATTTAAGTTGTCATTTTGAGCTTATGGAAATCCAAATGGTTAACCTTTCGGTTAGCGAATCGGAAAACCAAACGGAAAACCAAGTGGTTAACCAAACGGTTAAGCGATTGGCTAACCGAAAGCTTAACCAAGTGGTTAACGAACGTTACGAATATGCTAAGAAAAATGTTGCTTCTGGAACGTTTGCAAGCCAAATAAAGGTGTTTTCTAAGCAGTTATCTAAGAAGCAAATTACGGAAATAAAGCAAAAATTCAATGTAAATGACTTTTGTAACCTAGATAAAAGCTTAATAAAATCAAGGGTTAAGGAATGGTTTAACCAAACGGTTAACCAAATGGTTAACAATTTAGAAGATGAAGATGCAATTGTAAATAAAGATAAAGAAGTAACAAAAGAAGATATAAAAGAAATTGTTTCACTTTTTCATAAAAATTGCAAAGACCTTCCAAGAATTCAAATTGTTTCAGATGCTCGAAAAGATGCAATTAAAGCTAGACACCGAGAGCATGGTTTTTTAAAAATTCATGAGGTTATAAAAAAAACAGGCGAATCAGATTTTTTGTGTTCCAGAAATGAAAAAAAGTTTAAAGCAAATTTTGACTGGATTTTAAACCCAAATAATTTTTTGAAAATTCTTGAAGGGAATTATGACAATCGAAAATCACAATCCAACAATTCAAAACGAGTAATAAACTAAGCTATGAGTGGAGGAAAAAAAACAGAACACATTTCAAAAAAAATAATTGGCCTTCACCAGTACAATCAACTGAAAAAGTTTAGTACTCACAGCGAAGAAGAAAAACAGTTAATCAAAGATTTTGAAACTATAAGTATTTCACCTGAAAAGCTTCAAGCTCATTTGGATTATTTACGAAAAGTAAAACAAAGCGAGTTAAACGAAAATAAAATAATTGAGGTAACAGCAGACCACATCAAAAAAATATTTGGCTTGTGGTGGGTTAAACTTGAGGGAAAGGAGTTTGTAAATAATCATGATACAATTGAAAACTTAAAAACACTGGTTTATTATTTCGCTAAAGACCCAAAGTTTTTTAATCAATCAAATTTAAGAACTGAATTTAATTTTTCAGGAACTCGAAAATATTCAGATCCAAGTTTTGACAAAGGACTTTTGATAATTGGAGGATTTGGAAACGGTAAAACGTCTATGATGAAAGTATTTTCAAGATGTTTCCAAGGCACAAAAGGTTGGTTTTTTAAATCCTATAACGCTAATGATCTTGTTGAGATTTTTGAAACAGCAGACGGTCCAGTTGAGAAGCGTGAATTCTGGCAAAAGATGGAAAGAGAGCGAATTTATTTGGATGATATGAAAACTGAAAAAGTAGCAAATAATTACGGTAAGGCTAATTTATTCAGGGAGGTATTAGAAAAACGATACAACAGAGGGCTTTTTAAGACTCATTTAACCGCTAACTATTCGGATGATTACCCTAATGACTTAAACGAGGCTTTGCTTGAATTTTCGGACATGTACGGAAATCGTGTTTTTGATAGGTTGTTTCACATGTATAACATAATTGAATTCACAGGAAAAAGTTTTAGAAGATGATTAAAAATTCAGAAAAGAGTAAACATAGAAAGAAAGAGATTGAAGCCTTCAAGCTTGCAAAAAGTCAGGAAGCTGAAAAGATTAAAAACGGTTGGAAATGGATGAGTTTAAACAGGAAAACAAAGAAGCTTGTTCATCCAGAAAGAATAAGCCAATTGAAAATAGAAGGTTGGAAGCTATCCTGCAAATCTTAAAAGATAAGCATGAGTTAAGCGGTGGAAATTGCAGAACCTATGTACCAGAAATAATAAATAAACTGGACCTAGATTACCAAACGTTAAAACCACTTTTTATTCAACTTTTTAAGAGTGGGAAAATAACAGTTCACAAGGGTGGACAGGGAAAGTTGTTAAAATTGAAAGTAGATGAAAAACGATAAGATAATACTTGATGCTTGTTGTGGAAGTAGAATGTTTTGGTTCAATAAAGTGCATCCAGATGTTTTGTTTTCAGATATAAGAAACGAAGAAGATATTCTTTGTGATGGTCGAACCTTAGAGATTAAGCCAGATGTTATTGCAGACTTTAGAAATCTACCTTTTGAGGACTATAAATTTAAGTTAGTAGTATTTGATCCTCCACACTTAAATAAACTAGGAAAAAGTTCTTGGATGGCTAAAAAATACGGTGTTCTAGGTTTTGATTGGAGAAACGATTTAAAACAAGGATTCAAGGAATGTTTCAGAGTTTTAGAACCAAAAGGAATTTTGATTTTTAAATGGAATGAAGCGCAAATTAAAGTAAGTGAAGTGTTAAATCTAACAGAGGAAAAGCCATTGTTCGGACATCGAACGGCCAAGAGCGGAAAAACTATTTGGCTTGCCTTTATGAAATCATAATTAAAATGAAATACAAGCATTTAGAATACCCATTAATTGGGCTTAAAATATCCGTGGTCCTTTTATTTCTCATAATCTTTTCAGGGTTAGCAATAATCGCAGAAGAGGCACACGGACAAGATACTTTGCAAACAGAACCTTACCATGTAGTTAATCCAAATACTCATAAGGATACATTGTTTATTCAGGGGCAAGGTGTTAAGCATCTTGTAGATAGTACAGGTATTGCAGTATTTATTTATGATCCTAACGAGGGATTTTGGAGATTTAGCAGTGTTTTAAGTACTGGATTGATTGATGATTAAAAACGAAATGATTATGAAAATTATAGTTCAATATAGTGCAGGTAAAGACAGTCAAGCAGCCTTAATTTGGGCATGTGAAAAATATGGTAAATCTAATGTGTTAGCTGTGTTTTGTGATACAAAATGGGAAAGCTCAATTACTTATAATCATTTTGAAAATACAACTAGACAATTAGGAATAAGAACAAAAGTACTTTCATCAAAAACCTATAAAAATGGAATGATAGATTTGGCAGAAAAGAAACATCGTTTTCCTGCTTCTCAATCTAGGTACTGTACATCTGAATTAAAAGTAATACCATTTATAGATTGGTTATTAGATGAAGTTCAGGATAACGTATTAATAATTCAAGGAATACGGAAAGATGAAAGTCATGCTAGATCTTTAATGAATACCCAGTGTAGACTTTTTAAATATTATTTCACTCCATACACAAATAACTATATAAAGTTAGAACGACTTCAAGCCACTATTGAATCTTTAGTAAGAAAAAATAAATCAGTTCCTCTAAACAAGCTAAAGGAAAAAGAGAAGCTTATTGAAAAACTTCTTAAAGGAGAAAT
>CBDEVQ010000032.1:0-35860 GCA_965243605.1 Flavobacteriales bacterium
GTAGGCTTTAATTAAATCACCAATCTCATCGTTTACATCCCAATCTAGGGTTTTATTGTCGCCACTTAATTCTAAATCTTTAAGGGTATTGGATAAATCTTTAAGGGGATCTGTAATAATCTTAGTTAAGATATAAGAAACAAAGAACGCTATTACAAGAAGCATTATATATATTAATGCCAATTCTCTTAAGTAAAATTCTAGATCCTTTTTTCTTACTTCGTTAAAATCAAAATAAGGAATATTTAATATGGCTAAAGGTTCGTTTCTTTTATTGCGGATTAAAAAGAAAGATGAAAAATAGATATCGGATCCCTTTTTTATTTCTTTTGTATAATCACCACCTTTATTAACCAATACTTCATCCAAAATGTCCTGAGACATTACCTGTGGAAGGTTGTATTCATTAAATCGATCTGGATTTGATTGCACAATCAGTTTTCCATCTAAGTTATAGAAGTTAATATCGATCTGGTTAATATCTGACCTGATATGCGAATAACTTTCGAAGTTATCAACAAAGTTATCTTCTGTAACAAATTCACTTATACTCTTTAAATGGTATTCAACATCTCTTAATAACGATTTTTCTTTACGTTTAAGACGCTCTCTATGATAGGTATCATTTTGCTTATTAAAGTTAGAGAAACCAATAAATCCGATGAGTACAAATGAGAATAATAATATAACGGCTTGGATGATTTGGATTTTAACGCCAAGCTTAACATTTTGTAAAATCATTTTAATCTTAAGGTTTTAGATAGTAAGGCCAATTCTACAAACAACATGCAAGTAGCTAATGCTAAAAAATGATAGGTATAAGCTATATCTAATACGTTTAACAAAGGATACATATATCCGCCCAAAAACATGAGCTTTAATAAGGTTAAACCTAAAAAGATAAGTACCGATTTTACTTTTTTATCTTTATAAGATATGAGCATGAATAAAACAATAGATATACTCACGAAATAAAGCGCTATATATGCTGTAGATAAGAATGTGAAATCTTTAAGGTTCCAAACAATTTTGTTGAGTATTCCATGTAATACAATTGGAGCTAATAATGCTCCGAATGAACGCAATAAGACATTAAATGAAATCATAAATTAAAAATAGAGTTTATACCAGCAGTATAAGCTGGATTATATTGGCATTAGAACAATGAATCTACTATAAAAATATGTGATCGGCAAAGTTTAATGGACTTCTCTAAGTTAAATTACATCATCTGCCCGAAGGTTTACTCAAATTTCTTTAAATACGCTTTGTAAAAGGCTTCGTATTCATCTAAATTCTTACGCTTATAGAAGGTAGAGTAATTGATCGATTTTATTGGGAATGTATATTTAACACGCTTAGACAATGCTGCATACGCAGGATCTATTTGTAAGGTTTTAATAAACTCAAATGTTTTCTCAACACTGCTAAATAGTTTAAGGCTTACCATTCTGTAACTACCATCATATACAATAGAACTCAAGGTTAAGTCCGAACTTGAAAATACGGTATTTTTAAAATTTGAAATGGTATTTTTTATCTCATTAATATCTTCACCTTCAATTAGTAATACTAGGTAATAATCACCCTCTAGTTTGTTATCATACAGTCCTAAGTTAAAATGACTAGATTCACTCTCTAGCATAGATAACCTTGCACTTGCCAATGTACTTTGCTCTGTATCTGGGTAATCTTTAACTATGGCTTTAAGGGCTGTTAAATATGCTTCTCGTCCGTCTTGTTTACCTTTAGCTTCGGCCGATAAAAAGGCAAACTGAGGTTTTAAATTATCGTTACTTCCGTTAGATATATAGGCTAAAGACGTTGATATTACTTGCTGTGTATTTCCATTCTGAAGATTTGTATAAGTACCTAAATACAGTTTTTCATCTTCATCTTTCTGGGCTTGAGTATTGCTATTAATTTTTTGAACTAGATCTGAATATTCAGTACCTGGGTAGTCTTTTAAAATTAGATCTCGATAATAAATTGCCTTTTCTCTATTGTCTTGTAAAGCATATAAACGATACAATTGATAATATGTGGCAGGCTTACGTTCAAATTCTGAATAATGAGCCAACAGTTGTTCAAATACAGAAGTCGCCTTTATAAAGTCGTCTAATTGTTCTTTATAAATCATTCCTAACTCATAGTATGCTTCAGCAACTTGAGCAATCATCATTTCTTTTTCCGACTCTGTTTCAGGTATTTCTCCTATGATTTCTTGAATTCTAGCTTCTAATTCAGAAAGACCAGCCGTATCTACAACTTCTACTGCTACCTCCTCGCCTTCATCAAAATCATCAATTAAATCTTTCTCTTTATTTTTTCTTCTCCAATGTTCTTCATGGCCTCTAAATCCCCAATTTTCGGAGAACAATTTCTTTCCTTTTTCTACTAATTCTGGGTTAGAAAAATACCAATTACCATTACTAGATTTTGAATTTTTCTCTAGAAGTTCATTGAGTTTATCCAGTTTTTCTTGCTCTGCTTTTGCTTTAGCTTCTTCCGCTGCTTTTTCTCGCTCTGCAACAGAAGTGGCAAATGCCAATTGCTTTTCATCTGACCATTCTGAAACAATAAGTAAACTATCAATCCAATCTATGTCAGAATAGAGTTGAGCTAAATTACTTAAGGCGTTCCATTTTTCTTTAATTAACCTATAATTCGGGTAATTTTCATCTATTAGTTCCATTACAGCATCATAATGATCCTGTGCAACCTCATAATTAGATTCAGAAAATTCCAGTTCTCCTTTTGCTAAATGAGATCTTACTAATTGTTTATCATTGTCTATATAGGCATCTATGGCTTCTTTGTAATTCTTTAAGGCTAAATCTATTTCATCAATTTTTTCATACAATTGGGCCTTCGCAAAAAATATTTGGTCCTTGTAATCTTTATTTCTTGGTAAATCTGCTAATTCATTTAATCCGCTAATAATTTCATCCGAATTATTATTTTCTATATCAAATGATCTTGCCTGATAAAGTAATGCATTGAATACAAATTCGTAATCTCTACCTTTTCTCCCTACCTCTACAAAATATTCATTCGCAAGGTCATATTTCCCTGCTTGATAAAACAATTGACCAATAATAAATAGGTTTCTTGTTTTATGATTTCCTCCAGGTAAATACTTTATGGTTTTTTCTAATGCAATGGCTGCTGCATCATAATCTAATTGTTGCTTATATAATTCTGCTTGAGTCTGAAGAATATGAATTTTATGTTTATCCTTTAAATCTTCTTCTTCTATTATGGTTTCTAGAGTACGTTCAGCAACAGAGTGGTTTCCGAGCATAACTTGTGTTTCGGCACTCCAAACCATGTGCGTTACTTTTTCATCTAACGACTTAAAATTTGAACCATAATTAAAGATAACAGAAGCACTTTCGTAATCTTGCTTATAAAAATGAGCTTTCCCTAACAGTAAAAACGTTTCATCTGCCCACGGATTTTTCTCCTTCCCCTTAAATTTCATGGAATGTCTTCTTACAACATCCGAACATTTTTCAATAACAATTCCTAATGGGGCGTATAATGCTTTAGATTCATCTGGTGTTCCAATTTCTCTAATACTTAGTACATCTCCAAAATCTTCTTTTGTATTTTTCTTAAATTGATTGATTGTTTCATTGAATAACACTTCTGCATTATAGTATTTATTATAACGTGCTGTAACCGCATGATAAGATCGATTTAATACTTTATCTTTCTTAATGGAGCAGGCCATAAGTATAATAAGCATTAAACTAAATACAAATATTTTATGAAGGTGTTTCATTGTTTTTGTTCAATTTTTGAAAACGATTTACTAAGATAATCTTTCCTATATGAATACGTTTTATTTTGAATTTTATTTCATCTTATTAAAATAAAAAAGGTCAATTGGGTGTTATACTTATTCTTGACCTTTTACAAAATCAAATATAAAGCAAAAAGGTATCCCAGATGTAATATCTAAAATACCTTTTTGCTTTATTCTTATAATGGTTACACTTCTTCTACAGTGTGTACTTCATCTGGCATCATTTGTTGAAAAATATTTTGCACACCTTGCTTTAAGGTTACTGAGGCCGAAGGACATCCGTTACATGCACCTTGTAACTTAACCTTTAATACGCCATCTTTATAGTCACTAAAGATAATATCTCCACCATCCTGAGCTACCGATGGCTTAATGTATTCTTCTAAAATAGCAATAATACGCTCTTCAATTTCGTTTTCAGGAACTTTATCTACAGCTTTTTCTTCTGGTGTTGAGTTCATTACTGGCAATTCATCATTCGATGTAATTTCCTTAATAACAACACCTCCAGTTGCAATATAATCTTGAATCATTACTCTAATTTCCATAGCCACGTCTTCCCATTCTACAATGTTAAACTTGGTAATGGCAATAAAGTTTTTAGCTAAAAACACTTCTTTTACAAAAGGAAAAGCAAATAACTTAGCACATAACGGAGACAATTGCGCCTCTTCTATGTTCTTAAATTCTACGCTATCGTTAGGGTTAATCTCTAAATTACTCACAAACTTCATTACCGAAGGGTTTGGAGTCATTTCAGCATATATAGATACAGGTATTCTCTTAGATTCCATGTTGGTTTTCTTTATTCGGTTGTTTTAACACCACAAAATTACTTAATTTTTACGGTTTTAGGGGTGGAACTCACTAAATAGACTCCAATAAATATTGATATTCCAGCTAAAATCTTTAATGGAGATAAAGAATCGCTAGATTGATATATTGCAAACAAACTTGCCAGAAGAGGTTGTGCATAAATATAAAAACTAACGGTAGATGCTCTTAACGTTTTTAAAGCGGTTATATTTAATAGGTAGGCGAAAAATGTAGTACAAATTACAACAAACAAAATGGCCCAAATTATAGATGATGGCATAGCACCAAAGTCTACATCCTGAATACCTCCTATTCCAAACGGAAGTACAATAAACCAACCCACTATAAAACACCATTTAATAATGGTAAGTGGATTGTATTTTTTCATTAATGGCTTGGCTAATATTAAATACCCAGCATAGGACGCTGCATTAATAAAAACTAATAAATTACCTAGGCCTGGTTTTGGGGATTGGGCAGAAACATTATCTGATAATAGTATGATAGCGATTGCTCCTCCGGCTCCTAATAGTATTCCTATGGCTCGTTTCCAGTTTAAAATTTCTTGCTTTAAGAGCATTGCTCCAATAAATACCATTACGGGTGTAGACGTCATGACAACAGCCGCATTTATTGGACTTGTAAAATTAAGACCTTTAAAGAATAACATTTGATTCATGGCTACTCCCAAAACTCCACACAACCCTAAACGCCACCAATCTTCTCGGTCTATTTTAGGTGTTTTTACAAACTGACTTAATAAAATAAAGAGAAGAACCGCTCCAGTTACTCTTAAAAGAATAAAAGGGATGGGTTGAACGTAAACCGGCATAACCGATTTAGCAATTGTAAATGTTAACGCATATATTAAATTGGCAGCAAATAAAGCCAAATGCGATAACAGAATTTTATTTTTCATTGGTTATAGCTGCTTTTAATCGTTCTATTTCTTTCTTAGAATTTCCAACGAATATTTCTTGACCGACGAAGGTTACCGGACGCTTTAAGTAAGTATACTCCGATAGAATAAGTGCTCTAAACTCTATGTCGCTTACAGTTTGTTCTTTTAATCCGCTTTGAGCATATTTACGTGAACGCTTATTAAATAAGGCTTCATACGATTTAGTATACGCAAATGCCAAATCTAAGTCTTCTTCAGAAATGGGTTCTTTTTTAATATCCTGCAATTCAAATACTTCTTCTGAAATTCCAGTTTCTTTCATAATTCGTTTACATGTATCACATGTGCTCAAATAAATATACTTTTTCATCGTAATGGGTGTTTTCACAAAGGTAAATTTTCTTCTTTTAATGCCCTTAACTTTCAAAAATAAGTTGAATACCTTTTATTTTATATTTATTCAATTATTTTTGCATACGCATTAATCAAAATGAAATAATAAACTTTAAAGCAATACATTATGATAAAAAAATTAACATTAATACTGATATTTTTAATTAGCGGAATTGCCTTTGCACAACAAGCAGATGCTCGTTTTGAACTTGTAATTGGACCAACAGTTAGTAAAATTGTAGATGAAGATTTAGAGTCAATAGACTTTAATTTTGGACTGAACGGAGGATTTCTTTATTGGATTCCTGTATCAAGCTCAACGCATTTAAGAATTGGGGCTTTATATAACCAAAAAGGATTTAAGATGAGTAATGTTGATGGGTATGGACAAGATTTAAAATTTACAACCAATTACCTTACTATTCCGGCACATATTACCATAGCTACAAGTCAAGAAAACCATTTGTATTTTGGTCCTGAATTAAACATTCTACTTAGTGCTACCGTATCTGATGGCGATAATTCATCAAAAATAAATGATGGAATAAGTGAGACAGACCTTTCGCTAGCAGGTGGATTAACAACGTATATATCTGAAAAAGTAAGCCTTTCTCTTGGAGTATCTTACGGACTTGTTAAAGTTTTGGAGATTTCAGGATACAAGGATTCTCATATTGGACACAACATTTCTTTTCCAATAAATTTAGGTATTGCCTTATAGAAGGTATACAATAAGCATAAAAAAAAAGCGACCTAAGATGATATCATCTTAGGTCGCTTTTTTTTACATTACTCAAAAGGAATTACATACTTCCTGTTCTTCCTCCATCTACAGGAATATTCACTCCATTTATATAAGATGCAGCAGGAGAACATACAAATGCAACCGTGTTCGCAATTTCTTCGGCTACCGCAAATCTTCCCATTGGAATAGCAGATACCATGGCATTGCTTACATTCTCAATAGAATCACCTGTTTTAGCTGCTTTATTTTCTATAATGCTTTTTAAACGCACTGTATTTGTAGCTCCAGGTAAAACATTATTTACTGTAATATTAAATTGCCCTAGTTCATTTGCTAGTGTTTTACTCCAGCTTGCTACTGCTCCACGGATTGTATTAGAAACTCCTAATCCTTTCAATGGAATCTTTACCGATGTAGAAATGATATTAACGATACGTCCGTATCCATTCTTTTTCATGGATTCAGAAAAAACCTGAGCTAAGTGTTGATTACACACCAAATGCATATTAAAGGCCGCTAAAAATTCTTCTACAGGTGCATCAATTGCTTGACCACCTTTCGGCCCTCCAGTATTATTAACTAAGATATGTACGTTGCTTACTTTTTCTAAATATGATACTGCCGCTTGTTTTACAGCTTCAGGATTAGAAAAATCTACAGCAAAATAATCATGACTTTGACCTTTTGATGCATCTAACTGCGTTAAAGCATCTTTTAATTTTTCTTCGTTACGTGCAACTAAACAAATACTTGCACCCATTTGTGCCAATTCTATCGCTGTTGCTAATCCAATTCCTTGGGTACTTCCACAGACTACAGCTCTTTTTCCTGTTAAATCTAAATTCATATCTTGTTCTGGTTATTTCTTTACAACAAAAATCTTACTCTCTCTATTTCCAAAAGGTTTATCAATAGCAAAAATATAAGAACCATTGCTTAATTGACTAATATCTATTGGCGATTTAAGTTGAGTTGCATTTAACTTAATAATGCATCGTCCTAATGAATCGCAAATAGATGCAGACTTTACGTCTTGCCCACCTTCTAAATAAATATTTTGTTTTGCTGGATTAGGAAAGATTTCCCAATCTAAACTTACATTAACTTCACTAACGCCTATTGGCCATTTGCTTATTGCAAATGCATAATCTCCAACCTGAAAATTATTGGCTTTAATTCTTCCTGATTTATTGTACAGATTAGATCCTGGTATTAATTCCTGATTCGGATATGGTTCCCAGATCATACCTCCATGTTCTCTATACATTAATACAAGTCTTTCTTCGGAGTATCCATTGCTTGAAATATTTTGCATGAGTTCAAAATCTCTTACAAAATCAGTATTCCCATTGTATTTAAACTCTAGATCAGCCGTAAGGTTAGATAAATTTGGACTTTTAATGTTCCAATATCGGTCTGGCGACATAATATACTGGGCATCATTGTATCCTCCAGATGGACCTACCCAGTTTTGCTGAAGATAAACCAATGCAGAATCTGTAATTGACGTTGCATTAATTCTAACATCTACATCTGAATACCACGTATTCGCAACGGTTTTAACCCAAACCTTTTCATGGTATGCAGCTAAACTAATTTTATCGTCTCCATTAATAGACACCATTGTTGGCTCAAAAGGTAATGTAAACGTTTGTGTTGAGTAGTTACCTCCTAAATGTACTGTTTGCTCTTCTATGTTAAGGTTTGCGTCGTAAAATGCAATGGTTACAGGAACATTTGTATAGTAATCTGTAGCTTCTCTTAAATTTTGAACAAATTCTATTTCTACAGAATAATCCGATTGACTTTGAGATACATTATATGTATTAATATCAAACTGACTCCACCCTTTCTGAAATATCCAATCAGAGAAAAAGTGCGTTGCATCTGGAAATCCGTTATTAATTAAATAGTCTCTAAATTGCTCTGATGTAATATCTGAAAATGCATAGGTATCTAGAAGGTTTTTAATGGTCGTAAAAAAAGCTGTATCGCCCATATAAGACCTTAACGTATGAATAACATCAGCTCCTTTATTGTATGTATGTCTACCATAAGTGATGTTAATTGGCATTTCAGCTAGGGCGTGATATCCATTATCTGCAATATGTGCCGAATTTAACATGTTTAGATGGTTGGTTCTAATTTCATCCAAGTAGCGCTCTTCTCCATAAACAGCTTCTAAAAAGTAGATTGATAGGTATTCTGCCCAACCTTCATTAATCCACATTTCTTTCGCATCGTTACACGTAATTAGATTACCAAACCAATGGTGAGCAAGTTCGTGTGCCATAATGGTTTCACCAGAAAGGTTACCATTAACTAAATTACTTGGATAAGCAATATTTCCTGGATGCTCCATCGCTCCAACCGGTGTTACAGCATAACCTATTTTCTCCCATAAATATGGTCCAAATTTAGCTTCAAAGGCATCAAATGAGGCTTGTAAATTCACAAATGAATTCTCTAAATCTAATGAATCGTTTGCTAAACAAGCTAATACGACTGGTATCTGATTTCCATTTATACTCGTAAACGTTTTGTTTATTTCTATATATGGAGCCGCCGCTACAGATGCCAAATAGGTTGGGAAATCTGTTTCGGTCTCCCAAGTTCTTAACAATGTTGTTGGTGTAGGTTGGGTACTTGATATTAAATTTCCGTTTGCATAAGATATATAATTTGAAGGGGTTAATACTTCAAATTTATAAGTAGAACGTTCAACAAAATTATCAAAACATGGGAACCAACCTCTACCGAAGTTATGTGGTTCATATTGGAATGCTACACCTAAATTATACCAATACCCCCCATTAAAATCAAACCCTCCAAATGAACTTCCATCTACCAATGGTGTTCCATGGTAAAAAACATCTACAGTACTTGTATCGGTTAATGCTAAAGTAGAATTAAAATCTATTGTTAGACTTTGATCGACATAAGTATAGGTGGTTGTTTGCCCTTGAAATTTAACAGAGTCAACAATTAAACCAAATAAATCTAAACGGATTGTATTTTGCCCAGAAACAAGGGGTGTAAATTCGACCTCACATTGAGCTGTAATTTCTTGATTCGCTCCATTTGTAAGATCTAAATTAATCGTATAATTTAAGATATCAAATGTATCGCTTCGTGTGTTATTTCCAATATCGGTAATATCTAATACAGCATTTTGAACATGCGCTTGTTTAAAATGCTGACATGTATTTTTTTGGGCAAACGCTGTAGAACCAATTAATAAAACAAAGAATCCTAATGTTTTCATATTTCTGACCATTTAACTGTTGTAGAAACTACTCTATCGTTTTTAAGGTATGTTTTATACCTTGCCGTAATTACTATATTTTCAGTGTCTTTAATTTGCTCAAAAGGCATCTCTGCAACACCAATAGCACCGCTAATATCTCTTAGTTTATTGTTTAAGAATTTACCTTCTGAAAGTTCTCCATAATAAAACTGAACATTAGATTGTCCCGAACTCATTTCGGCATAAAGTCTCAATCCTTTTTTGTACACTTTAATTGTGTTCCCTAAAACGCGTTGGTCTCCATTTTCTTTCCATTCTTTAAGTCCAACACCTGGATATTCATTTAAAAATTCTAGTTCACTTAATTTATTTCCGTTTTTATAAAACTTCTGTTGAAGTCCATTCTTTAAATCATTTTTATACGTATTGATTCTAAAAATGTTCTCTCCATCATAATACCAAGTGGCTAATCCATTTTTAGTACCTTCAACATATTCTATTCTAGCACGCAGGTCTCCAGAGTCATAGTAGTCTAATGCCTCGCCATGTTTCTTTCCGTTTTTGTAGTTTATTTGTGTTTTAAACTTACCGTCTGGTGTTTTAGATATAAACAACCCTTCACGCTCACCATTATCATTTCGTTGGTTCACTTTTACGGGTTCAGATTCTTCTACTGACTGAGACTTAAAATTATCACATGACACAAGTAATATTCCTAAAACAAATACTGCTATTCTTTTCATCTTTGACCTTAATTTTTTCTTAGTCTTCAAAGATAATGAATTCGATGAGATTGGTTTAACAATACCTCATTTCATAAAACTTAATTATCTTTATCAAAAAGATATATAAACCATGGCTGTACAAAAACCATTTAACCTAGATAAGTGGATCGAAGAGAATCGAGATTTACTAAAACCACCCGTTGGTAATAAAAACCTTTATAAAGAAGCTGGAGACTTTTTTGTAATGGTTGTTGGTGGTCCAAATGCAAGAAAAGATTATCACTATAACCAATCTGAAGAGTTATTCTACCAACTTGAAGGGAATATTTGTGTGAAAATTCAGGAAGATGGTGAGGCTAAAGAAATACACTTAGGACCTGGAGATATGTTTATGTTGCCTGGTGGAATTCCTCATTCTCCTGGAAGAAGTGAAAATTCAGTAGGATTGGTTGTTGAAAAAGTTCGCAAGGGTAAAGTTAAAGATGGTCTTATGTGGTTTTGCGACTCATGTAACCATAAACTTTATGAAGAGTATTTTCCGTTAAGAGATATTGAGAAAGATTTTCTACCCGTATTTAAACGCTTTTATAACTCTGAAGAATTACGCACATGTGAAAAATGTGGTACCGTAATGGAAACAGATTCTAGATTTATGGAATAGTCCTAAACACAATAAAAAAAGAGGCAATTCATGAATTACCTCTTTTTTTATGTAAAATATATTATATTAAAAAAGGCATTTGGAAAATATCCAAATGCCTTTTTTTGTACTAAAGCTTAAGTTAATTAACGTGCTTCATATTCGGTTAAAGCAGCTTTATCAAAACGCTGTAATGCACGTTTTATACCTTTAACAAAATACTGACTTGTTTGCATTTCTCTAGCTTGTCTGTTTTTCATACTTGCTGGGAAACCACTCAAATAATTATATGTATGAGAGAACTGATCTAAAATCTCAAAGGCTAATGCTTTTGCTTTTTTCATTAGCTCCTGCTAAATAATAAGCTTCTATTAACGGTGGAGAATAGAAATTATGCTCTAAGTTACTTGTATTCGTATATTTACAAACACGATCTAACACCTCAATGGCTTTTTCATTTTGTCCTTCTTGAATTAATGCTAAAGCTAAACGAGTAAATACGTTTCTATAGTTCATTACCATTCTACGTGTAGACTCATCAAAGTATAGATCTTCATTGTCCATATCGGCCCAAACAAAGTTTTCTTCACCTTTTTCATCAAGACCCATTAAGTTATCATACAACTTTGCTGTATTAATACTTCCTTTCTGACCTCCAGCATCTGGCTTATCAATTGGAACTAATTTATACGTCATACCATCCAATTGGAAGTACTTATCTAAGAATAAGAAATCCTTAGAACGGTTACTTATTGTGATCGCAAAATGTATTGGACGATCCCAGTTATTATTAGCAATCATATCAATCATGATTAAGTGCTTTTTCTCTAACTGGTCTGCATTAATATCCCACTCTAAATTATCTAAAATTTTATCGTGATCTTCAGGTCCTACTAATCCAGATGCAATAACCTTTTCTCTATCTACTGGAATAGAAATTTTCTTAGTTGGATAATAATCCACCTTTCTATTGGCTCCAATATTTACTTTAGTTTGTGGGTTATCACTTTGGATAAACGTATTTAAATCTTGAACAGAAATTCTGTTTTTAACACGCTCTTGGTATAAAGCAAAATCACGTGTTCCCATTTGGTATTGCTCATACTTCATGGTTCCAGGAATGGCTTTACCATCGTAGGCATCACGTTGTAGTTGGCTAATGTACCAATCCGTATTCAATAAACTTAAGTTTACAATACGAACGTCTGTACGGAAACCTTCAACTTCTTGTAAGTACCATAACGGGAACGTATCATTATCTCCCATTGTAAATACTAATGCATTTTTCTCACAAGAATTTAAATAGTTTTTACCAGCTGCTAAGGCTGTATAACGATCAGATCTATCATGGTCATCCCAGTTTTCTGATGCCATTAATGCAGGTACTGCTAATAATGATAACGCTGTGATTCCATGTGCTAATCCTGGAGATTTTATCTTTTTATATAGGATATCCCAAAGGGCATATACACCTAATCCAACCCAAATGGCAAAGGCATAGAATGATCCTACATAGGCATAATCTCGCTCTCTTGGTTGATGTGCCGGCTGATTTACATAAATTAAAATTGCTAATCCTGTAAAGAAGAATAATAAAAAGACAACCCAAGCACTCTTATCTTCATGTTTAAAGTGATATATTAAACCTAATAAACCGAAAAGAAGTGGCAAGAAGAAATAAGCATTTCGTCCTTTGTTATTCGCTAAATCTATAGGCAAATTATCCTGAGGTCCTAAACGTGCTTCATCAATAAAATCGATACCAGAAATCCAATGACCATGTATGAGGTTATCCTTTCCTTGAATATCATTTTGACGCCCTGTGAAGTTCCACATGAAATAACGCCAGTACATGTGCTTTAATTGGTAATTAAAGAAATAGTTTAAGTTATCTCCAAAAGTAGGAATATCATTTTCTCCACCTTTAAACCCTGACCAACGTTTATAATTTGTAATATAATCTGGTCTCGTATTATTAAACATTCTAGGAAACATTGTTGTATGCTTAGGATTGTACTTTTTAATTGTACGTTTTCTAGCATCTTTAATTACATATTTCCCTGCCTTTTTATCTTTCTTATATACCGGAGATCCATCTTCATATCCGATAACTTCAGAATTCCAGTATTGTCCCGAAACAATTGGTGTATTACCATACTGCTCACGCTTTAAATACGAGTATAAACCTACAGCATCTTCAGGGTTGTTTTGATCAATTGGTGTATCCGCATTTGAACGAATTACTAATACTCCAAATAATGAAAATCCTAATAGAAGGAATGAAAAACTTAAAAACACAACGTTTAATCCATAACGTGCAGAATTTGTTGTTTTCTTGATTCCAAATACTAATGCTCCAATTAATACAATAAAGAAGAAGATAATTCCACTATTAAATGGTAGTCCAAAGTCATTTACAAATAAAAGCTCTGTTTTTCCAGATAAGTTTACAACCTGCGGAATAAATACACCGTAAACAAATCCTAATAAGATTATAGAGATAACTCCTGTAATTAAGAACCCTTGAGTGGTAACTTTCTCTCTTGTTTTAAAGTAATAGATATACGTCATTGCAGGTATCGAAAGTAAGTTCAACATGTGAACCCCCATAGATAAACCAATTAAAAATGCAATTAATACAATCCACTTATCATTCCTAGCTTGGCCGAAACCTTCTTCCCATTTCATCATGGCCCAGAATACGATTGCCGTAAACAACGAAGACATGGCGTAAACCTCTCCTTCTACTGCCGAGAACCAGAATGAGTCTGAAAATGTATAACATAATGCTCCTACCGCACCACTGGCAATAATCATTATTACATGACTCTTGCTTAACTCTTTTGAGGTTTTAAAAGCCATCTTTTTTGCAAAGGCCGTGATGGTCCAAAACAAAAATAAAATGGTAAATGAACTACATAAAGCCGACATTATATTAATGAAATAGGCAACTTTAGTAACATCTCCTCCTGCTAAATTCGAAAATAAGTTTGCAATCAATAGGAATAATGGTGCTCCGGGTGGATGACCGATTTCCAATTTATAAGCTGTTGCAATATACTCCCCACAGTCCCATAGACTGGTGGTTGGTTCAACCGTCATTACATAGGTAATTGTTGCAATTGCAAACACTAACCATCCAATAATTCGGTCCCATTTTTTAAATAATTCTTGCATTCTTGAAAAAATAAAATAATGAATAACACTTGCGAAGTTAAAAAAAAAAGTGAGCCTATCCCTTTCTAATATTAATTTGAAAGAAAGTTTAAAGGTTAATATCATTTTTTAACGTTAACCTATTCCATTTTTAATTATTACGTCCAAAAGATTAACACAAATAAACACTCTAAATCAATGCATTAACAAAAACACCCATTCTACAATCTTTATAATTATATTCAGATTCCCTTTTTTTTGATATTACCATTCAAAACCTTACATTGTAATGTTTTCAGATATTAAAACACAAAGGGTTAAACAAAATTTAAATTTATGAAGTCATTAATTACAATATGCTTTAGTATTTTCTTTGTTAATATTTCTATTTCTCAAAGTGCATGGACTAAACAAAAAAATGAAGGGTATTTCCAGTTCCAATTTAATACGATTCCAACGTATGATGAGGTTTTTCAAGAATCTGGAGATGAATCTTTACTTCCCTATCGAGAGCTCACTCAAATAAGTTATAATTTATACGGTGAATATGGGATTAGCGATAAGACAACACTTATTGGTCATATTCCACTAAATATAATGAAAGCTGGAGACCTCAATGGAAACATACCATGGGAAGTAATTGACATTGCATATTTACCTAAAAAAGAAACAATATTGGCTTTAGGGAACGTTGAATTAGGAGTTAGGCAACAATTGTATTCTAAGTCCTTTGTTGTTTCTGCCCAGCTAAATTTAAAATTAAATACAAGTACGTTCGATAAAGAGTCTGGACTAAGAACAGGATATGACGCTTATAGTTTTATTCCAACTTTAAATATAGGTAGAGGATGGGATAAATCTTATATACAGGGATTTGCTGGTGCAGCATTACGTACAAACGATTATTTTCAATCTCTTAAAGTTGGTGTGGAATATGGTCAAAAAGTTCATGAAAAATTATGGGCAATTGTATTTATAGATGGTTTAATTACCATTGATGAAGGAACCCTCTATGAACCTCTATTAGATAGTTATACCTACTTATATGTAAACGATCAAGAATATATGGCATACGGATTAAAGCTGAATTATAGCGCCAATGACAAAGTGGGTTTAAATTTTGGATTTGGAGGAGCGTTTTCTGCTAAAAGAGTAGCTAAAATGGCTTCTTTAGCCTTAGGCGCATTTTATAAAATTTAAATTAATTCTTAATCAGCTACCACTTAAATCATTACCTCAATATTTAAGGTATTCTATAGACCATTGAGTAAAACATTTCATTCCTAAGTTGTCAAATCGAAATATGTTCGTATATTTGCAACGCGGAATGGAGCAGTGGTAGCTCGTCGGGCTCATAACCCGAAGGTCGTAGGTTCGAGTCCTGCTTCCGCAACTATCAAAAAAAAGCCAAAGATTAAATCTTTGGCTTTTTTTATTGCCTTTATTTTTACTTATTGATGTTAACAAAAAACATTGTCTAAATAGAATTCTAGCTTTTCATTAAATTTTGACACCTAAAGTTTAAAAGAATTGCATCGCTCAACTTATTCGAATGAATTGATGCTTAAAAAACCATTTTCTTCATAAAAATCATTGCTCTTTACCTTTCTTCCGTTAATCGATACTTTATTTCTGTTTAACCCTCGAACACTAAATGGAAAGATTATTATAAGCATCTTTGATATATATTCTAATACAGGTAACCCATTCATGGTTGTCTTTTAGAAAAATTAGATTTGTTTTGCTTAAAAGAGACTTTGGGAAGGGTCTCTTTTTTTATTTAAGATTAAACCTAACTCCATTTTTATTTTCATACAATAAATTACCATTAGCCTTTACCTCTACAGTCTGCTTCTTTATCTATTTTTGTTATGAAAAATGAACACAGATACACTTTCTATTCTTATTGAAAGAATAATAAACAAAGACATTCCTATAAAAAAAGAAGAAACTTTTTAAAGGTAATTTTAAAAACGATAATCTTTAAAATTAAAAAAAGGTTTTCTGCGAGCGCAAAAAACCTTTTTTTTTCTTAAAATAGTGAGCTTGTTTTCTTTGAAACATATACTAAAAATCATTCCCCAATAACTTTTAATAAAGACTCCTCTATTTAACTAAAAACAAATCAAGGACAAAATTGAGTATATTTTTTTCAATATAAAGATGCTAATCTTTATAAACAGAAGATTTTATTTAGGAATGGCTTATTTTAACAAGAACACTTCAAAATCTGCAGCTTTATATTTAGACAGCTTGGCTTTTATTTCATTTTCCATACTTATCTCTAATTTAGATTTAGAGAAACTTACCAATTTTTTTCTATTAATTATCCATGATTTATGGGTTCTAAAAAAATCAGAATTATCAACTAATAAGATTTGGAAGTACTTTAAATTTTTACTGACTAAATACCTTCCTCCTTCTATGGTATAAATACAACTATATGCTTCTTGAGCCTCAATAGCGATAATAGAACTTGTTTCTACAACATGACTGATCTCCTTTAATTTTTACAATGACCTTTTGAGACTGCTTTACATCTAATGACTCTTTATACATATTATACTTTTGCCCACTCAATTTATATCTAGACATTTCGGTTAATCGATCTACCGTTTTCTTTAATCGGTCTATTTTCAATTGGCTTTAACAAATAATCTAAAGCAGATATTTCGAAAGCCTTAACTGCATATTGATGATAAGCGGTAACAAATACAATATGAAAATCTATTTTATCAAAAAAGTTCACAATTTCATACCCTGCATATTCGGGCATCTCAATATCTAAGAATACAACATCAGGTTTATTCATTCTAATAGCATCTACTGTTTCAGTAAGATTATTACAAATGGCTACAATCTCAATATTTGGACAATATTTAAGTAATAATGTTTCTAAAACTTCCTGAGCACTTTGCTCGTCATCCGTAATTATTGCTTTTAATTTCTCCATAAAAATTAATTAATACTAATAAACCTAGTCGCTAACCTACAAGGATGTTTTTATTGGGATTCTAATCTCAACACGCGTTCCTGACGGTTTGTTATTGGTTTCTAAGTCTATTATCGTAAATCCTATCTGAGAGCCGTGAATCTCATTTAGAATATTAAATCGTTGTTCTAATGCATTTACTGAAAATGCATCATGCTTTCGTCCTTGGCGTTTCTTTATTTCCATTGACTTAATTCGCCCTATTCCATTATCTTCTACACTACATAAAAGAACATCACCAAGTTTAAAATCTATATTCAGTTCTTTATTACCATTAGCATGTAGTAATCCATGTTTAATGGCATTTTCAACAAATGGTTGAATAAGAAGAGGTGGTACATATCCTGATATCTCACCATGAATGTTTAAATCAAAATTCAACCCTTCCTTAAACCTTAACTTTTCTAGATCCAAATACATATTTAGCAACCGAACCTCATCATTAAAATCAATAAATGATTTATCGGAATAGCTTAGCGTATTCCGAACTAAAGTTGAGAATTTAACGATGTAGTCGTAAGAGTTTTTAACGTCTTCTTTTAAAATAAGTGCTTGTATAGAATTTAAAGAGTTAAATATGAAATGTGGATTCATTTGCGATTTTAAGGCGGTTAATTTAGATGTATATAATTCCGCTTTAATCTGATTCTCTTCCTTTATTTTTTTAATGGTATACTTATAAAACGTATGAATTAATTTAATAAGAATTAAAATAACAACAATCCAAAATGGAGTGGTTTCCCAAAATGGACTTTTGATCCTAAATGTATAAGAGATAACATCTGATTCTTGCAAATGATCGGTTACTGCTTTTACCTTAAATGTGTATTGCCCTGGCGATAATGAAGGGTAATGCATGGTGTTGGATGAAAATTGTTGTTCGTTCCATTGCACATGTTCATTCCCATCTTTAACCAATTTATATTGATAAGATATATCATACTTATACGCATATGATGTAAATTGAAATACAATAGAATTGTTTGAATAATCAAGTTCTGGATTTTTATCATATAAAACCTTTTCTTTAGACAACACCCTTGTAAACAAAACATTAGGCTTATAATCTTTAGAGACTAATTTGCTATAATTCAACTTTTGGAGCCCCTGATAGGTTACAATGGCAATAAGATCACCATAGACCGCAAAATCTCTTATATTATTAGCCAACAACCCATCTGACGTATTAATAATTTGAAGTGTTTCTGTGGCTATGTCGTAAATTTGTAACCCTTTAGAATGAGACACAAATAATTTGTTATCGACACAAACTATTTTTCTAATTTCTAAACTCAACAACCCACGTTCTAAATTCAGATGTTTTATGATCTTACCATTAGAGTACAGTAAAACACCATCTGATTCTGTTGCTACCCAAATATCATTTAAATACTGTTGTATATCTATAGGAATAGAAAGGTGTCCTAAAGCATCTGCTTTTATTAGGTTATTATTCCTATAAGAATACAATCCTTTATTCGTAGCAACCCATAACGTTTGTTTTTCCTTTATATATTCTAATTTTTGAATTCTTGCTTTTAATAATATCGTATCTATTTTACTCTCCTCATTCTGCAGTACAAGACCTTGAGAAGTGGCATAATAAAATGAATCTCCAACTTGTTCAAAATCGTTTTTTATTAATAACTTATTGGGCTCTAACACTCTATTTTTAGGCGATTTGTTTGTAGGAAAAACACCTATTGAAGCATATAAATAATTCGATTTATGCTCTAAGTAATTTACTTTATAAGGTGTATTATCGTAAAATAAATTGAGCTTATTATTATGCTCTTTAATAATCTTACCAGACATTGTTCCTGCAAATATTTCCCCATTAGAACAAAAGGATACTCTATTAATAAATTCGTCTTTTAGCAACGGATTATTGATGTAAGAAATGACGGGGTGTTTATTAATATATAAGATGGCGTTTTCTAATGTGGTAATCCAATAATTCCCTTCTTTATCTATCAGGAATCCAGAAATTACATATTCATCAAACAAAACCTGTCCACTAAATTTTGCTTGCCCATCTTTATCATACAATAAGATACCACCTCCACTTACAGATAAACAAAAGCTTTCGTTAGAAAATACCGAAAACAAATCCGTATGCTTAACAGGATGCGTATACTCTAAGTTTATGATGGAATATTCATCACCATTAATGCGATAGACCTTATAAGCATTATGGTCTAAAATATAAATTTTATCCTGATAAACATCTATTGAAACTTTATGATTCAACGGAATATCTTCTTTAATTTCTATTGTATTCCAATCACCATCTTTGCCTGATTTATAAAGAACCTGTTGGGTAGCATTGTATAAGAGAATGCTACCATCTTTCATTTTATGAATGACATTTTCAAATTCATCAGCAGCTAAATTTTCAAATAATAAAGCGTATTTATCTTCTATTGTTTTAAGAATTGGGGTCTTAAAACTGAAAATAATTTCATTATTCTCCGTAAACTCAAAACTAAAATAATCGGTCAGATAATCTTCTGGAATGGTGGTATAATGAATTATAGAATCTTCTGTTACTTTATATATTTCACCAATTAAATTATAACAGTATAGGCTCTGAGTATTATCCTTTTTAAACCCAAAAAATGACTTATCTTTTAATTTTGGAGATTTTAATTTTGAGATTGAAACCCCATCGTATTTGTAGACCCCATTATTCGTCCCTAAAATAATAATTCCATTATCTTTTTGTATAATATCATAGATATCATACCCGCTTAATTCTTCTTTCCCAATAACACGAAAACTTGGTTCTTGAGCACAAAGAATATTCACTAGAAAAAACGAAATAAAAAAAAGGGTGTTTTTCATTTAATGTATTTTTTACTAAAGTATTTCTTTTTCAAATTTACATCCTATAAATATGAAGAAAAACGTTAAAAGTAATCATTAACAAACTACAAAACAACTCCTTGAAAATATTAATAATATTTTCAAGATATGCCCCACCACAGGAAAGGTAATAATACGATTCTAAATAGAATCTTTATTAATTAACTTTTAATATAATAAATATTTCTAACATAGACATTAATATAATAATATAACACACTCGTTATAACATTGTTTTTTTATAATAAAAACAATGCAATCGTTATTCTAACAATTAAAATAAAACAGATTAATTTTACGCATCATTTAAACTTAAACACAATGGTAAGACAACTCATACATATTGGATATTGCATTCTATTGGTTATTACACTGGCATCTTGCAGTACAAATAGCCAAATAACGATACAAACACCTAACAAAGATGGAATAATTGAAGGGGGATGGAAATCGTGTAAGAAAGATCGTGAAACTTGTTTCCAAAGAAATATTATGAAAGGCATTGCTAAACACTTTATTTACCCAACAGAAGCCCGATTAAACAATTACCAAGGTAAAGTTTACTTAAAAGTGGAATGGGATAAATTTGGAAACCTAGACCAGAATTCAATTACAGTTGTAAAAAGTAGTGGATATAGCATTTTAGATAATGCTGCTAAAAACCTTGCATTACTCATCCCTAATTTAGATTATCCAACAACAAAAAATGGTAAAGCCGTACGATCTGATTATACATTTCCGATTCGCTATAAAATGAAATAGAACCTTACCTAATATTAATACCTTTACATCTGAGTTATTAATACATACTTATCTAACTTAATTTCTATTTATGATAAATTACGAATCCATATTTAATCTTTATTCTATCCAAATCGGGGTTGGTATATCCACTATAATGGTTTTAAATATCATAATCAGTTTAATAATTGCAAAGCTTTACCATTTAAGAATACTAGAAATTACCGTTTTCTATTCTATAAAAAAGTATATTTTATCATCTAGAATTCAACATACTGTATTGCAATTAGGGTGGATACCTATTTTTGCATCTCTTAAATTTGATGTGGACGACCTTAAAAATGATGCTATTGAGGCCGATACCAATAATGTCTCTTATAAATTAAATTCGAAGTCTATTTTAGAACGTTTTGTGATATTATCTTTACCATCGTTACTGCTAATGCTTATTGGATATTTATTTTTATCGCTAAACAATGATGCTATACCCTTCTTAAATTCATTTTTAGATCTTGTTTTATTCCAACAAAGCACATCTGTATTTATTGAACAAAACCATCATCTGATAGCAGACCTTCCTTTTATTATCAGCTTTATTTGTTTCTTCGTTGGGTTCTTAAATTCAGTATCTAATTTCACAACAATAATTCGAGACGCTTATCATTCTATTTTAATGAGTCTTATACAAATGGGAATCTCATTAATCTTTATTATTGCTGTATCTAAGATCTTAATATTTCATTTTTCTGTTCCTAATTTTGTATCTTTTGTTCTTGGTACATATCTAATTGGTATTGTGTCTTATGTTATCCTTAAACTATTACAAAAAATACTACCTCATTATTAAAAAAGAAAGTAACAAAAAATGGATAGCGATTCTAAAAAATACATTGCCATATAACCTGAATTAAATAAATCTGAAATTGGCATAAAGATGATGAATAAGGCGATAAACAGAACAGTTTTTATATCCTAACCTAAAAAGATATTTGATGAACACACCTGTTCCTTTTTAGAAGAACTCTAAACTTCATTTGTAGTATTTATTTATGATTTAATTGTAATTTACAATACCAATACATCGATCCATTCGTTTTCTGGGCATGCACTGATAAACCATTTTTCACATTGCCTTTTTACAAAAAAAAGAATGTTTTTTCTATACGTTCAAAAATACCGATGTTGACTTTGTTATTTATGAGGTTGTCAATTCGTTTGCACTTCTTTATTCAAAATTATGCCGATCGATTCGCTTGTGTAAATAAAAAAGATTACCATGTAAACTTAAGAACGTTGTTTTCAATTCTCACAAAATACATTCCTCTTTCTAAATTATACATATTTACATTTAACATCCCTTCTATGCTCCTAAATGTATTAATTGGTTTTCCACAAATGTCATATAAAATCATATCCTCACCTGCTAACTTCTCTGACTTGATAATCAAATGGTTTTCATTGGTATACCATTCTATATCACTATCATTTATTTCTATTAAACTTAATGGTGTAACATAAACTTCATTCACATCACAATACAACGCAGGTATTACACATCCATTCGAATCTGTTATTGTTACAGAATAATTTGTAGAAAAATTTGGGAAAACTACAGGATTTCTTTTAGTATTATCCAATATATTATCATTTGGCATCCATTCATATGTATAAGGAGGGGAACCTCCAAATGCAGAAATTCGTAATACTACAGAATCACCTTGATTAATATGGAACTGAAAGTCTTCTAAATCAGTTCCAAAATTTGAAACAAAAACGGATACAGAATCTCTTTGGTTATTGCCCAAAGTATCTGATACAGTCAGATAAAAAGTTAATTTTGGTTCCGCCACAAGTAAATTGGGAGCAAATAATGTTGGTGTTAAAGAGTTTACATTATCTAAAAAATCCTCAGCATAAAATGTGTTTGAACCAATTGAATACTCTGTTTCCCATAAAACTGTAAGACTATCATTAGTGGGATTAGTAATGATTCCTTGAAGCTGAATATCTTCATCTCCGTCACAAAAAACAAAATCTCCTCCAGCATCGATAGTCCATAATTGCCCAAAGCAAAGCATTGGTGTTAAAATAAAAAGTATTGTTACTATTGTCTTCATAATTAATATTTGATTAAATGGTATTGAATTTACCGCCTATCCATTACAAATTAATATAATGATATAAACAATAGTATTTAAATTTGTGATATTGATATTTTGTTGTGAACTATAAGTAATAATTATATTTGATGAAGTGTTCGTTTCATTATCATATTAATTACGTTCAGATACAATAGCACCTAATTTTTATACCAAATTTCATATGACTATCATATCTAGTCAGATAATGTTTAATATTTACATATATTTATTGTAAATATATGTAAATAAAGTTATTATGAGAAAATTATCAACCTTAGTCATTGTTTGTTTTATTGCGATTTCTTCAATTGTTATATCATGTAACAAATCAGAAAATAAGCCAATTAAAAATAATACGTATGCAAAAGAAAGTATTATACCTTTATTCGATTATTATCAATTTGCAACGTTAGAAGAAATATTTACAGTTTTTAGTGAAAACGGCTATGTATTGAATGATGCTGATATGCTTAGTAATGAGTTAAACACTTATGAATTAGACGAGGGTGTTGATTTTGTTAGTTTTGAATTGGAGTTATTCAAAGAAGGGACATTTAATTTTGTTTCTACTTCTTCTGATAATCAATTTAAAGTGTCATATATTTTAGAGAAAAATTTGGAAACGTTTAGAGTTGTAGGTACATCATGCACATGCACTGGATGTTCTGATGGTTGCTCGCCAACAAGAAAACCAAATGGAGACTGTTATTGCACTGTATGTGCTTTTGTGGGGAGTGGCATTAAATGCACAAAATCGGAAAGCCTTTCAGTTGGGTCAGGGTTTTAAAACTTCACACAATTACAAAATATCATCCATTTTTTAGACAGCACAAAAAAAGCCAAGACTAAAGTCTTGGCTTTTCCTTTATGTACCTCGAGCGGGAATCGAACCCGCACTCCCGAAGGAACTGGATTTTGAATCCAGCGCGTCTACCAGTTCCGCCATCGAGGCCTGATGGGTTTATTTTGGTGAGGCAAATGTAAAGTAATTTTTAATCTTTCAAATAAAAAACATCAAGATATTTTTACAAATCTGCCCTAATCTGTATCTGCCCCGTATGTATCATCTGTACTCCCTGAGACTTACGTCCTTGATAATTTAATACTATGCTCATTGATTTATTTAACTTTTTTTGCCAGCCAAGAATACAAATAAGGTTATTTCCATCTTTTAATCCTTCTAACATCTCATACCCAACACTGGTTTCTTGATTTCCAGTAAAATTGTTATTCACATAAGATAGGCTCAAATTAAAGAATTGATTGGACTTTAATTTAATGTCTAATCGTGTATTTAAATCAATCATTTTAAGCCTTTCATCACCCTGAACATTGTCTTTATTGGCATAAAATAAGCTTGTGGTCCACTTTTTTTGCTTCTCCCACTCCAATACATAACTCTGCTTAAAAGCATACTCAATTATATCGTAATTTCTATTTGTAAATGCATTGGCAAATCGCGTTTTATTTAAACGTTCTGCTTCTGTAATTAATTGGTGTTTTTCATTAAAAAAGACTTTAGAAACAATCGCATTCTTTTTTAATTTTAGATCTTCTAGCCCATAACTTATGAGTCGCTTCTCATTATTATCTTCATAAATTAACCGAACCTGGTTTCGTTTGTAATACGGCCAGTATAACTGATAAAATTCTGAACGATTTTGCGTAATTAAATCGGATGAACTAAATGCACCAAAAGGCGAAATAGCTTGTTGAATTTCGCTATTTTTCACCTTATTTCCGAAACGATGCTGTGTTCTTATACGCATGCGTTTAATACCTGCTTTACTCGATATAAATTTCCCGATGGCAATTCGATTAGAAATGGTAAAATCATTCTGATACGTTCTTACATAATTACGACCAGGACTGGCTAACATTATATAATCAGCTTCATATGTATATATAGCCACTTCAAATTCATTTAGCTCTTTTATATTATTCGAATTATAGTCATTCCAAATGTGTGTTCCTTGTCCAACAGGAACTTGCAAAAACTGAATATTCTGCTCGGCATCTTGCCCTTGATTAAGCTCATAGCCTACATGTAATTTCCATCGTTTTTTAAACTGAGCCGTTTTAAAATTTAATCGGGTTGTAAGCTGTTCATCTTTTAGCTCCTCAATATCACTATTAATTTTCTTATAGAACAAAAACTGATCTAATGAAGTTCGATCACTAAACTTCCATAGCTTTTGAGCTTGTAAAAATGCCCATTGCTTTTTCCTATCCCAAGCGTTATTATTTACATAATCGTCTATCCTATACTCCCCTTCAATCATCAATGGACCGCCAATAAACTCTTTCGTTTTTATTCCATAATTTAATCTATAAAAGGCAAATGATAAGGTATCCAAAATATCTTCTGAATTACGTATGGCATTGTTTTCAACCTCTAATTGCCACGTATGATCTAAAACTTTTCGATTTAAATGATAGGTCGTAAAAGATCTTAAATAATTAGAATTCACATAATCTCCGCTGGTATTTAAATGGGTATTTTTTGAATTAAATCCTTTATAATTAACCTCAACCAATTTTTGAACACCCGTAAAAAACGATTGACGAGTTAAGTAATCTAACCCAACCTTTATAGACAAACTGTCTTTACTTAAGTACCCTAACGTATTTCCAATTACAAGCTCATTAAATTGCAACGTATCGGTATTTGGGAGATTCCATTGCCTGATGTATTCTTGATTTCGGATTGGCGTTGGACTTTTATATTTTTTATCTATAAATTGATCTTTAGTCACCCAAGACAATCGTTTATTTTTATCTAAAAACATACTATTTTCGAAACGTAATGCAAGGGCAGAGTTATCTTCATCATCTTGTGTAGAAAATAGATTCTTATCCTCCTGAGAAAGGGCAACATTTAGTGAGGTATATTGATTATTTTTCCAATCTCTACGGATTCCCAATGCTGTATTTGTTAAGGATTGAGGGGCTACCAAAACTTTAATTGGCGCATAACTACCTTGCTTAACACCGTTTTCAGATTGTTTCCACTCCAATACATTTCCTATAGCTACAACATTAGAATTAAGAATATAATCTCCATTTCCTTCTCCAACAAATGAGAATTTCACCGAATACAACTGTGTGGTACTATCTACAGAATATATCCATATTTCTTCACCTAAGGAGTCTTTCTTGGCATATAGAATTCTATTGGGATCAAAATTAGCCTCTACAGCCGATGTTCCAAAGGTTGGTTGATCTCCACTTTCCGAAAGTAATAAGATCTCGTCTACGGTTAAGCTCTGATCTTTTGGAGCACGCTTATTATCTGCATTGGAAAGATATCCTAAGTTAAATGTCCAATTGTTTCGTTTTAATTCCCAATCAGCAAATTGAATATTTCGGGTATAATTTTCTTGACTATATTCAAATTCTATTTGTATTCTAGACTCTATAGAAATTGGGATTCGAGGATTAAATGTAATTTCTCCAGTATTATAGTTTAAGATGTAATCTTCATCTGGTCCTGCTTTTAATTTTCTCCCATTAAGATATACTTGTTCAGAGTTTGGGAGAACGTATATGTATTGTTCACCATTGGCGCCTTTTAATAAATATGGACCCTGATTACCCTCAGTAACATCTAAGTTGTAACGGGTGTATTGCCCTCTTGCATTAGCAACTCCTGCTTGAAAAAAAGTGGTATCGTTTTTATATTGATACTGAAACCCTCTAGCTTGCTTTTCTGCATTTAAAAATGGACTCGGTTGAGAAGCATATTCTACATCACCAGCTCTTACTTTATGCTGCTTATATTGAATTTCGAAAAAGAGTTTTTCAAACTCTTGTAACGTTTGGCTATATCCTGTGGTTTGTTGAGAAAGGTTATTGTCTGACAAATGTGCTTTAACAAAGACATCTTTGGCTATTTTACCATTTAAGGTAAGATTAAGATTACTTTGCAAACTAACACTTTGATTATTTCCACCAAATAAGGCTGTAGATAAGGTTCCCGATTCATTTAAATCGTAAATAGATTTGGTGGTTGTTTGATTGGCTTGAGCTTCTGTATACTTATCTCTATCCTGAAAAGGAATTCTATTTTCTTTTTGAAAAATTGAGTATTTCTTTTTTAAGAAAATTAAAGCTGTCGTGTCTATTTTAGGCGTAAGAATTTGCCCCGAAAGTGCTCCCGAAGTCAATATCATACTCATGATTAAAAATAAAAATCGTGTTTTTAACGCCATATAAATAAATCACTTTCGCATTTTTAATTTAAAAGCCTGTTTTTTTAAAATGCAAAAGATACTTTTGTACAAACATACAACGGTTTTTTATTGTAAATCTGATATCATGAGCGGAAAACTATATTTTGTACCTACTCCTATAGGAAATTTAGAGGATATGACTTTTAGAGCTGTACGTATTCTAAAGGAAGTCGATGAAATTTATGCAGAAGACACACGTACGAGTAGAAAGCTCTTAAATCACTTCGAAATAGATCAAGGTTTATATGCATACCATATGCATAATGAACATAAAATTTTTGATTCAATTATCAAAAAACTGCAAGCTGGAAGTCAAATTGCAGTAATTTCTGATGCTGGAACACCTGCAATTTCTGACCCTGGGTTTTTATTATCTAGAGCTTGTGTACAAAACGATATAGATTTAGAGTGTTTACCTGGTGCCAATGCGTTATTGCCTGCTTTGGTAAAAAGTGGATTTCCTTGTGAACGGTTTACATTTGAAGGATTTTTACCTCCTAAGAAAGGTCGTAAAACCAAAATTGAATCGTATTTAAATGAGGACCGTACAGTTATCTTATATGAATCTCCTCACAAGATTAAGAAAACTGTAGGGCAAATCTTAGAATTTATTGGAGACAACAGACAAGTGGCTATTTGTAGGGAGCTCTCTAAGAAGTTTGAAGAGTGCTTAAGAGGGACGCCTTCGGAGTTACTTAGCATTATGGAGGAACGTACTTTAAAAGGTGAAATTGTTTTATTAATTGCTCCTGAAGGGTTTAATTTTTAAGTCCAATTATATACACAAAATAAAAGCCCGATTAGGATATCCTAATCGGGCTTTTTAGTATTTATATTGAAAAGTTAAATACTTTTCTTTATTTCTTAATGGTATCTAAAGCTGTTTGTAAACGCTCTAAAACTTCTTCTTTACCAAGAATAGCACAAATATCGTTCATACTTGGTCCTGCTCCCTTTCCAGAGACAACCACTCTAAAGTTTGGCATTACAGCTCCAAACCCTAATTCTTTTTCTTCTAAAAAGGCTTTAAATGTTGTTCCTACATTATCTGCATTAAACACGTCTATACCTTCTAGTTTAGATTTTAATTCGGTTAATAATGCTGGTGTATGCTCTTTCCATTTCTTTTTAATGGTCTTAGCATCATATTCTGTTGGCTTTTCAAAGAAGTATGAACCCTCTGTTAAAATTTCATCAACTAATATGGCACGTTCTTTAATTAAATCACAAACTTGAGCCAAATATCCTTCTTCTACACCTTCTACCTTATCTTTTAATAAGCTTGCAAGTTCTTCTCCAGATTTAGCTCTCAAATATTGGGCATTAAACCACTTTGTTTTCTCAAAATCGAATTTAGCACCAGATTTACCTACACGCTCTAAACTAAATGTTTCAATCAAGTCTTCCATAGAGAATATCTCTTGGTCTGTACCTGGGTTCCATCCTAAGAAGGCTAACATATTTGTAAATGCATCTGGGAAAAATCCACGTTCCATATATCCAGAAGATACTTCTTCTGTTTCTGGGTTTACCCAGTTCATAGGGAATACAGGGAATCCTAAACGGTCTCCATCACGCTTACTTAATTTCCCGTTTCCATCAGGCTTTAGGATTAATGGTAAGTGAGCAAAGATAGGCTCATCCCAACCTAACAAACGGTAAAGTAATACGTGTAATGGGGCCGATGGCAACCATTCTTCTCCACGGATAACATGTGTAATTTCCATTAAATGGTCATCTACAATGTTTGCCATATGGTATGTTGGCATTCCGTCTGCTTTAAATAAAACCTTATCGTCTAAGTTGTTTGTATTAACCGATACCCAACCACGAATAGCATCTTCTAGCTTTACTTCTTCGTTTCTTGGCATTTTAATACGAATAACATAAGCTTCTCCAGCATCTAAACGTCTTTGTGTTTCCTCTTCACTTAACGTTAAAGAGTTTACCATAGAGTTTCTAGTGATGTTGTTATACTGCCAAGCATGTACACCATTCGCCTTTGCTCTATCTCTTACATTTGTTAATTCTTCTGATGTATCGAATGCATAATACGCATTCCCAGACTCAATTAATTGTTCTGCATATTGACGGTAAAGGTGTTTACGTTCAGATTGCTTATAAGGTCCGAAATTTCCTCCTGCTTCAATTCCTTCATCTGCATGAATACCACACCATGCTAATGATTGATGAATGTATTGTTCAGCTCCTGGTACAAATCGAGTTTGATCCGTATCTTCAATACGAATGATAAATGTTCCATTATGCTTTTTAGCAAAAAGGTAATTGTAAAGAGCAGTTCTTACTCCACCCATATGCAATGGTCCTGTTGGACTTGGTGCAAATCTTACGCGTACGTTCTTTTCCATCGTTTTATTCTTATTCGGCTGCAAATTTAGGGATTTTTAATTCAATTTCCCTAAAGGATAACCTTACTACACAAAAAATTAAGTGTATATTTTTAATCTATTTCAATATAGTACTCTTGGTACTATGGTTTTAAAATGTCTTGATAGTCTTTAGGACTTAACAATAACTCTATGGCTTGCCTAGTTGCAGGATCATATTTAAGAGCAACTTGAAGCTGTCCTTTTCTATAATAGTATCTTAGAACAATTTCATCCAGTAGAAACTCTTTAATTTCAGATTTATACTTCTCAATATCATTCGCCTTATGTGAAAAATAGGCCTTTTTTAACGTTTCAATATCCGATTTTATAGCATCAAGATACTCTTCTCCTTCTGCCGTTTCTTCTAATAATTCAAATGCTTGTTCAGTATGTGTTTCGTATGTATAGGCTTGTTCTTCTAAATAGGCTACAAAATTAGCATATATTTCATCTGTAATTTCAAACGTAAGCGGGTCAGCAATATCGGTATTTTGACTTGCAAATATATTGGCAAAGTTAAAAATATGATGATCTCTAATTAAGCTAACAATTATACTTGGATATTCTTTTATTTCTACTTCTATATCGGGCTTAACACCTCCACCATCATAAACTTTTCTTCCGGCTCTGGTTGTAAATTCTGTACGTAAACTATCTGCTATTTTACCAACGCTTCCATCTTCGTTTCTAGATGAATAATCTATAGCTTGAATACAACGTCCGCTAGGTGTATAATACTTAGCCGTTGTAATTTTAACCTGTGCATTGTATGGCATTGGCATCGTTTGCTGAACCAACCCTTTACCAAACGTTTGATTACCTATAACAACTGCACGCTCTATGTCTTGAAATGTTCCAGATACAATTTCTGATGCCGAAGCCGAACCTTGATCTACCAATACCACAATCGGTATTTTTTGATCTAATGGTTTTTTCTGAGTTTTATAAGACTTGTCGTGTTCTTTTAATTTCCCTTTCGTACTTACTACAAGTTCTCCGTTAGGAATAAAGAGATTACACATATTTATAGCTTCTCCTAATAATCCACCTGGGTTACCTCTTAAATCAATAACTAACGATTCTATATTATCGTTAGTTTTTAACGTATTAAACGCCTCACCTACTTCTCTTGAGCAATTTCTGGTAAAACTTCTTAATCTTATATATCCTATTTTATCATGAATAACCCCTGTATATGGGATAGATGGAATATCAACTTCTTCTCTGGTAATCTTAAAATCTAAAGACTTAGTCTCTCCTATACGTTCTACCTCAACTAAAACATCTGTTCCAGCTTGTCCTTTTAATACCTCTCCAATTTCTTTAGTCGACTTACCTTTAACATCGGTTTTATCAATTTTTAAGAGCTTATCTCCCGGTATTAATCCTGCCAACTGTGCAGGGGCAGATTCATAAACTTCAGAAATTACAACATAATCATCCATTTTTAAGATACTAGCACCAACCCCTCCATAAGAACCTTGTGTACGAATTCTAAATTCTTCAACTTTAGATTCAGGAATGTAGTTTGTGTATGGATCTAGTTTTTTAAGCATGGCATTAATAGCTGCATCCATTAAACTTCCTGGCTCTAGTTCATCCACATAACTCGTATTTAATTTTTGATATATAGTTGTGAATATTTCTAAATTCTTTGAGATTTCAAAATACGGATCTTTGAATGCATAAAACACTGCAAGCAAGATTCCTATTATGGCTATGCTTAATTTTTTTCTCATGGTTATTCAGTCTTTATTTTCTTTAATAGAAATTCTATAGATTGATGTATTATTTCAGAATTTACAATTTCTTTTGAAAGATAAACAAAAGCAATGTTACACGATTGCTTTTCAGAATTTATGTAGCTATTTTTATGTAATCTATATGCTTCTCTGGTTCGTCGTTTTAATCGATTTCTGCTTACCGCAAGCTTTTGCATTTTTTTTGGTACAGAAATTAAGACTTTTGTTGTGTCTGAATTGTTAGGGACAACATACATTCTAAAAGGATATTTAAAATATTTATCTCCTTTCTTAAATGTATGACTAATGGCTAATTGAGAGCAAAGCTTCTCTGATTTAGGAAAAGACTGTTTCATTTTAAATACATCTTGATTTCAATCTGTTATTAAATAAAAAAACTATCCAAAAAATAAATTTCGGATAGTTTTTATAAACGTTTAAAGAGGCTACTATTTATTTGTTTGCTTCTTTAATATATTGTTCTAAAGCCATTGACATTGATGGTGCTTTTGGAGTTGGTACCTCTATGTTAATTACAAGTCCATGATCTTTAGCCGCTTTAGTTGTTGTTGGTCCGAAAGTTGCGATTCTCGTATTATTCTGTTGGAAATCAGGATAATTTTGAAATAATGACTTTATTCCTGATGGTGAGAAGAAAACAAGGATATCATAAAATACATTTTCAAGATCCGATAAATCACTACATACCGTTCTAAATAAAATAGCACGATTATAGTTAATTTTGTTTTTCTCTAATAAATCTGGAATTACAGGCTTTAATAAATCCGAAGAAGGCAATAAGAACTTTTCATCTTTATGCTTCTTAATTGTATCAATTAAATCTGCAAATCTTAATTTTCCAAAATATATTTTACGCTTACGGTAAACTACATATTTCTGTAGATACAAAGCAATAGCTTCTGATACACAAAAGTACTTTAACGAAGTTGGGACTTCATATCTCATTTCTTTACAAATTCTAAAGAAATGATCTACGGCATTTTTACTTGTTAAAATAATTGCAGTATGATCAGCTAAATTAATCTTAGCCTTTCTAAATTCAGCCGACTCAACTCCTTCTACATGGATGAATGATCGAAAATCAATTTTTACATTCATTTTCTTGGCCAATTCATAATATGGGGAGTTCTCTTGCTTTGGCGCTGGCTGGGAAACCAAAATTGATTTAACAGCGGCCATGCTAGCGACTTCTTTATTTAAGGTTTTCGACATAAGCTTACTTTAAAAAATAATAACCCCAGAGTATGGGTGTAAATTCGAGTGCACAAAAGTACAAAAAAATATAAAAAACTCTAACTCGGAGTTTTACAAATATTTGAAATCCAATTCGAAATTTTAAAAAAATGTATAAAACACACATTAATACCAGCAAATATAAGGAATAATTCGCATTTATATTAAAAAAATATAACCCTAAACCTATCCCTAATAGGATATAAAAGTAGGTTAATTCAAAATATAGGAACTGAAAAATTGAAAATCGCTTCACATAATCTCGTTTAAAAATGTAACCTAAGTAATGAAACGATGCTATTTTTAACCCTAATAAAACACAAAGTGTAAAGGAACATATCCAAAACTGAGTCCGTGTTAAATTAAATATCCAGGTCAATATTAAACTAATATTTACCTGCTGTAGACATAATACAAGAATACTTTCGAAAGACGAAAATGTTTTATTCTGTAGTTTTAGAGGTGATTTAAACAAGAATAACACCCCAAAACTGGATGCAATAAAGCTTCCAAATTCTCTACTTCTTAGCCAGGCAAAAACAGCTAATAACCCAATAAAATACCATGCTACCCAATCTGTAGAAAGTTCAGGACGCCATAAGTTCTCCATGAATATTGTTATTTTTTTAAGAAGTAATCTGCGAAAATTAAGTCTTCTTTAGTCGTTATTTTCTTATTTGAAGACTCTCCTGTAAATATAAAAACTTTTTCTCCAAAATTCTCAAAAACACTAGCATCATCTGTAAAAGACTCCATATACGGCTGTTTATAGGCTGCTTTTATCTTTTCAAAGTTAAAAATTTGTGGCGTTTGTACAGCCACATATTTAGAACGGCTAACTGCTTCTGTTTCATCTTCAGAAATCTTACATCGAATAGAATCTACCAATGGTATTACGGGCACCCATCCACCATTGTCTTTATTAAATGAAAATATACGTTTTAAAAATGCTTGAGATATCATAGGTCTTACACCATCATGTATTGCAACACTATCATAACCTGACATGGTATCCAAACAGTTTTTAACCGAGAAAAAACGTTCTTTTCCACCTTTTACAATCTGTACCTTAGATTTATATTCCCAATCTATAGTAATCTTATTCCAATAATCAATATGATTCTCTGGAAGTGCTAAAAACACATCTAAATCTGAATTATAGTCTAAAAATGTTTCTATGGTATAAAATAGAATCGGCTTATTATGAATTTCAATAAATTGTTTAGGTAGGCCTGCTCCCATTCTTAATCCAGAACCTCCAGCCAGTAAAATTAATGCAAACTTCGATTTCATTTCAACAATTTTTTAGCCCAAATAGAACTTAATATACTAACAAATACAACAATACTTATAGAGCTTAATGGCATTAGAATAGCAGAAACTATAGGTGATAAATTACCCGATACAGCAAACCCTAACCCAATAATATTATATGCAAAAGAAAATACAAAGCTTGCATAAATAATTTTTTTAGAGATTCTAGCTAAAGCCATAAATTGTGCAATATCTGGAAATCGTTTAGCATCTAAAATAGAATCACATGCAGGTGAAAAGCTATTTATATTTTCGGATATACTAACACCAAACTCACTTTGCTGTAATGCACCTGCATCATTTAATCCATCACCAAAAAAAGCAATTTTACTTCCCTTTTGCTGTAAGCTTTGTATATAATTGAGTTTATCATGTGGTGTTTGATTAAAATTAAGCTGGGCATGGTTACCTAAAATTGATTGTAATCGAGTTCTTTCTCCTTCATTATCTCCAGAAAGCACATGTATTTTATAATGATCACTAAGTGAATCTACCATGCCCTTCATATGTTTACGGTATTGGTTTCTAATAACAAAAGAACCTTGAACTTCACCGTCAACAGACCATAGTAATTCCGTCTTATTCTCTCCTCTGTCTTTATTTAAATCTAAAAACTCTGGAATTCCTAATTTATACGTTTTACCTTTATAAACAACCTGAGCTCCTTTTTCGCTGACTTCTTTAAAAGATTCTGGTTGTACTAAATCTACCTCCGGTAAAAATGCATAAATCATTCTTCCTACGGGGTGGTTAGATTGTCTGGTTATTGTTTTTAGTACCGCTTGAGTGGTTTTATCTATATGCTCTACAGTGCATTCAATATCTAAAGCATTAGAAATGGTTAATGTTCCAGTTTTATCAAATACAACATCCGTAATATCACTCATTCGTTCTAATGAAAGGGCATCTTTAACAAACATGGTATGTTTAGAAAACCAAGATAACATATTACCATGTGTGAATGGTGCAGCTAAAGCTAACGCACAAGGACAGGCTACAATTAATATAGCTGCAACAACTTGCCAAGATTTAGTAGGATCTGTCATTTGCCAGTATGCAAATGAAATGACTGAAATTAGCAATACAACGGTCGTAAAATAACGACTTATGCTATCTGTAAAACTTTGAATATTCTTAGTCGTCGATTTTTGAAATATATCGTGACTCCAAAGTTTTGTTAGGTAACTTTGATCTACCTCTTTTATTACTTTAACTTCAATAGACTCGCCCTTTTGTCTTCCTCCAGCAAATATTTTCTCTCCTATATTGACTTCTAATGGTCTAGACTCACCTGTAACAAAACTATTATCCACATATCCCTTCCCATTAACAAGCATACTATCCGTAGGTATCAATTCCTCGTTACGTATCAAAAGGATATCGTTTACATTGATATCATTTAATGGGATGCTTTTTTCTGTTTGGGCACTATCTATTCGGGTTACTGCAATTGGAAAATAGGATTTGTAATCTCTATCGAATGATAAAAAATGATAGGTTCTATCCTGAAACATTTTCCCTAACAATAAGAAAAATACTAAAGCTGTAAGACTATCGAAATACCCTGTACCTGTTTTAGAAATGATTTCGAACCAACTTCTAAAGAATAACACCAATAATCCTAAGGCGATTGGAACGTCTATATTAATGTATTTAGAACGAAGTCCTTTATATGCTGATGTAAAATATTCTTGACCAGAATATAACATAACGGGAATAGAAAAGAACCCAGTTAAATACTGGAAGAACCCTCTT
>CBDEVQ010000033.1:0-103730 GCA_965243605.1 Flavobacteriales bacterium
TCATTCTTAATGGTATAAAACGTTTAGTATATGAAGCGTAGCTTGCCGATAGACGGCAATGATTTCAAATACAACATTATATGCTTTTTATATTTTTCTCACATGTTTAAGTAATTCCAAAAACACTTCCTTATTCAATAGTTGGTTTAGTAGAGTACTAATGATACTTCATCCTTAAGATTCGAAAACTCCTTGATTGCCGTATCTATCGCAATATCCAAATTTTTAATCTTAGAATTCATAGCCGCACGATTAATATCCTCCACCCAAAAAGAGAATGCGTCAATTCCGCAACATTCGGCAACACATTCAACTTCTAAATACTTCCAAAATTCTTCATCGTTTGATTGCATACAACACTTATATATAGTAACCTTTTTACAAAAAGGTACGTTTATATCGTTTATGTCATATTATCTATTTTATATTTTTATTAAAATTAGTTATATCTTTTAAATAATCGAATGTACTCGTATTTTTTAATTGTTTATTTCAATAATCTTGGTATAAAGCTCAGTAATTTTTAGATTAGAATGACGTAGCATATTTTGAAGATGACACATATTTACATTGTTCATAATACAATATAATACTGTGAATAAATTGCTTAAAAAACGCGTTTGACTAATATATTATTGGCTAACCCTACCAGGTAAAACATCCATTATTTCATATTAAAAAGAGTGATCATTACACTATTTAGACTAAAACACAAAAGGTCCACTTTTTCAAGTGAACCTTACTGTTATATGAGGAATACGACATTAAGTCGTTATTGTTTATTCTTTTTAAAAAAATGCTTTAGCGCAAATACATAGATTAGAATTACATTAGAGGCAATATCGTTAATTCTACCTTCTTCTTTTCTTTGTTCTTTTCTTAGATCTCCTTTTAATATTCCTATTCGTATTTCTGTTTGTATTCCTTATAACTTTTTTCTTACCGTGATAAAACAATAGGATAACCCCTAAAGGCACTAAGACAAATCCACTTAGGAAAATATAAGTATTATAAACACTTTTAATTGTGTATCCAATACCAAAAGACAACCATCCTACAATAATTAATAGTAGTCCAATACCAATTTTTAACCGTTGTTTTGTTTTATCATTCATATCTAATATTTTTAACAAGTTAATAAATAATGTTTTAAATAGATATTTTGCAATCGGTTTTTATTTTTTCAGCTCTTAAAATTGAACACTTAATAGACCACAAATGTTTCATCGCATGTATTATGATCTGCTGTTTGTAGTTTAATATGATAAATTCTCAACCCATATTTGTAATGACACCTTAATATTCACAAATATAATTATTGCATATTACGACTATTAGCCCCTTAATTTTAGTAGCTTAGTATTCTAATATAAAAATTATTAAAAAATATTTATACACTCTTATTATTATAATAAACCTATTTATCACAAAATCTGATGCACAAAACTGGGAACCATTCCCACATATTTCGGCATTCTACACCCCTACCAATAGCGATCATCATTTCTATATTCCCTTATACAATATACAAGAGACCGATACATTTTTAGGGATTGGAATAGGGAGTGCTATAGACATGATATATGAAAGCAATCCTCTTGATTATTATGATGATTATGATATACCACTCATTGACTATTTAAACTATAAATCTGGATTTAATACCATTAACGAAAACGATAATAGAACGTGGATTAAGACTTATAATAAAATAGGTAACGCCATTGAGTTGGTGTCCGAAAACGATGATGTCTTTAAAATTAATATAAATGATACAGATACCTTCTTTGTTGTAGAGTCATACCCTATTACTATAAATCCAGATACGACGTATTATATATCTAAAATAGATTCTATTATAACAAGCAATTCAGATTCTATATTACATTTTGGGATTTATACATTAGACAGTAATGAATATATGAATGATTCAGATATTATACTCTCTAAAAACAACGGTATCTTACAAATGCCCATATTTACTTTCTTCCCTCATATTATCTCAACTACTTTTGCTGGAACATGGGATGATGTTTACCCGTATGATTATGGTAGATGTTATATGCTGTATAAACATTACTCTGGAGATGAACTCCATACTGTTTATCAAGAAGGACAATACTGGACATACAGAACAAAAACCTACACAAAAAAAGTATTTGTAAACCAAACGTATAATGCCGATTCTACAGCCTTTATTAATGAAGTAGACGTTTGGACACTAAACATGGTAAGACCGGTATTAATGGAGCCTCCTTATATAGAAAGTACTTCATTTAATAGCTATACTCAACAAACACAATATTTTGGTCATATAAACTCTATTGATATTCCGAATGGTTCGCATAGTTTCTTAGATTCTAATGGAGCCTTTGTAAAGCGTTATACCGATGACCATTGGGAAGCTTCACAATGGAATTATCTCACTAAAACTTCTGAAACTTTATACCCACATTTAGAAAAAGGATATTATCTATGGAATGAATATCCTACAGATAAATATAAGCGTAGATCAATTTCTTATTATAAGGTAAATGGCGAAGAACATGGAAACCCTATTTCTGAAAGTTTTCTTTTAAACCAATCCGAATCTTCTGATGAGATTAAATATACTTTAGATAATCATTCATTGAAACTAAAACATCCAGAACAATTCAAATCTGGACGTATATATTCAATAGATGGTAAATTTAAGACTTATATTTCCAAAGAAGAATTAAGTCAATCAATTTCAATATCAAACTACCATGGGGTTCACCTTATTGTTTTAATTCATCAAGATGGACAATCCTTAACGATTAAATTTTAAACATTTAGATCATACAAAACTATAAACCTATTGGGTTTATTATTCATAAAAAAAGGGATGTACTTAATTGTTCACATCCCTTTTTTTGTTAAAATATCGTTATCGGATAACAAATGTTTCATCGCATGTATTATGATCTGTTGTTTGTAGCTTAATATGATAAATTGGTTGAATGCAATTGTGAATTCCTTTAGGTTCCTCAAAGTGTTTCAGAATCCCTTTAGCAGATAATTCTTTAGCGAAATGTTCGTTATCTATTGTCAACGTTTTGTTCTTGTTAAAGAAATGTGATTCTATAAATCCTTTTAAATCGTCTCCTTCAATCCCTCTTTTAGCGTAGTGCTTAGCTGGAACAATTTAAAATAGTATTTGATCATCAACATAAAGGTTCAAATGCAATCCATGTTCTCCTTGTGCCAAAGCCTATCCAATTACATCGGAGTTCGCGACAAAATATTAATCTCCTACCGTGTTGTAAATAGTGATTACTTTGCGTAATATTCAGTTACTTTTTCTAAATTCCATTCCTTTGGAGATTTATCTTTTTCAATATGGTTCATACAATAAACATGATTTTTGTCTTTTGAATATACGTGATCAATATACTCCCACGTTTCTATATCTACTTTTGGAAGTTTCCTAGCCAGAAAAAAAACGCTCTTTTCATCACGAGAAAACCCATTTTCAAGAAGTTTCCAAGTTTTTATATCAGCATTTTTTAATACAGCACCGCCAAAATATATATTATTAACATCTCTTGCATAACTTCCACTATTTGGTACAAGTTTAAGCGTAGTTGGATTGGTACAACTTTTCATTACTCGTCCATCGCAATATGCGAAACTGTTGTCAAAAGCAAAACTTTCACCTAAGAAGTTGAAATTTTTTGAATCAAGTCCTTTTAGTGGTTTAATTGATGTTTCATTTACGAAGTAAGCATGATTTTTGTCTTTCCAATAAGAATCTCCAACCTCTTCAAAAGAATTTCTATCAACTTTGGCTAATTTTGTCCAGGCGAAATATATATTATCTTTATCTCGAGCCATAAAATCATTGTTTTCATAAACTTCAAAGCTATCAAAATCAGCCTTCATTAACTTTTTCCACTGATGCCATACTTTTCCGTTTTCAAATTTCCAATATGTGATTCCATATTCCTTTCCAATAACTTTATTTCCAGGATAATCGGTTAATTTTTTCCAACTCATAATACTGTTTATTTTATGTGTTTTTTACAACATCTCGTCTAATATTAGGGAATTAAAAGTAATGAAATCCCAATAAAAAACTTAGCAACAATTTATTATTTTGTTTATCTTTTTAGTTTTAAAACCAAATCATAAGATTTGACAGACCCAATAAAAGTAAACTAATTTTTGGAGTAAAAACTACATTGTTAATTAATTTCAGCCGCTGTTATATGCATGTTTTTTCTGCAGATTAATATACAAATCTTAACCAATCATTTTCTTCTTATTAAATATTCCAAACATTAATTCCTTTTTCGTTTACTGAACCACAATGGTTAGCACAAAAACGGTGAAGCGACCCTATAGGTGTTTTTTTACTTTGTTGTGTGCGTTTTTTAATTCGTTGTTGATGTAATTGTAGTGGTCGCAATTATGACAACAAGTACTGCAATAATTGTATCATGAATTTCTTCAATCAACTTACCTGTTGTATCTGCAAATTGATAATCTTTGATAATCCTTTTTACTTCTTTCTTTTTTAGATTAGCAATATCTTTACCATAAACCTCATTGTTTAATCCACACGTATCAACAAGGCTAATGATCATAATTTCATCGTTCTTAGCTTTTGACGCATTTAGAATAATATCATTTAGCCTTTTTCTAATTAAATTTTCTGGCACTTCATTCTTTGTTGGGTATTTATTATTTTTAAAAATCCACAAAATCCTATTCTCTTTTTCTTCCAGAATATCTAATGATATTAATTTGTCTAATATTTTTTTACATAATAAATTATCTTTAAATCCAATCGTTTCAACCCAATAACTCATTTTTCGTTCTTTCTTCGAATCCGTTATTAGTTTTAAACAATAATCCAAAGCTTCATCATTTAATTTTTCGTCTTCTATTACCTTGACTTTATCCTCTACAATTTGAATTCTCCCCTTAATTGATAGTTCGAATAATATAGCGCCTGCAATACAGTATCCAAATATCATTGAATCTGAAACAAACGCCCCCTTTTCATCATCTAATGCAAGTAGAACAAGTTTATCGTGTAAGTTTAGATCTAATTTATTATCGCTCATATTTCTTTATTATATTTTCAATTATACAGTCTAATCTACCTTTTTTGAATACATGAAGTCATTCATTAAGTTAATTATCTAACTCTTTCCAATGCTAAACAAGGGTTCGGCAATGGTTCATACCGGGTTATAAAAGTATTTAACGACGGATTAAGTACTTAGTCAATACTTTTTATTTTGTTTTATCTTTTCTGTTATTAAACCAAATCAAAAAAATGGCCGACTTGATAAAAGTACGCCAAATTTTGGATTAAACACTAATCAGCATTAACTCTAGTCTTTGTTATATTTAGAATTGTTTTTTGCAGATTCATATACAAATCTTAACCAATCATTTAATTCTTGATTGAATTTGAAGAATTTTTTTTCACTTTTAAACTCAAACAAATCTAAATTCTCTTCAATTTCGATTTCAATAGTAACTTGATGAAACTTGTCTTTTTTATTAATTAGATAATGTTGAGCACCTTGATCTGTTCCTTCTGGGTATCTGTTCGTATAATCAACTTTTAGATGCTCGAGATTCTTGGACATAAGATTTTTAAGGCTTCGTTGAATTGAACCGGGCAATTCACCTTCGAGATATGCCTCAAAATAATCAGAACTATAATCTATCAATTTCTCCATTGAGCTAAATATGAGTTCGAATTTATTCTCTTTATCAATGAATAAATCAATGCTTAATAGGTCGTGCGTAAAACCATCGAAGTGCTGAAAATATAACGTGTAATTCTCATGTAATCGAGGTCCCCCATCTTTTGATAGGATTAATTGCTGCTCGGGTTTTCTATATTTCGTCATCTTTGTGTTGAGAGATCTTCAGTTGCATATAACGTACATGGGCTATACTTCGTGCCCATTCTTGAATAATCCACTTTTAAGCTTGAATTAAAGGACTTTCTAAATAGACTCTAATTTCTTTTGGGTTTAGCTCTTAATAGCTATGTTTTATAAAGGTTATTTTACTACGTTTTTATTCCGTTCTATATTGAATTCCGACATTTTCTGGATTTTTCAAATCAATCCAAAATATATCTGTCGGTTCATTCTGTTCCATCTGTCCGTTTTTATTTATGTCCGCTTTTGCAAATACATACATAAAATCATTTGCTGAATCATATTCCGAACTCATTACTGAATAATTTGCTGGTATTAAATTTCGTTTATTTTTTCCTTCAATGTCAAAATGATAGAATTTTCTTAAATCTTTTACATTAATAAAGCCATCTTTATTAGAGTCTTCGTCATAAACAGAAACCATATAATATTTTCGATTTACGGGTTGAAAATTTAAAGTGTCATTTGTAAAAGCCGGATAGTAAAGTGTTTTTATTAGTACTGGTTTTTCAAATAGTTTATTTTCCTCTTTTGTTTGATTGTTATAGTGAGAAATATTCACAAAATTATACCCATAAACAGCATCAAATCCTGGCATAAAATTGTTATTCCAATTGTTTCCCTTTTCGTAATTGTTGTTCCATTTTTCATGGTAAGAGTTTGAGCCTGTGTAAGGTTCGTTTTTCTTGTTATAATTGACTTTGTAAATTGGAGAAATTCTGTGTTCAGGATTATTTGTTAGCAACACATTTCTTGGTCGCGTCTCCAGTTTTAGAGAGTCAATATTCAGTCCGACAATTTTTTGTCCGTTTTCATCTTCTGAAATTTCGCTTACTTGAAATCCTTTCTTTTCAATTTTATTGTCTGAGCAACTTGTCGAGCAAATAGCTAAAATAAGTATCGTTATTATTCTATTCATATCGTTTTTCTCAAATGTCTGCTAACTGTCTGTGCAAAATGCATGTAATGCATGTTTACATCGTATTATCATTATTTCTGCTTATCAGATTCAAAATTAAAATTGACTGATCATGATCTTCATCTTTATTAGCTCTCAACAAATATTTTCTTGCATCCTTGATGGATTTAAGTTGTCCATTTCCAAACAAATAAGACAATCCAATCATGTAATTCGCTTCATCTATTTCGTATTCAGTAACTTCAGATTCTGAGACTAATTGTTTAAATAATTGATTTGCTTTTTCAAAATCAACCATCGTTCCTATTCCAAAGTAGTAACATAATCCTATTTGAAGAAGAGAACTTTTATTTCCCAATGTTAATGCTAAAGTGTAATGTTCAAAGGCCTTTTCAAATTCCAATAGATCACGATATACCGTTCCGAGATTGTAAGCAGCATTGGCGTACCCTTGTTCAATGGCCTTTATTGCCCATTCAATTGCTTTATCATAGCTCAAATCTATTCCTTGTCCTAGGCTATACAATCTACTGATTGAATCTTGAGCGTACTTATTTCCAAGTTTCGCTGATTCTAGATACCAGTTTGCAGCCTGTTTAAAATCTTGTTCTATATGAAACTCCGGACTATGAAAGCCTTCTTCAAACCACATTGCTAAATCATTCTGTGCTTCTGAATCTCCATTCTCAGACTTTTCCAACAAGTCTTGCCAAATATTCTTATTTAGGTTCATCGATTTAATTAAAGATAAAGGTCTTGTGTACGAAACATAACGTGTAAAAAGACGCTAACTTTTCGAATAAACACAGAGCCGAATTTTTATGTTTTGTTTTCTATTTTTAAGCCAAAAGCAAAATATTTAGCAGACTTTATAAAAGTACGCCAACTTTTGGGTTAAACACTAAATCCAAATTAACTTTAACCATTGTTAGCAATGATTAATTCTCTCCATCATTAATGTAATCTCCTCTAAGTAATATCCCTTTACAAAAGATTCCTTAATTCCGTCAGCATACTTGATTAAACTTATTTTCTGATCAAACTCTATCCATTTTTCAGATGATTTCAAGGTTTCTATATAGCTTGATTTATTTTTAATATCTAAGTAGTGAAGAATTGAAATCGTCCAATCAATAGATAAGTTATCGACAATCAAAATGTTATTAGTTTCAATAAAATAATCCATTTGTTGATTAATAAATTTCATAAAACATTCACCATTCTGATTATCTAAAATTAACACGTTCAACAAGATGTGTTCGTAGTATTGTTTTCCTGATTTATTGAGTGCCTTTATGAGTTCAGAGGTAAGATTATCTCTATTTGAAATACCAATAATCCAAGCAGATATTTTACTTGGCCTCCAAACATCATTTAACATTCTAATTAAAATTTCATCACTCAGCTCTTTTCCTTTTTCTTTTAGAGAGCCTAATAATATTTCAGTCTCTACTTTTGATTTATAAACAAAGTTTAAATTCATTAAACTCATATAATATGGATCGATATATCTGAGATGAAACGCTTTATTTGTCATTTTTCTGCATATTAGCGACAACATTCTTTACCAAATGCGTGTAATGCATTTTATAAAGCGCTGTCTATTAATTAATCGACAACCCATTGATATTCATTTATTTGACTTAAGTAATCTCAAAAGCATCATCCATCCACTAAGTATACATTGTGCTCAGCTTTTCAGCACATTTTACAAACTTGGAAGATTAATATTAGAAACGGGCTTCAAAATATTAACATCTATCAGCCATTTTTTAAGAAGCCTTTCTAACTCTAAATCGTCCTTTATATTGTAATATTTCTCTGTCCTAATAAGAAATAAATCCCAGTCATATTCATGAATTTCTTCATCATATTTTTCATCATATTCATGATATTCTATTTCGTAATTCAGAAAGTAGTATTTAATTATTTCTTTCCTACAGTCTGCTCCTTTTTTCATGATCACCGTAATCCAAGCCTTATTGTTCGGATTGTCTCCCGTTGCAGCAACCTTGGAGCCAACCATCCCATCTGCCGTTATTCCGTTTTCTAACTGATTTAGAATTTTAAAATCTATGTTAGTCTTTTTTGTCATTCAATTTAATTAATGATAACGATTAGTATTTGAAGCCTATCCTATCGATAGATTGCTATGATTTTATATCAATTGTAGTAGGTAATTCTTAATCTTTTTCAGGTAATTCAATTTTTATCATTACAGCTTCTCCAATCTTTCTATGTCCTTCATGTATCCACCATTTTTGTCCAATATTTAAATACTGCTCAATGGGTTGATGTGTCAGAAATCTTGCAGTTACATTTTGGGTTGTACCTGGCTCTATTAAATTATTCTCACCAAATTGAAAGTCTCCTATAAAAGTATATCTTAGAGTTCCATCATTTTCATATTCAAAAACATGATTTGGTCGGTACCCATTTCCGATTGGTTTGTCCCGTCCACCTTCTTCTTTTGAAAATAAAGTCAATCTACATTCTACATGATAAAGAGGAGGAGTTTCTTCCAAATCAAAATCTGTAATACTCTTTTCTGTATACTTACCCCATGCAAAATGGTCGAATACTTTAGAGTAGCCTTGGTTTAACCACTTCTTAAAAACTAACTTTCCATTGAAGTAGAGATAGAATTCGTTATCGTCCTTTATTACCTTCTTGATTATCATTTTAACTTTATATCTCTTTTTTTGAGCTTCTCAATTAAATTTTTGATTTCTAATTCCAACTGATTTATTCACTTGGCACTTAACTCATTTATATCCAGACCAAAATATTCCAAATTACGTTTTGCTTTATACAAAAAAGAAACTTCAGGCTTAGAGGTTATTTTTCCGCTTAAAAATCTCTTTTCAATAGTATCACATTCATCATCAGGAGCGCCTCTTTTAATCAACCCGATTGGATCCTAATTAATCACTGTTTCGTGGACAAATTCAGCAAATTTAATGTAATAACTGTCATTTTGCATATTCTTTCTAATGACCCACAACGGTCTTAACAATGCGTAATGCGATGTCTCGAAGGGCATTGCGCATAGGTTTTGTTAGCGTTTTTTTATTTTAATTTATCTAATCTAATAACGTAATAATAAGCTACATCCATTACTGGATTATCATCATTATCTAATTCGTAAACATCTCCATCTGAACCTCTATTAATATCACTTAGCTTTAACTGTTCCCAGTCAAATGACGAGTTCGGATATTTTTTTTGCCAATAAGTGCTGTCATGCTCTGAGTATCTAAATATTTTGAATCTGTTGTAATTCACATGGTCATTTAATTGCAAATTTTTAAGAGTAAGAATATCTCCATTTAACTCATATTCTCCTGTGTAACAACCTGGATCCATAAAATCTCCATCACAGAATTCATATATATTGTTTTTATACAGTCCGAAAAAAGTTCCTCCAAAACCACTCATATTAGGACCTGCGTGAAATATTTTATCTTCTTCTTTTAATTCAATACTATTACCGCATCCACACAGAATGGACATCATAAATAGGAAAACAATATTTGTAACGATTAGTTTCATTTTAATTAACGTTCACAGTTCGAATATGGTGTGTTTGGTATTTCAACACTCCAAACTTTCAATTTACTACTATACTTATTTATTGCCTCCATCTTTATTTTTAGCACTGTCTGCTAAATGTACTTTATTTTTTTTGGAGTACTGTATTTTTTACACTCATCATTTACTAAATCAATAAGTTCTTCAAAATCACATTCTAACCAATTTGAAGTTAAATTAACTGGAGTCCCATGAGACACATTATTCATTTTTATTAAAAACCTTTTAAAACCATATGTCTTTGAAATCAAATGGTCAGGATTTTTTATAAAAATCAGTAAAAACTTTGGTCCTCTTATTGGATTATGAATTTTAAATCCTTTTATCTCATCCCAATTTATGAACTGACCACGATTTGGTCCAATATTGATTTTAATTCCATTTTGGTTAATAATTAGTCCTGTTTTAATATTAACAAGATTACGAAACCCAGATATAGTTGCCAGTCCAAACACAAGAATCAAAATTGAGCAACACACTAATAGAAAAGTCTTGTTAAAATCAGAGGGCATATAAATCACCTTTATTGTCAAAAACCATATTGTCAATCCCAATAATCCAATCCCAATAAGTATTTGTGAAATGGCTTTAAACCTTCCTATTCCAATCTTTATTTCGTCAATATTCTTTTTCATTTTGGTTTTCAAAAACTGTTTGGCACGTTCCTATTCAAAATTATTTTCGGTTAAAACCAGTTTATATTCAACTTCGTCCAAAGAAAAAAGTCCACTTTTTAAAACTTTATATTCCCAGTTTTTTCGGTCCAATATGTTTTTTTTCAAAATTCGATTATCCATTTTTACAATTATCGTGTCGATTCCTTCAAAAAAATCAAATCCTTTATCGTGAGCATTTCCGATTTCTCCATATTTCGTAATTATTGATTCCGTTTTAGATTTTAATTCAACCGTTTTTACAGAGTCCCTTTCCGTTAAATTTCTGTTTCCGTATTTCAACATCGATCTAATCTTCAAGTCAGATTCGGTTCTGTTTTCAATAACATATTTATTTACAACTCCAGGGTCGCAAGAAATGAAAGTTATTAAAGTCAATATTGGAATAATTCTTTTCATATGTTGGTTTTTCAGATTTGCTACATCTTCACTTCGTACCCGTCGTAGGCCTTCATAACGTCTATGAGCAGATATGCATTCTCATCTTCCGATTTCTTTTTTTATTCTTCTTCTTTGGCTATTGTTGAAAGTACAAATTTTGCTAATTCAATATTTCCAAAAGTTGATTCTTTATCAAATACTAATTCCCCTAAAATCTTTTTCGCTTCTTCCTGTTTTTCTTGAATGTTTTTGACAAGAGCTTTATTTATTTGAAGAACGCCCTTTGTATCTTCATCAGGATTACAATTTAATCCTTTTTCAACTGCATTTAATCGTTCTTCATTATCATTCGATTTTTGTGCAATTATTTTCCAAGCGGGTGCATATTTTGGAAATTTATCTACAATCGCTTTTGCCATCTGTAACTTTTCATCATCCGTATTCATCCATTCAATTTGCATGAAAGCTAAATATAATCCTTCTTGAAAATCACCTTCCTTTTCTTTCTTTAATGACCAATGTGCCGTTTTTGCAGTAAAGAAACCTCTTGGCTTCATCTTATCAGTAAGTTCGTAATATTTTAAAGCATTTGGAAAATCTTGTTTTAGTAGGTAAGTATATGCTAAATCATAAATTGGATAAGCCCATTTTGGAGCAATTTCATTGGCCTTTAATAGTTTCTCTATTCCCAAATCATATTCTCCTTTTCCTCCATGTTGTCTTGCTTCTTGATGGAGTTTATTAGCTTCATCTGGAATTTTAGTAGCGTCTTTGATTTCCCAATTGTAATTTCCAGTTACTCCTTCCAAATCTGACATTAATATTTGATTTCCTTTGGCATCTTTGAATATTAATTTATCTGCATTTTCACTTTGACCATTTGAATGATATGAATTCATAAAAAGAGAGATTATTGATAAAAAGATGATTTTGATAATATTCATTGTTTGTTTTTCTTTCCTTTATATTTCGAAAATATTACATTTTATAGAATTACGCCTAACAATCTGTGTAAAATGTATTTTAATGCATTTTCACAACGTGTTAGAGTGACTTTTTAATTTTGAAATTCATTATAGTGATAGTTTGTCCCATCAAATTTCCACTTGGGATACTCTATAGTATCCAGTCTTTCTTCTGGTTTTAATATTAATTCAATACTTAAATCATAGTCTCCTAAGAACTCATCTCTATAATATTCTATGTTAATAATATTAGGTTCTAAAGGAATAGTTGGAAGCCATTTCGTTTTTGAATGAATAAAATCATACTCATTTTTGTTCAAATTACGGAAGGTTAGCAACATCCCATCATCTGTCGATTTAGCACATATATTTTCTTTTTGATTCCTGTTCACCTCTAGGGCTCTCGTAACAGCTACTGTTATGAATGAATGTAGAGAAATTATCGTTAGCAATGGAAAGAATATTAGCAGATTAATAGGTCTTTTCTTTTTTATCATAAAATATGATATAAGCCCAATAAGCCATATTCCAAAAGCGATTAGCATGCTTTTAAGGAAGTCAAAAAACAAAGTAAATGAAGATTCGTTATCAAATGTTTCAAGCGCACTACAACTAAAGTGATTGCTTTTCGAGAAGAATAATATAAGTATTCCCACCAAAGTGGATAACCCAATAATTTTTAATAGTTCAGTGAATAGTTTCATCTTTTATCTGTCCTAACGGTTGGCTAAAATGCCATTACGGTTAGACTGGTTTCTATGGATTTTAGCCATTCTTGTGCTTTCGTTTTTTAATTTTACCAAACTACGTTTTCAGAATACTCCCGATCTTGATACTCTTTAAATTCTTGAACCTTTTTAAACTTAAACGTCTTTGTATCAATTACCCAAATGGCTGAATTTTTGTTCCAAGGGTCGGTTAGTATCTCCACTATTTCAGAACCCTTGTTACGTATAGCATATATCCATTTAAGGTCGTTATCTTCAATTCTTTTCCATTTTTCTGGAGTCCATATAGTCAAATGTTCTCCCGATATAATTGCCCATTTATTATCCTTGTCTATTAGCCCGCAAGTTGGGTCACCGTAAAAATCATCTTCAAGCAAAATCGTTCCCGTTAATTTGTCAATCAAGAAGATTGCTTCAAATTCATGCTCAATTTTCAACTTCTCAGTTTCGTAAATTATAGTCATTTAAGTCCAAGTTTTTTTCTATGAAGCATAACAATTCGTGTTTTGGAGCGTTGCCGACCGAAGGAAGGCTATGACCAATACACCATGTTGTGTACAGTTATATTTCTACCAAAATTTCCACCACGGTTTCAAATCGTCTTTTGGACTTTTGTTATCCTTTGCTGGAGTCTCTAAGTCGGTTGTTTTGTCAGATTCATTAGAGAATTCTGGAGGGAACGTTTTTGTACCTTCAATATAATGGTAAATCGCCGTTCCAAATCCTTCTTCTGGTGTAATGTTATTACTTTGCTGAATTATAAATGCCGTGGCTATTGCTGAAGATTGAGCCATCTGTTCATAATTTAAACCATTTTTTTTCATGATTTTTAAAGCTGGAGACTGAACCTTCCCAATGACATCTACAAAATTGCTTTCAGCCTGTTGTTGGTTGACATCAGACATTTTATTGTTGTCAATCTGAACTCCCATGTTTTGTAATACAGTGTAAGTCAGGTTAACTAACTGAGGGCCTTTAGTATTTGCTTCTTCAGATAGCATAGCGGTTCCAGGCTTTGCATCATCAATTTTGAATTCAAATGATCTAAACAAAAAACTTCCAGCTAGTCTTGCAGTGCTAGAGATAGCTTCTGTAGTATCTATTACTCTTGAACCGTTACCGATTACTGAGACCACCATCTCAACGATTTCCTCAACTGCTCTATCTTGATTATATGTTATTTCCATTTATAGTATTTCTTTTTCAATTGCACACAACATAAAATATATACCGCGTGTTTTACATGCTTTATACACCTTGTTACCACACATTTTTATTTTTTTATATTAATAACATTGCCAACTAAAAGTCCATTCTTCTTTAGTTTGAGGTTTCGTTCCACGCCCAATATAAGCCACACCATTATCGCCCCAATACCAATTGGCTTTTTCAATCGAATCGATTTGTAAAACGAATTCTGGTTCCGCTGGATGTTGATTAAAAGGTGCCCAAAAAATTTCGGATTGAACTAACGTGGCCCAACCCCCAATTTTTATTCCTTCTTGATTCGGGAAAAGGTCATAATAGCGATCCTCAAATTCGTCAGGTACTTCAACAGGACAATCTTCCCAACATGGAAAATCATTTTCAATAAATTCAGGTTTTAACTGAAAAGCTTTAATCGGAAAGTCAGTCGTCGGTTTTTCAATTTCTTCCAATTTCGTTAAGTCCTTATAAGTCCGTAATAACCATCCTTGTCCGTTTGGTTGGTCATCAGGCAATTCGTTTGAATCAATAAATAAGGTCATTAGTTCAATATCTTTCAGATTATCGGGTCTGTTCGTTAGTTCAGCAAGATTTAATTGGCAAATCGGAATCATTGGTTGTCCATTGGATTCAGGCCATGATTCATTAATTCCTTTTACCGTTACATGACCAATCCAGGAAGCAGTTAAATTTTCTTCTGGTTTAAAGCCTCCAACTTGAAATTTGATTGCCGATTTTCTGATTTTATTTTCAAACTCTTCTTTCGTCATCGTTTATGTGTAGTAACGGTCAGTGTATGGTGTTAATGCCAGTTATTTGTTTTTAAAATCAGTTTCAAGTAAAGAATAAATTTCACTATCTAAATACTCTTGATTGAAAAATCGATTCTCTCTAAAATAAGCTTCTTTTCTAAATCCAATTTTCAAAAGAGCCTTTTCAGAATTCTTATTCTTTGGATTTATTTCCGCCTCAAAGCTATGTAATTTTAAATCTTTAAAACCAAATTCAATTAATCGAGTTAAAGTTTCAATCATATACCCTTTGCCCCAAAAATCAGGTTTTAAAGTATATCCAATTTCGGCTCTATGATTTTCTCTTATGATGTTCCAAAAGGCAAAGTCACCAATAAACTTACCCTCGGCCTTTTCAATTATAGCCCAAAATATTCCAGATTTATTTTCATATCTGTCGAAATTCTTTAATATAAAATTTTCCGAATCTTCAACTGTTTTATGATATTCTGAATCCATATAAGTCATAACCTTATCATTTGAACGTATTTCTTGAATATCTAAAGCATCTTTTAAATCAAATGCTCTGAAAATTAATCGTTCACTTTCTAATTCTGGAAAATTGTTAAAATGTATGTCGTTAATCATTATTTTTGAATTCTGTATTAATAGGTACTAACGGTTTGACTATGTGCATTGTCCTAAAGGACGTTACGTATAGGTGCTGTTGGTTACAGTTTTTTTATTCAAATGTTGCCCACCTATAGGGTTCGTAAATAATCGGAATCACGACTTTACCATTTTTGTTGATAAAACCCGCTTTTCCTTCAAGTTCTACATATGCTAATCCATTATTGAACTGACTTGCATAATCAAACTGCGGTTCAATCACTATTTTACCTTTCTTATTTACAAACCCATATTGGTTATTCAGGCTAAAATTTGCAACACCTTCATAAAAATGCCATAAATCGTCAAATTGGGGTTCAATTACTAGATTGCCTTTAACATCAAATGCTCCCCACTTTTTATTTTTTGCTTGAACAATGTACATTCCATTTGACAAATTTCCTGTGCTCAAATAATTTGGAGGAATTATAGTGTCTCCTATTTCATTTAATCTGCCTCGTCCGTTTCCTGTATTGAAAGCGCCTGGATATATTTCTTTCGGTGGGAGAATCTTACGATTACCAATATTTTCATCATTGTATTCAAGAAGGTTTCCTTTCATATCAATCAATTGCAGAGTATATGCTGTATCCATTACCACTGCAATATCTGACCAGAATGGGTAACAAACTTCGAATTCTGGAGAGATTACAAACTGACCTGTCTTGTTTATATATCCACTTTTTTCGTTCAGTATAACATCTGCAAGTCCGTTTGAGAAATTACCCCAAGCATTTTCTTCAAATTGAAAGTCAATTATTGTATCTCCATTTATATTGATGTAACCATATTCATTATCAAAATTTGAAACAAAGGCTAGTCCTTCACTAAATAAATCCCCATCATTGTATTTTGGTGGGATGAGAATTTCTCCTTTTCGGTTTACATAACCGTATAAGCCATTTATTTCAACAAGAACAGGTTTTCTGTTATCATCAAGGAGTATATAATCCCACTCAGGTTCAATAACAAACGTATTTTTCTTATTTATCGCTCCAAATTTTCCATTTTGTTTCACAACAGCAAGATGTTCTGAACTGCAAGACACAAGAATTGATAAAACTGATATGTAGTAGAAGATTTTCATTTTAAATTGTAACCATCATTTAGTACTAAAAGCATCTCAGCGACACGCTGAGTGCTATTCTCATTGGTTTTGTTAGCAGTCGTATTTTTTCTTTTCATTTCAACGGTTTGTCCTTCATGGCTCAGTTTTACTTTGTCATCATTGATAAATTTAATATCAAGTTCTTGTACAATGGACTCAGGTTGTTCCTTCATTGTCAGGTCCTCATTTCGATAATCATATTGCGTTAGAACCAACCTGTCCTTATCCGCTACATAAAATTCGTACATGTAACTTCCTGATTCCGTGAAATAAAATTTTGCTACTCAATTACCTGCTCCGCAGAAGGTTGATTCTGATTATCTTGGTTTTCATTAGTTTGACAAGAGCACATTTAAATTGTCATTAATGTGATTAATAAACCGTTCATTTTTTTCATATTACCGCCAACGGTTTTGTGTATGATTAATATCGTGTTTAAACCACTAATTTAGCAAATACAAATTAGAAAATCCATAAGGATTTTCATAAGCCAACATGCTCTAGCAATAAATTTCATATGGTGTTGTCAATAGTTTTCTATTTAATTATTTCCTTAATTTCTTCTATCGTAAAAGCTGGTTGTTTCGAATGAATCATTGCGTGACAGTTTGGGCAAACAGGAATTAAGTCTTTTATTGGGTCAACTTCATATTCTTTCCCTATTTCCGAAATCTGATTTATGTGATGAACGTGAATAAACCCTTTGCCAATTTCTCCAAAGTGCTTTTCAAAAGCATATGAACAAACTTTACAAGAATAACCAAAATACTCTAAACATTTTTTTCGGGCTTCAGGATTTCTTTCGTAACGGGTTTGTACAACGTCTTTAGATTTACCTTCCTTATAGGTCTTATTAAATTGATTTGTAACATCATTAGAAACAATACTATTCTTTATGTATTTATTCTCTTTAATAAATTCAACAACATCAGATAACGTTTTTAAATAATCTTCAATAGATTCCAATAAACGATCAATAGCGTTATTGTTTTCGCTATTTGTCCAAGCAGGTATGTTGTCAAAAGTATCAGTCGAATTCGGTTTTGTAAATTTATTTGATTTATATAATGGTGAGCTTTTTCCTGTTACAAATCCGATTTCACAATCTATTTCATTTGATAATGGTTTAACATAAAATTTTTTAGCATTTACTTTAACTCCACCCTTTTCAAGTCTTTTTATTAGTTTTGGGTGTACAAATTTCAGCTCATTTTCTTTTCTATTTTGAAGATGTGGTTTTTGCTCTGTTTCAAATTGAAAACCGGCTTTCTCCATTTTCATTTTAATAGAATCGTATATATCTTTTCTGTTTGTCATTTTGTTTTTGCCGTTCTCTAAAATTACTAACAACGGTTTTGTATATGATTAATATCTTCTTTAAACCACTAATTTAGCAAATACAAACCGAATAGAAAATCCACGAGGGCTTTCGTAAGCGAACTAGAACTAGCAATCAATTTTATATGGTGTTGTCAATCGTTTTTATTCTTAATTTCATTTTCCAACTGGAACCATTACAAAAGCAAAATCAATAATAACTTGTAAACCGCATTCAATATTATATTTAGATTCTGTCATTTTTCTCTACTTGCTCTACAACAGTTAGTATATCCGGCAGTCACGGGTATTAATTTACGTTTTTCTCAGTTAAAGGAGTTTTTGTTTTGTAGGAGCTTTCATTCTTTTGAGCAATGACCACCGTAATTGCGGTAATACATTATTGGTAACAGACTTTTCATTCTATATGATACCATTTATATTCTTTTCCGTTCCAAAATATAATTCCGCCACCGTGAGGTTCTTCAGCGCTCATATAAATTCCATTTCCAATGAGTTTAAAATTTTGATTCTCATCTTGTCCGATTATGTCTCCAGTTTTTTCATCTATTAAAATAGGTGAGACAATTTCTCCTTTCGGTAAAGTTTTAAAAATCTCAATCCAATTTAAATCCGTCATTTGGTCAATTTCTTTTCCAGCTCCAAAAACGAAGTTTTCTCGATTTGCGGAATTATGAATTATTAAAACTCCATATTTTTGGTTCTTTTTATTTTTAATCACAAAAGCTAAGTCCGTTTTATTGTCTCCATTGAAATCTCCAGTCAGTTTTTTGTCAGCTACCAATTCCAAAGAATCAGGAACATTTGTCAAATCCATTTTTTCAATTGGTTCAACTTCTAACTTTGGTTTTTCTTTTTCTGATTCAGACCTTTTTTCCGGATTTTCTTTACAAGCCGAAAAGCATAAAATCAGAATTAAAATAGTAATTGGTAATTTCATTTTTTCAATTAAAGCTAACGGTTAGTATAAGAATATTAGCGGGTTTAACACACTAGTTTTTCAGCTTTACAATGACCTTTAATTTATTCTCTTTTGTTTTAATGAATAAACTGCTATTTTTTATACAGGTTGTTGTAGCAAGTACTTTTATGATCCCCAAATTTCTAATTGAGCCATACTTCCTAAAATTCGTTCATACATTGGTATCGCTAACTCGTAAATATTATTATTCTCCTTATCTCGATTTGAAACTTGAACAATATTAAAACCAGGTTGTGGTAAAATGATATTATAGCTCCAATTATTAATTTTGAAATCATCGGCTAAAGCATCCCATGTAACTTGATTTGTTAATATTAATTCTGAATTACCTTGAATTCGTTCTTTGAGTCTATCTATTAGTGATACAGAAGATATCCAATGAATACTTCTCATTGCTTGAGCAAAAAGAATATCACAGTCAGCTTTCCTACGACCTGGTTTTTCACCACGTGAGGCTTTACAATGAATGAAATGTACTTGTTTAGTATCTTGTTGAAACCAAATTAAGTCTGCAATTTCATGAGAACCATCATCAAGTATTAAAACATCTCTGTCTGTTTCAAAATCAGGTCTAATTAATTCTATTGTTTTGTTTATTACAGGAATATTCCCGGCTGTAGGAATTTCTTCATATCTCTCAGTTCGTATATTACAACCTGTCCAATCTTTTACTTTCCAAATATTTGAGGGTAGATCTTCAATAGTTCTATTTGGAATTATTTTGCTTCTTCCTTCGATTACTGAGCCACTAGGCATAATTAAAGATGGATAATATTCATTTAGTATTTCTTCTAATGATTTTTCAATAATATCATTTTCACTTTTATCCGCTCTAACTCTTATTTCACTATCTGTAATCAGCGTCCAAATTTTATCCTCGGTAAGACTCATTAATATATCATATTTAAATTGATTTATTTTAATTTGACATTTTAATTGATTATTAACCATATCTAAGTTTAATGGTGATATTTCAGGAATACAGTTCCTTATTGGTTCATCATCATTGATATGGATAATTGTTAAATAGGCACGAAAAAATAAATCGTTTGGGATTATTGCTATTGGTAATTCTTCAATTTTACTTATAGGTTCTGAACTAGCTAAAAACGAAAGGCCAGGCAAATTAGTTATTACTGGTCCATCTTCAATTAGACTCACTAAAGAATCACACCAATTTTTAAATTCTTCAGAAGTCCCTCTTTTCATAGCCCAAACTCGGCCTTTTTTAGTAGCAAGACCCCAAGTCTTTTTTAAATCTAATTTTAATAGTGCATGACCTGTACTGAAAACTCGTCCTTCACTTGCTCTCACAGAAGCTTGGACACCACTTCCAATTACAGTTTTATAAGATGGTTGGGATGCTCCTTGAGAAACTGCATTTTTCATACCAACCATAATGTAATCACTTTGTCGAAATTGCGATAATGTTTTATATAATCTACTATGTGGTAATCTTCTTAAACCAGATTTAATGAGCTCTTTTTTAAATGAACCAAGTGCTTTTTCACTAGTGGTTAGTTCAAATAAAAGATTACTATCAGAATGATAATATAATAAATGTACATCTAATAAATCTTGAATATGGATTTCACGATTAGCCCATTCCAAAGGTTTGTCATAAGCTGTAACAATAATTAGTGGAGAATCATCATTTTGTTGTTCTATTCTAAGAATCTCATAAGGCTCCTTTGCATTAATTTCTTCGACATTTTCAAATTCAAAATCATTTGATGTTTCATAAATCAAAGCACTAAAAAAAACATTTAGTTCAGGCATTTGAAAATCAACTTCTTTTGCTTGACTAGACTTATAATGTCTTGCCCTTTGCATTTGTTCGTCAATTAACTGAGGGATAAGTTTTCCCCAAGTTTCATCTGATTTATATAGTTTATAGACTTCACCTTTTACTTGGTCTTTATTTGCAATAAGAGTAGCATTACCATTTTGATCCTCAGGTTGTCTAGAAATTCGACCAAGAAATTGAATTGTATATGGTATTGAACGAGGTGTTGCATGCAGAACAGCAACCTTTAAGTTAGGAATATCTAGACCTTCACTAGCAATTCCAACACAAACTAAACCGTCTAATTCATTATTTTTAACTTTAGTTACTAGTTGAGAGTTAACATTAGCCGATCGTTTTGAATGAATATAGTCTACGTTAAAACCTTTTTCATTGTAAAGTTGAGTTAGTAGAATAGAATCTTCTATTCTATCTGTTCTTATCAAGATTGAAGCATTTTGATTTAACTCTTTTTCTTTTTGAAAAACTTCAAATGCTGAATTCATTAATGCTTCATTAGTATTTTGGATACCAGCCATTTCACCAACAAAACGTACTTCTCTCATTATGTTGTCTTCTAAAGCTTTATCAATCGAATAATGATAAATTAATTTGGCTTTCATTCTTTTTCTATCTCGCCTAAAAGGTGTTGCAGTAAAGAAAACTCTTTTTAATTCTGAATAAAAATCATTTATTTTTCGCCAAGTTTCGGCAGGCTCATGATGAGCTTCATCAACTAATACAGCATCTATCAAATCTATTGGGATTGCTTCAATATCCTTATAATATGGTGATATACTGTTTGGATGGGCTACAATAACATCATGCTCACTTAAGATAGCTTCCCATTGTTCTCTGGTATTTTGTCGTTTAGTAACTTCAAAAACATTTATTTTATCAATATCATTAGGTAAACAGTTTACGTTTTTCAAGACTTGCAAAGTTTTGAATTGTTCAGCTATTTGTCTGCGTAGGATTTTCGAAGGAACTACTATAAGTATCTTTTTAAGATTTAATTCAAAGCAAGTAGCCATCATCAAGGCAGTTTTACCAGAACCCGTTGGCATACTAACCAAAGATGCTATTTCATTTGATGAAGTGGTAAAATGACTTTTTAAAGCCCAAATTGCACCTAGTTGGCATTTTCTCAACCCATTTCCTTCCTCTGGCTGTAGTTTAAATAATTCTTTGTGTTCAATAAAAAAAGCCATTAAGTAAAATTTATAGGTGATTAATTATTTTGGCTACAACGTTCTGTGTATGATGTCATAACATCCCTAAGAATACTATGCACTATATACATTGTTGTATGCCGTTTTTTTATTATTTAATTTTTCCACTCGTTTAGAATGTTTTCGAAATTTACATCCTTCCATTGCTCTTTCCATATTTCAAAGTATTCAATATCGGATGATTTTGGCTCAGGATCACATCTTTCTATTTTCACTAAAGAAGGAAGAACAATTGATTCACCTATTAACAATGCTTCACCAGACTGAAGTGTAGGAAGAGTTTCAGTTAAATTACCTAAGGTATCAGGCAACAATCTCTTTACGTAATTTTGGTCTTCAGGATTTGTTAGTCTCATGGCAATAAAGTTATTACATTGAGAAAATATAGTTTCAGATATTTCGGAAGGTCTTTGACTAACAATACCCAATGTAACTCCATACTTTCTACCTTCTTTCGCAATTCTTTCAATAGCTAGTTTTGATGCTTTATATTTTAAAAGGTCACTTTTAGGAACATATATATGAGCTTCTTCATACAAGAGAAGAATCGGAGTTTTTGTTTTTTCTCCTGGTTGAAGGGTTTTATTAAAAAAGAAGCCAAAATCAAATAGAATTCTTGAAATTAAAGAAACGGTTATACTCAAAACTTCAAAAGGAATCCCTCCCAAATTAATAATTGTGACATTGGCTTTATTATCTTCTCTAAAACCAATAAATTGCTTGACAGTATCTTCAAATGAAATGTCTCTAGATTGATCTCCAAAAAGAAACTCTAATCTTAAATTCTTAAGTTTATTTTCTAATCTTTCTACAAACTTATCTAGTGTCCCATCAGCATATACACCATTTGTAACATTTGAATTTTTATTCGGGTAAAACTCAAGCTTCGATTCAAAATATTTATGTAATCTAGCTTCTTGAGATAGTTCATGACCACTTTGTGGAGTGGTCGAATCGCCCGCATTATAACCATTACATTCACCTGCAATCATATATCTATTACTAGCCTTTGAATTGACTGATTCATTTTGAACATTGTAAAGACAATTGTATACTTCTGTAATGTCAAATTTTAAAGGAGAATCAAAGTGTATTTTTTCTACATCTGGATTGTGCTTTATTTTGTTTTCAGTTATTATTTTTCTTAGCACGGAAGATTGGTTGTAATTGTTTCGATCTCCAGTATCTAAGAATAACTGTTCAAGTTCATCTCCATTTAGCATCCAATATGGTAGCGAAAGATTTGAAGCGTTAAGAATTTGAGCATCTGGAAACGCTTGTTCATATTCACCATGAATGTCAAAGATTACGATGTGAGAATTGTTTAACCCATCATACTGTCCATTTTTTTGAATAACAGCCTCTTGTATTACTTTTGCAACTGTATGAGATTTCCCAGATCCTGTTGATCCAACTATAGCAAAGTGTTTATTAAAAAACTTGTTACCATTAACAGGAATACGTATTTCCTTTGTTGTTAATTCTGAAAAATAAAACCTTTCATTTCCAGACATTTTTGTTGTAAATATCCCAATCAACTCTCCCTCTGTTAGCAAGTTAATTCCATTATTAGGAGGTAGTGGAATACCATGGCCACCTCGTTCAAATATTGGAGCTCCATCTACTGTATCGATTGTCCCAGTGAGTTTAACTTCTAGGACAAATGAAGGAGGAGTTGATTCAGTTTCTTCATCGCCATTGTCTTCATCCTTAATTCGATAGTTTTCTATTATACCTACAACGAATTTAGTATCGTTGTTTTTATATGGAATTTTTATGTAACTCCCTAAATTAAATTGATCGTCAAACTGGGTGGGGTCAACTATTTCAATACTCAGTGAAGTGGAAGAAACGTTAATTATTTTAAAATTATTAGAGTCCATGCTAAAAGAGTTTTAGTATTTGTTGAGTATTTAGTTGGTTTATGATTTGGTAGCTTGAATCTCCTGTTAGTTCAGGCTTTGAAGAATTTATAAGTATCCAAGTACCTTCTATTCCAAATTCTGACAGTTGATTAAATGTAGATTCAGAGATTATCCTTGCTTTAAAAGAAGTTTTCGACAAACTACTTGTTGTTCTTCTTCCAGAAATTTTCTTATTAATAATTGGTTGTAATTCGAAAAGTTTTTGATTAAATTGTATTGTCTCATGTCCATCATTATAGGTACAATCATGGGAAATAAAATTTCTCTTTACTGTTACTATCTGGCAGTCAGTAATAACAAATGTAATTGGCTTGATATCATGTGTAGCTTTATAGTAATGGCGTTCTACTATTTCAAGTAAGAGTTCTCCAAGGGTAAAAGACTCTTGAACATCAACTTCTCCAATTTTAAAAATTAGATTTTGATTTTTTCTAGGTTTAAGAAATCGAGATTTGAGTAATTTGAAATATGCTTGTTGACCAACAAAATCTTTATAAGCAGGCATAAATACAATTCGCCTACCTTTATTGAGGTAGGTCAATATCTCATCCTTAGTCACTTGTCTTGAGGTGATATCACTAGGGGGGTTATTTATTACTTTCTTTCTTAAATAATCAACAAGAATTGAATAATAATATTGGGCTTCATCCAATGAATTACATAAAGGTAATAGTTGCAATTTTTTTAGTACTAATTCATACTGACTTTGAAATTCGGGAGAAAAATGAAGCTGAAATTTATTAAGAAACCCAATCTTTATAGCATCCGTGAAATGATCTTTCTTAACTCCTAGAATTTTATCTAATAGTTCGGAGTCAACATCTTCTGAATATCCATTATTATCTACGAAATAGCAATATAGAATATAGTCTTTACTGGGCTCGGAGCTATATTCTTCAATTAACTGAACTATTGGCTTTCTGATTACAGAAGGATTCAATTTACTGGCTTCTTTATATTTTACTTGCATAACGAAATTATCTGTATCAATGTCTTGAATTTGTTCCAGCCTTACAACAGATTGGTTGTCTGAATTATCAAGTACCTCTAACAAGGTTTTATCAATCTGAAATTCAAATCCCTTTATAGCATAATATCCTCCGTCCATAAATTTATATTGAGTTTGTTAATGGCATACAACACCTCTACATAACAACCTTTTCACCAAAAGGTAAGTATAAATGACTTATGTGTTATTGTTTATTTCAATACTCTTGGTATAGAGCTCAGTCGTTTTTGGATTCGAATAACCTAGCCTATTTTGAACATAACCCATATTTACATGGTTCATCATACAGGGAATACCTTACCTAAAAACACATTAGACTCATACATTTTTGGCTAATATAGATTTAATCCACTAGATACAAAACAGGAAAAACACCCTTTATTTCATACTACAAACAGTTATCAATACATTATGCAGACTAAAACGATACGCATTTTAATTCAATGAATAAATACAAACAAGATAAAGATAATTTTGAGCAAAAAAACTAAGGAATATGGAGGTTTAAGCTAGAGATAATGGCTCAAGACAAAAAGTTGTGGGGGAATTAAATATTATGGAACTTTGAAAAATGGAAAAATCTGATTTATTAAGTGTTTTAGAATTGTTTTTACCCAAAGAACTATTGGTTTATTTTAAGCTTATAGATTCAGAAAAGAAAGGAGATATTCTTCATTTATATTTTGAAGAATTACTTACTCCACCCTCTGAGTTGAAAGATTTAAGTTTAAACAGCCATGGTTTTCATAAACAGATCACCGTCCAAGATTTTCCTATTCGTGGTTATCAAGTCTTATTACACATCAAACGAAGAAGGTGGAAAGATGTGACAACAGGAAATGTTCATTCACGAGATTGGAATTTATTAGCATCCTCTACACGTTTAACTGTAGAATTTGCATCTTTTTTAAAAGAACTTAATCAATACTAAAGCGCATAGTAGTGCAACTATAGGATCATTCTATGGTCTTAATGGGCGAACCTTAAATCGGTATTATAAAACAAGCTTAAGTGATTACCAAAGTTGGGATCAGCTAAGTCACGCTAAAGACTGGTTAGTGTTTAAAGCGAATACAGGCTCTAAATTAGCTTTAGATGAAACCGCCTTATCTAAAGGAGAACTCTATACGATTTTAACTAATAAAAAAGCTAAAGGAAAGAAAGGTAGCTTGTTATCTATTATAAAGGGAACACAATCGGATCAAGTTATAAAATATGTAAAGCAAATTCCTTATGAATTACGACGTAAGGTAAAGGAAATCACCTTAGATATGGCTGGTAGTATGAAGAAAATAGCAACCGTATGTTTTCCAAACGCGATACAAGTTACAGATCGCTTTCATGTTCAAAAATTAGCCATTGAAGCTGTACAAAATGTAAGAATTAAATATCGATGGGAAGCTATTGATATTGAAAATGAAGATCTCAAAAAAGCGAAAGAAACTCATAAAGCCTATCAGGCCATCCTTTTTGAAAACGGGGATACAGCTCGACAGCTCTTAGCTAGAAGTCGATATTTACTCTACAAAAGCGTTCATAAATGGACTGAAGATCAACGTTTAAGGGCTAGAATATTATTTAAACATTATCCAAAGATACATAAAGCCTATACTTTAAGTGAAGAACTTAAGTCCATATACAACTCTAAAAGTAAAGGTATTGCGATGACTAAACTTGCACATTGGTATAATAAAATAGAGCAATCAGGTATGAAAGCTTTTAACACCATTAAGAATACAATAACACTAAACTATCAAACGATACTCAATTATTTTGATAACAGAAGTACGAATGCTTCGGCCGAATCTTTTAATGCTAAAATTAAAGCCTTCAGAGCCCAGTTTAGAGGTGTAAGAAATACAGAATATTTTCTATATAGATTAACTCAAATTTTTGGATAACCCACAACAATATGTCTTGATCCGAGATAATTCTATAAAAAAAGAGAAGCGCTTAATGATATTGTACTAAACTATAGGGTATTATAAAACACAAAAGGTCCACTTTTTCAAGTGAACCTTTCTGTGAGCCCGATAGGATTCGAACCTATGACCGCCTCCTTAGAAGGGAGGTGCTCTATCCAGCTGAGCTACGAGCCCGTAGTTTTATTTTTGAAAGTTGCTACGGCAACTTTGCTTGGTTGGGGTGGCAGGATTAAAGATCCTATTCTGGAGCATGATTGATAAACAAACTTCTCCTTGCATTTTTATTGAAATGTATTTCAACAAAAATTCCACTCTAACTTTGCTTTGTCGGGGTGGCAGGATTCGAACCTGCGACCTCCTCGTCCCAAACGAGGCGCGATGACCGGGCTACGCTACACCCCGAAGCTTGCGGAAAAAGAGGGATTCGAACCCCCGGAACAGTCACCCGTTCAACACCTTAGCAAGGTGCCGCTTTCGGCCACTCAGCCATTTTTCCGTTTACTTCAGAAACAACCAACTCTCGTTTGTTGTTTAAAGCGATGCAAATATACGACCTTATTGCAGTTTTGCAAATCCAAAACGTAACTTTTTTCTAATAATTTCTTAATCCTTTGAAAATAAGTTCAATTAAAATTAAACTTTTTTTTAATCGAAATAATATTCTAGTATTTCTCAGTAAAAACGGCGGTTTTTTTAAGAAATTTTCTTTTTTTTGTCTATTAGAGTTGATACTGGACAATTAGTATCTTTCAAACAACAAAAAAATAAAACCATCACTATATGAAATGTGGAATTGTAGGATTACCAAATGTAGGTAAATCGACGTTATTCAACTGCCTTTCAAATGCAAAAGCATTAGCGGCAAACTATCCTTTTGCAACTATTGAACCTAACGTTGGTACGATAACTGTACCAGATAACAGACTTTCAGTTTTAGAAGACATTGTAAACCCAGAGCGTGTACAAGCAGCCACAGTAGAAATTGTGGATATTGCTGGATTAGTTAAGGGAGCAAGTAAAGGTGAAGGTTTAGGAAATAAATTTTTAGCCAACATTAGAGAAACAGATGCCATCATCCATGTATTGCGTTGTTTTGAAAATGATAACATTACACACGTTGACGGGAGCATTAATCCTGTAAGAGATAAAGAAACGATAGACATGGAGCTTCAATTGAAAGATATTGAAACTCTAGAAAAACGTATCAATTCTCAAAAACGTATCGCCAAATCTGGAGATAAAGGAGCGACGAAAGTGGTTGAAGTATTCGAAAAACTACATGAGCATATCATGAGTGGTGAGTCGGCAAGAAGTTGTGACTTATATGACTCTGAATGGGAATTGGCGGAAGACTTACATCTTTTAACGTCTAAACCTGTTTTATATGTTTGTAACGTTGATGAAAAATCACTTAAAGAAGGGAACGATCATATTGAACAAGTTAAACGTATAGCTGAGAAGGAAAATGCCTTAGTTATTGTTTTAGCGGCTGGATTAGAGGCTGACATTAACGAATTAGACGATTATGATGAGCGTCAGATGTTCTTAGATGATGCCGGTTTAGACGAACCTGGTGTGAATAAGCTTATTCGTATTGCATACGATTTACTTAACTTACAAACGTATTTTACGGCTGGAGTTAAAGAAGTACGTGCTTGGACCATTAAAAAAGGATCGACTGCTCCACAAGCTGCTGGAGTTATTCATACAGATTTTGAAAAAGGATTTATTAGAGCAGAAGTTATGAGTTATGACGATTTTGCAGAATTTAAATCTGAAGCAGCCTGTAAAGATGCTGGTAAACTTTCTGTTGAAGGTAAAGAATATATTGTTAAAGATGGAGATGTAATGCACTTCCGCTTTAATGTTTAAATAATTATAAAATAAACATTGCTCACTTAAATTATTGATTTTATTATGGCAGAAAACGTTCAATATACCGAAGATAACATTCGTTCATTAGATTGGAAAGAACACATCCGTATTCGTCCTGGAATGTACATTGGTAAATTGGGCGATGGAACTTCTCAAGACGATGGTATCTATATTTTATTCAAAGAAATTATAGACAATTGTATTGATGAATTTGTGATGGGTTGCGGTAAACGCATTGAAGTATCTATCCAAGGTAATAGAGTCATAATACGAGATTATGGACGTGGAATTCCATTAGGAAAAGTGATCGACTGTGTTTCTAAAATTAACACGGGTGGAAAATACGATTCCAGAGCATTTAAAAAATCAGTTGGGCTTAACGGAGTTGGTACCAAAGCCGTTAATGCCCTATCTGAATACTTTAAGGTTCAATCGATACGAGATGGGCAAACCAAAATTGTAGAGTTTTCTCAAGGTAATATTACCAACGAAGAAGACATTCAATCTACAACGGTTAGACAAGGAACCCGAATTAGCTTTATTCCTGACTCTACAATATTTCCTAACTTTAAATTTGTTAAGGAATATGTAGAAAAAATGATTTGGAATTATGTGTATTTAAATCCAGGTCTTACCATTGAATTTAATGGGAATAAATACTTTTCTGAAAACGGATTATTAGATCTTTTATCCAATAACATCCGCAAAGAAAACCTCCTATACCCTATCGTCCACTTAAAAGGAGATGATATTGAAGTGGCCCTTACCCATGTTAATAATGCCTACAACGAAAATTATTATTCGTTTGTAAACGGGCAGCATACAACACAGGGTGGTACACATCAACAAGCCATTAGAGAGGCTATTGTTAAAACCGTTCGCGACTTTTTTGGAAAACCTTATGATGCTTCTGATATTAGACAATCTATTGTTGGTGCCATAAGTATTAAAGTGGTTGAACCTATTTTTGAATCCCAGACCAAAACAAAACTGGGGTCTTTAAAAATGGAACCCGATGGAACAACCGTAAGAACTTACGTGCTTGATTTCATTAAGGAACACCTTGATAATTATTTACACAAATTCCCTGAATCTGCAGAGGCTATTCAGAAAAGAATATTAAGAGCAGAGCGAGAACGTAAAGAATTAGCCGGTATTAAAAAATTAAGCCGTCAAAGGGCTAAAAAAGCAAATCTTCATAATAAAAAACTTAGAGATTGTAGAGTCCATTATAATGATAAGAAAGGAGATCAACGATTAGAGACTTTTCTTTTTATTACCGAGGGAGATTCCGCAAGTGGATCTATTACTAAATCTAGAGACGTTGCCACTCAAGCTGTTTTCAGTCTTAAAGGTAAACCGCTAAACTCTTATGGTTTAAGTAAAAAAGTAGTTTATGAAAATGAAGAGTTTAACTTATTACAATCGGCTTTAAATATTGAAGATGGACTGGATGAATTAAGGTATAATAATATTGTAATTGCTACCGATGCCGATGTTGATGGGATGCACATTAGATTATTGATTATTACATTCTTCTTACAGTTTTTCCCAGAGCTTATTCAAAATGGTCATTTATATATTTTACAAACGCCATTGTTTAGAGTAAGAAATAAAAAGCAAACCATTTATTGCTATGACAACACCGAAAAGGAGGATGCCATGGACACTTTAAAAGGTAAAGTTGAAATTACCCGATTTAAGGGACTTGGTGAAATTTCGCCAAATGAATTTCAGCATTTCATCGGAAAAGATATACGTTTAGAGCCTGTTATGCTTAATAACGATATGTCTATAGAAGATTTATTAAAATTTTACATGGGGAAAAACACTCCACAAAGACAAAAATTTATTGTAGAAAATCTTAAAGTAGATAAAGATAGCGTAGAATAATTTATGGAAATAAATACAAAAAAAAGAGAGACAAAATACTATATAGCAATCGGATTAAGTCTATTATTGGTCGCTATTTTTTATCATATTAATAATAAACCTGACTTCTTTTACGGAAGGGTTGGTGAAGAAATTGAAAGCCTTTATTTATTTGAAATAAGCTTAGGTATATTTATATCTATCTTCTTATTTCGACCAAGTCATTTTGAATACAATGACACCGATCAAGTTGTCATTGTAAAAGGACATCGTATTTTATTTGGACAATACTTATTTAAACGTAATGTAAATCTTGAACTTCCTAAACGTAAGATTAGAAGAGTCAGAGTCCAAAAGAAATTTTTCCGCGAATATCTTTCTATCACTGTAAACAGTAAACACTCAATAAAAAGAACGCGTTCAGTCGATTTATCGTTACTTAACAAGCGTGAAAAAAAATTGGTATTAGAAAGTTTAAAGGATTTAGCCACTCACCAAGAAGAAGAACATAATTATGGAAAAACCATTCGAAGATAATAACGAGAATCAAGAAAGCATTAAATCTATAAATGGTCTCTTTAAAGATTGGTTTACAGATTATGCTTCTTATGTTATTCTGGAACGTGCCGTACCAGCTCTAGAAGATGGATTAAAACCCGTTCATCGAAGAATTCTTCATTCTATGAAAGAAATGGATGATGGAAGGTATCATAAGGTGGCTAATATTATTGGTAATACCATGAAGTATCACCCCCATGGTGATGCCTCTATTGGTGATGCACTGGTGCATATTGGTCAAAAAAATCTATTAATAGATCCACAAGGTAACTGGGGAAATATATTTACAGGAGATCGTGCTGCGGCTCCACGTTATATAGAGGCTAGATTAACTCCTTTTGCATTAGACACACTTTTTAATCCTAAAATTACAACTTGGTTAAGTTCATATGATGGTCGTGGTAAAGAACCAGAAATTTTGCCCGCAAAGTTTCCAGTCCTTTTATACCATGGTGTAGAAGGTATTGCTGTTGGATTATCTACAAAAGTTCTTCCCCATAATTTTAATGAACTTATTGATGCCAGTATATCGGTATTAAAAAACAGATCGTTCAAATTGTATCCAGATTTTGTTACGGGTGGAAGCGCAGATTTTTCTAACTATAACGATGGACTAAAAGGTGGAAAAGTTCGTGTTAGAGCAAAAATTGAACAACAAGACAAGAAGACTTTAAAAATTACTGAAATTCCTTATTCTACAACAACTGGTTCTTTAATAGATTCTATATTAAAAGCCAATGATAAAGGAAAAATCAAAATAAAAAAGGTTGAAGATAATACTGCAGCCAATGTTGAAATCATTATTCATTTACAAAATAATATTTCTCCTGACCAAACCATAGATGCCTTATATGCATTTACGGATTGTGAAATGAATTTATCTGTTTATTGTTGTGTTATTCACAACGATCAGCCTAAATTCATTGGTGTATCTGAAATTCTTAAATATACAACACAAAATACAGTTACTCTTCTAGAAAGAGAACTTCAAATAAAGCTTAACGAAGCAAAAGAGTCTTGGCATTTTGCAAGTCTTGAGAAGATATTTATTGAAAACCGTATTTATTTACGCATTGAAGAATGTGAAACATGGGAAGAAATAATCACTGAAATACATGCAGGATTAAAGCCTTTCATTAAGCATTTAGAGCGTGAAGTTACAGATGAAGATGTTACACGTTTAACCGAAATACGTATTAAACGAATATCAAAATTTGATGCGTTTAAGGCGGATACGTTAATCCAGAAGATTGAAGATACAATTGCAGAACTACAACACAATCTTGCCCATATTATCGATTATACAATCGATTTCTTTAAAATGATTAAAAAGAAATATGGACCAGGACGTGAACGTAAAACTGAAATTGCCAATTTTGGAAATATCGTTGCAGCACGTGTCGCTATAGCGAATGAAAAACTCTATGTAAATAGAGAAGAAGGATTTGCGGGTACTGGTCTTAAAAAAGACGAGTATGTTTGTGATTGCTCAGATATTGATGATATTATTGTATTTAGGAAAGATGGTACGATGACTGTTTTTAAAGTGGAAGAGAAAAAATTCATTGGTAAAAACATTCTTTATATTGCTGTATTTAAGAAAAATAATATTCGTAAAATTTACAATGTTATTTACACAGACGGGGCCACTCGCAATACCTATATGAAACGTTTTTATGTTAAGAGTATCACTCGAGATAAAGAATATAAAATCATTTCGGAAACGCCTAAATCTAAACTCTTATATTTTACAGCTAACCCTAACGGAGAAGCTGAAAAAATATCTATTGCATTAAATTTACAAGCCCAAACTAGAAAATTAAAATTTGATATAGACTTTGCTGAACTGGCCATTAAAGGACGTTCATCTAAAGGAAATTTAGTTTCTAAGTTCCCTATTAAATCGGTAAAACTTAAAGAGGCTGGTATTTCTACCTTAGACCCAATAAAAGTTTGGCTAGATGAAACCATTATGCGTCTTAATCGAGATGGTAGAGGGCGTTTATTAGGTGAGTTTGCTGCCGAAGATAAAATTATTGAAATCTTAGATGATGGAACGTATAAACTTCATACGATAGATATATCGACCCATTTTGAACGCAACTGGCTCATTATTGATAAAGTCAATTGGGAAAAACCAATTACCGTTGTTTATTATAACCCAGAAAAGAAGAAACATTATATAAAGCGTTTTAATCCAGAAAATTCAACCAAAAAAGTTGAATATTTACCGGATGAAAAATGCGTTACAGAAACTGTTTCGTTTGACTTTAGACCAATGTTTCAGTTAAACTTCAAGAAAAAAAGAGGTCAAGAATTAAAGGAGGCAGAACAAATTAATGTTGAAGAATTTATTTCGGTTAAAGGTATAAAAGCCATTGGTAACCAACTCAGTTCTTATGACATTAAAGATGTTGAAATCTTAGAATCTTTACCATACGAAACGCCCGAAGTTATTGAAGAACCAAGTGAAGAAGATGGAGATACCCCTCCTACTTTGTTTGAATAAACGACCCCTCCATAATGAATAAGATATTGCAAATAATGTTTAAACAAGTTGATAATTCTCAACTTATTATATTTAGAATATTCTTTGGATTACTTATGTTATTGGAGTCTTGGGGCGCTATTGCTACAGGCTGGGTTAAAGAAGCATTTATTGTTCCTAAACAAACATTCACATTCATTGGATTTGAATGGACAGAAGTCCTTTTAGGTGAGTTTATGTATTTCTATTACATTGTAATGGGAATAATGGGAATTCTAATCATGTTGGGTTATAGGTACCGTATGGCCTGTATATCCTTTTTCACCTTGTGGGGATTAACGTACTTTATGCAAAAATCACACTATAATAACCATTATTATTTAGTGTGGTTAATTAGTGGATTTATGGCCATTATACCAGCGCATAAATACCATTCATTAGATGTTAAACGCAATCCGAGTTTAAAGCAGAATTGGACTAAATATTGGACGGTATTTATTTTTCAATTTCAAATAGCTATCGTTTATGTTTACGCTTCCATTGCTAAATTATACCCAGGGTGGTTAGAGAATAAATTCTTAGCCCTACGTCTTAAACGTGCAGCCAAATGGTTTCGAAATGAATTATCTTGGGATACTTATGCCAACTTTCTTGAACTAGAATCCGTTCAATATTTTCAAGTTTATGCCGGTATATTCTTCGATTTATTAGTGGTTCCTATGCTCTTATTTAAGCGTACGCGAACCATAGCATTAATTGCTACCCTTACTTTTCATTTAGCCAATTCCATTACGCTTCAAATTGGAATATTCCCATATTTTGCCATTGCTTTTGCTGTATTCTTCTACCCTAGACAACGTATACAACAGTTGTTTTTTAAATCAAAAACATTCTATAATGATTTAAAAGATCAGGTGAGTCTTTCACGTAATTATAAAATCGGACTTGGATTAATCTCTTTGTACTTTCTTGTTCAACTTACATTACCTATTCGCCATTGGTTTATTGAAGATAATGTCCTTTGGACAGAGGGAGGTCATCGTTTATCTTGGAGAATGATGTTAAGAACAAAAGGTTCTCACTCCTTCTATTTTGAGTATGTGGATTTAAAATCTAATACACGAAAAAAAATTAACAAGTATGACTATGCAACAAATAGACAATTACGTGTTGCTGCCACTAAACCAGATATGATCTGGCAATTATTACAACGTATAGAAGCTGATTTTGAAGCTAAAGGAATTAAATATGATGAACTATATGCACATTCTAAAGTTTCTGTAAATGGAGGGAAATACTATCCTCTAATAGACTCCAATTATAATCTTAAGAACATTGAATGGAATACATTCACTCACCAAGATTGGATATTAAAATGCCCAGAAGAATACAATTAAAACCATCTATTATTCATTCAATTCATTAAATAATGCTCCATAGTACACGCGTTGAATTACGTCCAATTGCTCTAAAAGACAACCTCGATGTTTTTGAATATCGATCTGATGCTGAAGCCAATAAATATCAAGGTTGGGTTCCAAAATCTATTGAAGATACGAATGCTTATATCCTTAAGAATCCAAAAAAAATTAACACGCCTAATTCTTGGTTTCAATTGGTCATTGTTTTAAATGATACAAGCCAAGTCATAGGTGATATTGGTGTTCATTTTATAGACGAGAACCAGTGTGAGTTAGGTTGTACGTTACATAAAGCGTATCAAGGTAAAGGATATGCCCAAGAATCGTTAAAGCTCGTTATAGATTATTTATTTACAGAATTAAACAAACACAGAATTACGGCCTCTATCGATCCTAGAAATTCAAATTCTATTCGATTATTTGAGAAACTCAATTTCAGAAAAGAAGCTCATTTTAAAGAAAGCCTTTTCTTTAAAGGTGAGTGGGTAGACGATATCATTTATGCTTGCCTCAAACCTGAATGGTAAAGAACCATTCTGTGGTTTATTGATGATGGATTGATGTTTGATTAACTAAATTAGGTGCAACCCAATGTCTTCTCGCTTCCACAGAAAACAAAACATCATTAGAATAAAAATTCAGTAAATAATCTGGCTTAGATTGATCCGAATTAATAAAGCCATTACATAAGGATTCTATAGACCAATTCATTTTATCAGAAACATAGGTTTTGGCAAGGTGCAACCAAAACTTGGTTATCGTTTCATGATATCCATCGTTATCATCATTCACCGTCCCTACAGATGTGTTATGTTCTGTAATAAATTCTCTGACTAAATCCATAGCCTCCTCCTCTATTGTATAATATTTAGAATACCAAATGGCAACAACCAAATGGGCCTCATGTGTCCATTCTGTTTTTGGTAAGGATTGAGTCTCAAATCTTGAAATCAACCTTTCAATCTCTTCTTTCGAGTAATTTTTCATTATTGATTACTAATTACTTATGTTAATACTTGTATAAATATATCTAATATTGTGTATATGATATTTTTAAATCAAGTTTTTATTATTAAATACGATTACAATTCTACAATTATCTTTTGTGTGAGCTCTTCTTTAGTCCCATCGCTATAACATGTAAAAACATTCAATTTCGTTTTCATATGTTCTATACTTGGCTTTATCATCATTTCATAAATCTCTATTCGTCGTTCTCTAATACGTGGATCTTTATCATCCTGACGATTGGATTTAGTAGCACGATGAATTCCTCGCTTTATCAATTCCTTTTTCTCCACTTCAATCTGAAAGACTTTATTAATGCTTATGACTTTTAATTTCACAAGCTTTAATAAATAATTGACTTGATTTATTGTCCTTGGGTATCCATCTAAAATGAGACCTCGTTCATTTACATTCTCATCTAAGATTCTATTCAATAATTCTCTCATAATATGATCAGGCACCAATTCACCCAAAGCCTCATATTTAGACAATAATCTTCCTATATAAGAATTGTTGCGTTTTTCTAAACGACACCGATCCCCAGTCGAGATATGTTTAAATCCTAAAATATTTTTTAAAGCCAAACATTGCGTCCCTTTTCCAGAATATGGAGGGCCTGTAATAATTAAAATTTCCATGATGTAATGATTTAATTGAAAGAATTGAATTTAATACGCTTATGCTGCAATATACTAAGTTAATGAATTTCAGTAACTTATTTCATTATTTCAATCGTTTTATATAACTATTCAATTCGAATACATTATAATAATCGACTGTTTACAACAAAGTATAAATACACAACAACCATCATAAACCATAAATTAACCACATCTGGAAATGACTACTACTATTGTTTTACAAATTTATAATGCTGATTGTTAGAACCTTGAATTAACTTAATTATATAAGTAGAGTGTGGCAATTGTGAAATATCTATAGATACTCGTTCATTTAAAACATGAGCACTAAGACGTTGCCCTTGAATGGAATAAATTTCGATTGTTCCTCTTTCCTTATTCAAGTTTTCAACATGTAGTTCGTTAGAAACTGGATTAGGATAAAATGAAATAAATGCCTTATTATCTTCAACAATTGAAACAGGTGGTTTAACAATTGGGTTATAAATATCTAATATTTCATCTTCACTCAATGCACAGTTATGTATTTCTACATCATCAATTTTACCGTTAAAAAAACTTTTAGCCGCTCCACTATAGTAATGTCTTCCAATATCTGTATTATCTGCTCCCGTATTAAACGACCCTAATACAGGACATGGAACACTTCCAACCTCTACACTATCAATGTACAATGTTAGTGATGTACTATCCTTTACGGCCGCATAAAAATGCCATTCGTTATAATTCGGACTTGGACTACTTATACTTGTTGGTGTAAGAATACCTGAATTCTGATTTCTCACCATAAAGGTCACTTGATTATTATTATACTCTGCAAATAGACCAATTAATGAAGATGTTGCACTAATAACATTATTCCTCTGAATAAAAATTGGATTTAATGCATGTGTACCTCCACCAGAACCAGCCATATTAGCCCAGGCAGTTATTGTAAAGTTAGATGAGTTAATCACGGGCTGATTATTAATAGAAATATAATCATCAACACCATCAAATTCATAGGCGCTATTTGGGTTCAAATCTCTATCCTCTGATAAAACTACTCCATTAACTGTTCCATCATAGTTTGTAGAAATCGTATTTTCCGCGTTACTATTAAACGGATATTTGGCAATTCCACAACCTTCTTCAATTTGTGCATTAATCTGCTGAGAAAGTATTAAACTTATTATGAGTATACTGTAATTTTTCATCTTGATTCATTTTATTTTGCGCAAGATAATATTAATATTTAGTATATTAACTTCATCTATTAATAGTGGACGAATGAAATTAATATATCTACTCGCATTCCTTAATTCTTTAAATGTATATGCTGAATTTTGTTTTAAATCATTTGAAACAGACACAACAGTCGCTAGAGCAATATTTATTGGCCAAGTTGTAGAAATCAATAGAGATGCTATTTATTATCGTCAAGAGAAAAAAGACATATTCACATTTAAAGTTTCTAAATATTATAAAGGCTTATCCATTTACGATGAATACATTTCTGTAATAGGACCAGTTGACGGATGTTGTAATGAACATTTTATTCTAAACTTTACCTATTTAGTTTTTACATATGGTGATGGTAATCAAGAAAAATTCCATTGGACAAATGATTGCTCTAATACAGGACCCTTAAGTGTAAGTCATCACTTAATAAAACAATTGGGTGTTGCAAAAGAACCTATTTCAGTATTTCCATTTAAAATCAATAAAAACAAGCAGATACATCATTTAGAAGATCAAATAAAGCAACTTGAACAACAAATAATCAACTCTAAACGCACAAATAGGATAATACTTTATGTATCCATATTCCTTATATTAATCTGTTTTCTATTCATTCTAAAAAAGAAATAAGATTAATTAAATTCTTCCTTAAATCTTTACGTATTGGGTTGTTTCTTTTCTTCAAACTCTTGATTAAAGAATTCAACCATCCATTTACTCGAATATATTTTAAGATATAGAAACGAAATCCCACTCATTACAATAAATCCACCAATAAAAATAGTCAAATCAGATAGCTCAATGCCTCCTGTTTCACTTAACCAACCTCTATATATATTAAACACGGTAGTTAAAGCCAATATTGGAAATAAATTCATAAAAAGCTTTCTAGCCATATCTTTTCGTCTTACCATCTGATAAGCTAAAACCAATATTGTTAATGAAAGTACAAGGTTCACAAAATAGATGATTAGATGTACTGGTCCTGGAACAATTCCAACATCTACACCAAATCGTTCAATAATTTTATCCATATGCCCAATTGTCCAACCTAAGCGTGCAAATGAACCCGCAAACGAACTCATTAATAAGAAAATTAATATGGAATGGAAAATTTTGGCTTTAATATGTAATCCTTTATCGTTTTTAAAATCTTTATACAACCAAAATACTACATATATTAAGGTGAAAATAATAAATCTATTCATTGTGGTTATCTATTAAATTTGAATTTCGGTGAAATATACAACAATACTACTCAATGTAATTACTCCATATTTTTTAAATATCTTTAATATATCAATATCCTTGTCCAAATTTTAATAAGGTATTCGTTATAACCATATAAAACAAAATATTATGAGCTATTCTATTAAACACTTATTCCACATTTCAGCGAGTCAATCTGATGTGTTTAATGCCATTAAAGGTATAAAGGGACTATCGCAATGGTGGACTTCTCAAACGTCTGGAGGAGAACATTTGGGAGATACTATTCAATTTAATTTTGGAGACATGACTGGACCAACTATGAAAATTATTGAGTTGGAAGAAAACAACGTTTTAGTTTGGGAATGTATAGAAAGTCCACACGGTTGGGTTGGGAATACGATCACCTTTCAATTGGATGAAAACGACGGTAAAACGCGAGTTAGATTCACCCATGAAGGCTTCCCAGAACAAGATGATTTTTATGCAATTTGTAATTTTTCTTGGGGAAGATATATGGAAAGCTTAAGACAATTGTGCCAATCTGGTAAAGGAGAAGGTTTTGGAACAGCACATTATAGATAGAAATACGAATTACAAACTTATTAAAACAAAAATACGATGAAGGATTACATGTTTATTATTAGAGGTGGAGAAAATATGGATGACGTTTATACGCCTGAGGCTATGCAAGAGCATATGCAAAAATGGCAAGTATGGATGGGTGGAATGGCCAAGGAAGGAAAGTTAGTTGGTGGAGAACCCTTAATGAATGAAGGTAAATCTCTAACCAATAAAGGAACTAAAGTAACAGACCGTCCATTAGTTGAAGGTAAAGAATTAGTTGGAGGATACATTATTGTTAAGGCCACTACTTTAAACGAAGCTACCGAAATGGCCAAAGGATGTCCTGGATTTGAACACGACTGTACAATTGAAGTGCGCGAAATAAGACCAATGGGATAGAAATAAAAAGAGTAAAACTAAAAATAGCGCTAATAAATTGGCGCTATTTTTAGTTTATATACGTAATATTCTAAATCAAATTAGAGACTTTACTCTCTATTCTAAAACGATTATTTTGCCATTAATTTTTGAATTTCCTCGATAACCAAATTTGGTTCGTCTATCATAATATAATGCCCAGACTGAGTTGTAGGGATATGAACAAAATCTGAAATTCCTTCACCGAGCTCTTTGTGTGCATCATACCAAATTTGTCTGCTACCACCATTCAATTCATCCGAAGTGATATTACCTTCATCTTCTTTCATACTCGTGAGCACCGTTATTGGAATATTTGGAAGGTCAGCTAAAGTAGAAGCGTATGCGATGTTCTCAATCAATGACCTCGCTTCCATTGGCGCACCATGTACTTCCCCATACATTTCCACCATTAAATCATATAGCAGATCTTCACCGTCTTGCCCTGGGTTATTATAACTTTCGTGTGAAGGATCAATAAACAATAAAGCCTCTACATTATCAGGGTTTTTGAGCGTATAATCCCTTGCAATGAATCCTCCAATAGAATGACTAACCAATATCATTTTACGTCCATTTAAGTAAGGAGCAACAACCTGTTCTAATTCAAAAGACAACTGTTCTATCGTTCTAGGTCCTGGTCCTATTTCTGAATTTTCATATCCTGCTCTATCATAAAGTAATACATCCGATTCTTCTCCTATTTCATCCAAAATATGATTTAAAAACCAAACAGAATGTCCATTCCCTAACCCAGACTCAAATACAATCAAATTTTCAGTATCGTTAATCTGAGAATACGTTTCTAAAGTATGCGTCCCAATATTTATACTATTTTGTTCTGGTGGGTTATCTAATGTTTGTTTATCGTCTTCTTCACAAGAGGCCAATGTTACCAATACCAAACTTGTTAGTAATCCAATTTGGATGTTCTTTAATCTTTTCATTTTACTTCGTTTTGTTAATTATGAAGCAAAAGTATTTTCTATTCTTCTTTTGGTTATACCATTTTATAAGTTAGAACGTATTGACGAAAACAGATCTAACATATAATTTCATTTCGGAGAACATTAATTAGTTTATTCAAAAAAAAAGACAATCCCTATTACTCAATACAACCTTAGATAATACTAATATTTGACTTTTATTAATAGATTACCATTGGGTCTGTATTTTCTCATTTCAAATTGTATTAACGTCTCCTTTATTAAAGGCTACGTTAATTATACACGATATATACTGTATTTTTGATACAAATTTCATATTTTAATCTCGAATTATGATCTAAAGTGTCTCAATTCATAGGTTCACTTCGTTATATAAATATGGTTAAACAATCTAAACATATCCACAGCACGATTAATGCGCTTTATAAACAGGAATCTGGTAAAATGATTTCAGTGTTAATTAAGATTTTTGGTACAGAAAATATAGAGTTAGCAGAAGATGTTATTCAGGATGCCATGCTTGTTGCCATAGAAAAATGGGATAAAAATGGATTACCAGAAAATCCAACGGCATGGTTATACCGGGTGGCAAAAAACAAAGCAATAGATATTGTACGCCGTAAAAAACACAGTAAAACCATAGATTTTTCAGATCCAGAACGGAAATTATTATCCTCAGAATATACGTTATCATCTACGATGGATGCTTTGTGGCAAGAAAATCAGATTGACGACGATTTTCTAGCGATGATGTATGCCTGTTGTCATCCGGAATTGTCTTCTGAAAATCAAATTACTTTTATTCTAAAATCCCTATGTGGTTTTTCTACCCATGAAATTGCAAAAGCTTTTCTTACCTCCGAAGATACAGTATCTAAACGTCTATATAGAACAAAATCCTATTTCAGGAAACATAAAATTAAACCCCAGATACCTTCATTAGAAGAAATTAAACCGCGAACTAAATCGGTTTTGCATACCCTTTATCTTATGTTTAATGAAGGCTATAATTCTAGCCACTCCAATGCACTTATACGTAAAGACATAATATCTAATGCCATATTTTTAACTAAAGCCTTATTAGAACATAAAGAAAGTCAATTGCCTGAAGCTTATGCCTTATTGGCTTTAATGTACTTCCATACTTCTAGAATTGAAGGTAGAACGAATGTTTTAGGTCATTTAATTACTTTAAAACATCAAAATCGATCCGTTTGGGATCAGGAATTAATTGTTCTTGGAAACTATTATATGAACAAAGCTGCATTTGGACCTCATTTAACGGCTTATCATTTAGAAGCAGCCATAGCGTATGAACATTGTACAGCACCTACCTATAACAAAACCAATTGGAAGAATATCATTAACTATTACGACATACTCTATCAGTTAAATCATGATCCGGTCGTTTATCTTAACAGGTGTTTGGTTATTTTAGAACTATACGGTCCATTTAAAGCCTTAAAAGAACTGGATCATATTAACGGCGATCCGTTTTTACAAAAGTACTATTTGTATTATGCCATAAAAGGATCTATCTATGAACAAATGAATTTACCTCAACAGGCCATTTTGGATTTTGAAAAGGCCATGACCTTAACTAAGTCTAACCCGGAGTTAAGCTTATTACAAGAGAAATTAATTAACCTTCGTAAGCCCCAGTAAAAAAGAGTTTTTATATAATACGAAAACACAAACAAATAAAAAGAGTGCTATTAAAACTTCTGTTTTAAATAGCACTCTTTTTATTATATATAGTAATCTATGGATTACAATATCATATTATCACTTATGATAATTTTGTATTGAGATACTCCATATTCTAAATCATCTTTCTTATCCCAAATCCATAAACTATTTATAACGGGTTTCTGCTCGTATGCCGGAATTAGAGTAACACTATCTATTTCGTGTATTCTATATAATAATAATTTTTTTCCAGCATAAAACTCACTTGGAGATGCATGACTTTCTTCCTCTACAAATACTTCAATAGGAACCATTTGCGCAGAATCTATAACTAACGTATCCGTTGGATCCTCATCTTTAAGATAGTATAATCTATGTTTAGAGTTATTTAATATAAGAAAAATCCCTGTACCTTCTGGGGTATCTTGTTCATTTTCTTTATCACAACTCCAAAGTGCAGTTAAAGAAAAAACTAATAATATGGCTATAGCTAAAAAACGACTGGTTTTATTCATTTTGATGTATTTAATAATAAAATTGCATGTTAACTCTGCATAAAAGCACTAAACATTGAAAAACATACGCAAATTAACGAAATTAAAAGTCTAAAAAAAATTATACTTCAATCATTTTAATCCAACACTTTGTAGGTAATTCTTACATTTTAATATTTCGCAGTATATATTCTCATATTCTGGTAAAATATTTTTTAAGTCAAATAACTGAGCATGTTTAAATGCATTCTCTTTAAAGTTTTCCAAGGTTTGTTTGTCCTGTAAAATGTATAATGCATTTTTAGACATGGACTTAATGTCTCCAACATCACTTATAAACCCTGTTTTACCATGTGCATTAACCTCTGGAAGTCCACCTGTATTGGTAGAAATTACAGGTACTTTACTGGCCATGGCTTCTAAAGCTACCAATCCAAAACTCTCTGTTTCTGAAGGTAGAATCATAAGATCACACAAATCTAATATTTGAGGTACATCTGGACTTTTCCCAACAAAACGTACTTTCTTAGAAAGGTTTAATTTTCTTACTAAGCGCTCAGCTTCATCTCTACAAGGTCCATCACCTACCATAATTAAAGTGGATGAAATGTCTTTGTTCACATTGTTGAATACCTGAATAACATCTTCTACACGTTTAACTGGTCTAAAATTTGAGATGTGAACCATTACAGGTTCTCCATTTGGAGAAAGAATACGCTTTAAACGTTCTCTTCTTACCAGTTCTTTTTCGGTATAATCTAACTTATACTCACTAAAGTCAATAAAGTTAGGTACAACGTGTATTTTTTCAGGTTTTATATCAAAAAACTCACATGTTTCTTTCTTTAAATCTTCTGACACTGAAGTAACGTAATCAGATTGATTAATGGCAAAAGATATTACAGGCTTCAATAAACTGCTTTTACCTACTAAGGTAATATCGGTTCCGTGAAGGGTTGTAATAATTGGAATTGTAATCCCTTGTTGTAATAAAATTTGCTTCGCCGAATAGGCAACATAAGCATTTGGAATGGCATAATGTACATGTAAAACATCTAGTTTTTCATGTTTTATAACATCAACCATCTTTGCTGCTAAAGAAAGTTCATAAGGCGGAAATTCAAACAAAGGGTAATCTACAGTACTAACCTCATGGTAGTACACATTTTCTTCGAAAACCTCTAACCTAACAGGTTGTTTATATGTAATAAAGTGTATTTCGTATCCTTTTTTGGCCAAAGCACGTCCTAATTCTGTTGCAACGATACCAGATCCTCCATAGGTCGGAAAACATACAATTCCGATCTTTAATTCCATGTGTTTATGTATTTTTCTAAATGCAAAATTACTGAATTATTTTAGGGTGTCGATATTTTAATAATCAATTCAACTTATACCCTAATTTCTAAGCACTGAAACTATTCGACTGTATTGTCTTCAAATTTCTTCCACTCCCCATTCATATTTCCATTATCATAGTTAACTTCAGCTTTTAAATTTCCACTTTCGTAAAATTGCTGTGCTAAACCATTAATATTTCCATTTTCATAGATGTAAGTCATACTTACTTTTCCTGAACTATAAAACCAAGATGCCACACCATGTTTTACTCCATTTACATAGGTACAAGATTCTTGAAGGCTTCTTCCATCTTTATTGTATTTAGAATACTCTCCGTCTAAAACACCGTTTGTATAGTTGGCCTTTAACTCAAGTCTACCAGTAGATGTATAGTTCATCTGTACACCGTCTAACTTTCCATTTAGATAGTTGTTTTGATGAATTAAATTACCTCTTTGGTCAATTTCTAAATGAACCCCATTTAGCTGACCATCTTTCATTTGAGATAGCTTTTGTACCATTCCTGTAGAGTAATAGGTAACCTCTTTAGCCACTTCTTCATTATTTGTTGTAGATGCAGGTGCAGGTTCATTTGCTGGTTTATCACAAGCTATTAACCCCATTAAACCGAATATCAATACGGACTTTTTCATTGTTCTTTGGTATTTAATAAATTATAAAACTCACTTTGTAATTTCGTACGAACATCCCATTTCATTAGTTTCCTATTATCCATGGTTGGGTAAGTACGATTAGATAAAAATATGAAAATCATACCATTTTCTGGATCTGCCCAGGCCATTGTTCCAGTGAAGCCTGTATGTCCAAAACTTTTATTTGAAGCCAACGCACTAGTTGGTCCATTTCCTTCTTCTATTAAGGGTTTATCAAATCCTAAACCTCTTCGGTTTCCATCGTCGCAATACTGACACTCTGTAAACGTATCAATGGTAGACGCTTCGAAATATTTTTTATTTCCGTAGGTTCCTTTTTGTAAATACATCTGCATGATTTTAGCCAAGTCTGATGCCGACGAGAATAAACCCGCATGTCCACCTACTCCACCTAACATTGCTGCACCCATATCATGCACTTCTCCTCTTAATGTTTTGTTTCTAAAATACGTGTCTTGTTCAGAGGGTACAATGCCTTTATGATTTCCAGGGTTATACTGTATAGAATATGCGCCTAAAGGTTCAAAGAATTTAGATTTCGGGAAAGTTTCTAAACTTAAACCTTGGGAATCTTCAATATAATCTTTCAAAATATAATACCCCAAATCACTATACTTATACTCTTTTGTCTCTCTAAGTTCAGATTCAGAAATCCAATAATCTATAGAATCTATATACTGATTATTCATATAAATACCCTTAGCTACCGGCACAGAGTATAGTTCATTTTGTTTAGTAGCATAAACAGCTGTATCTCGCTTTAAATCTTCGTTTAGGGTATTCTTATAAAACGGGATCCAAGATTTTAAACGGGCTTGGTGCGTTAAAATATCTTTAACGGTTAAGTCTGCTTTATTGGTTGTTTTATACTTTTTCAAGAGTTCTCCAAGTTTATCCGTTAAGGTAAACTTGTTTGCTTCGTATAAATGCATTAGTGTTGGTACTGAAGCTGTAACTTTAGTAATTGATGCAATATCGTAAAGACTCTGGTTGTTTATGGCAATCTTGTTATTGTAAGTCTGGTAACCATAAGATTTATTAAAAATAACGTTTCCATCTTTGGCTACTAACAATTGACAACCTGGCATTGCTTTATGCTTAATAGAGTATTTAATAATAGAATCTACCTTAGAGAAATCATTTTCTATTAATCCATATTTTTGAGGGTGCTCTTCTTTTAGTATGTCTAATTTAGAGAAAGAAACCCCTGTAGATTCTGGAAATAATTTAGAAATACCAACAGGTAATTTCCCTTTTGGTGAGCGGGCTCCAAATAAAAATTGAGGCCCTAATAGTAACGCTTCCTTATTATTTTGATAAGCGATAGAAATACTCTTAAATTGATCTAATCCTTTTTGTTCATAGATAGCATATGGATTCGAAAACACCATTAAATGCGCATCTTCAACTTCGCCTACATGCTCTAAAACAAAACGCTCTAAGTCTGTAAGTTCATATGATTTCCAAGGGTTAGCATCCGACTTATGAATACTAACTACAATTTGTTTACCATGTTGTTTATTTAACCAAGTTGTAAATGCAGCTTGTTTAGACGATTTATTAAAATGTTTATGGTCAAAATTGGCATAAAACTTCATTTGCTTATCCATCACGTCCAATTCAGTTTTATCTCCAAAACTTGCCCAAGCAAATCTTTGTTTATCTAACTTTCGGAACGGAAGTATGTGTTGTTCATTTTTAACCAAAGTAAATGCATTTTCCATTAATGTTTGTTTCAACATTTCATAATAATCAACATTTACAGAATCTGGTAAAGCAATAGATTCATTTAGGTTTAAATGACTTTTCATCATTAAAACACGCATACAACTTTTATCTAACGCCTCCATTGAATACTCTCCGTGTTTTATACCCCACATTACAGTATCAATAACAGCCTTCATATTTTGAGGTAATAACAACACATCATTACCTGCCTTTAATGCTTCTAATTCTAGCCTTCCATTATTATAATGATCTTGAACCCCTTTCATGGCTAATCCATCCGTCATTACAATTCCCTTATAGCCAAACTCTTGTCTTAAAATTGAATCTACAATAATTTGAGACACCGATGCCGGTACATTTTCTTCTTTAGTAATTTTTGGAATATCTAGGTGCGCTATCATTACAGCACTTACCCCTGAATCTACCAATTTAACAAACGGATAGTGTTCTATAGAATCTAAGCGTTCTCTTGTAAAGTTTAATCGAGGTAAGGTTAAATGCGAATCCATATCGGTATCCCCATGTCCAGGAAAGTGTTTTGCACAAGCCATTACTCCATTATGCTGCAACCCTTTCATATAAGAGATTCCTTTTCGGGCAACATTCACTTTATTTTCACCAAAAGAACGGCTATTAATAATTGGATTATTAGGATTGTTGTTAACGTCTACATCTGGAGCCAAGTTCATATGGATACCTAAACTTTTAAACTCCATAGCCATCTGTGCAGCAGCATCAAAAACCAATCGGTCGTCAGTAATAGCACCCAAAGTCATCATCCAAGGGTATTTAGGCATATCCGTTAATCGCATAGAAGCGCCCCATTCTCCATCAATAGAATAGATTAAGGGTATTTTAGAAATACTTTGGTATTTTTCACCTAAAGCTTTCATTTCTTCAGATTTTCCTTTAAAGAAGGTGATTCCTCCTATACCATATGTTTTAACCAATTTAGATAACTTCAACTCTTCGGCATCGTCTCTTAACGACGAAGAGCGGATGAAACAAAGTTGAGCTATTTTTTCTTCTGTCGTTAAGGAAGCAAGTGTTGTTGTTGCCCAACTTACATCGCCTTTTAAAAAATCTGGTTTTGTGACTTTACTGGTGTCCATAAAACTCTCTAAACCTTGATCTATTTCTGTTGTAGATACAAAGCTTGAGCATATAAACAAAAACCCAAAAACGCCTATGTTTAATAAGTATCGCATTAATAAGATTTAAGGAATTCTATAAACTTAGTAACGGCACGTCCTCTATGGCTAATCTTATTCTTGGCATCTAAAGACATTTCGGCAAAGGTTGTATTAAATCCATTGGGTTTAAAAATAGGATCATAACCAAACCCTTCCGTTCCAGAACGTTCATCACAAATTTCACCTTCAACTTTCCCTTCAAAACAATAGTTTTCTCCTTTTACTTCAAATGAGATAACCGTTCTAAATTGTGCATTTCTATTGGATTCCCCTTTTAATTTTTCGAGAACCAAATCCATGTTTTTATTGGCATTTTTATCCTCTCCAGCATAACGTGCAGAATACACACCTGGTTCACCATTTAAAGCGTCAATTTCTAGACCGGTATCATCGGCAAATATTGGATAATCCAATTGGTCGGCTAAATATTTAGCCTTCATTATGGCATTACCTTGTAGTGTTTCAGCGGTCTCTGGTATATCCTCAGTAAATCCTATATCTTTTAATCCTATTATTTCTATATGTTCTGGTAAAAGCTTCGATATTTCTTTTACTTTATTTACATTTTGACTTGCAAAAAGTATTTTCATCCTGTATAATGTATTTTAAGACTCAACCATAGATGTTTGAGAATAACGTGTGAACTTATTCATGCGCTTAAAACAATTCTTAGTATAAGCGAATAACCGTTTAATAATTGAACTTAATCTTTCTTAGTTTATTAAATCGTGTTACTCACAAATGTAATAATATAAAGGGTTGAAACCAATTGTTTTTGCCTGTTTTAACGATAATATTAAGGCTTTATTTAACAACTTCTCCATTTATTATTATCCTATAAACAAAGGGTCTCTATGTAATGGCTTATGTTTTTAAACAATGGTCTTAAAATAATAATGGCAAATTAATGCTACAGAATAAAATTCTATAAAATTAATTTGCCATTTGTATAACAGGGGAGTTATATGTATTAAATCTATTGTTTTACGATGATTTGGACTTGTTGTTAAAAGAACAACAAGAGCGTTTTATTATCCAAACTTTAATTATTTGTTTAACCGCTATTTTAATTTTTATTTTCCTATTATTCCTACGTTATAAACTAAAAGTTAAATACACGCGACTACAATAAAATCAACTCAAGGAAGAATTAGATTATAAAAATAGAGAGCTCGCTACTAATGTTTTAAACATCATGAAACGGAATGAATCGCTATCCGAAATTTCTGAAAAATTAAAAAATCTTAGAAAAAACATCAACCAATAAGACGCTAAAAAGTCAATACATCAAATTTCATTAAAAATAGATCAGGTTGTTAAAAGTAATATTTGGTCCGATTTTGAAAAGCGATTTAATCAGGTTCATCCTTCATTTTACAATAATTTACATCACGAATTTCCTGACCTTACGCCTAATGAAAAACGATTATGTGCCTTTTTAAAGTTGAATATGTCTACAAAAGAAATTTCAGAATTGACAGGGCAAAAGGTTGAATCTTTAGAGAAAGCTAGAACACGTTTACGCAAAAAATTAAATCTTACAAACACCAATGTAAATTTAATAAGCTTTGTCTCTCAGTTTTAAACGAATCTAAACACCTTCCCTACTATAAATACATTATCAACTACTAATATTGAGATTTACTTCTAAAAGCAATAGTATTTCTAATGAGTTACTTATTTTTGATTCTCGTTTATACTTTGATATTATATGAATTTGAAAAAACTATTCTTCCTTATTATAATAATTGGATTCTTTGGGCAATCCTTCGGTCAAATTGGAATTTTCCCAACCCAAACCAAATGGAAACGATTAAAAACGGAAACATTTGATGTTATCACGCCGTCTAATCAGATTTATGTAGGGTATAAAATTATGCAATACCTCCACCAGTTTCAAAGGGAGGATTCTTTGTTAGGACACTACAAAGACAAGCGTACATATATTATTTATGGCGATCATGCTATTTCTAATGGTTTTGTAGGGCCTGGTCCGTATAGAAGTGGTTTGTATTTAACCCCACCTCAAAGTAATTTTATTGGACCTGGGAATTGGGTTAAAAATCTTGTAAATCACGAAAATCATCATTTTATACAACACGCCGATTCTAGAAAAGGGCTTCTTAAGTTCTCATATACGGTTCTTGGAGATTTTGCCGATAGTTTTTTATCTAATGTATATTTAATGGGCTGGTTTTGGGAAGGCGATGCTGTATTTAGAGAATCCTATGCCAATACCTATGGTAGAGGAAATTACAGCCACTTTTTAAACCGAAATCGTTTATTTGCCAAGCAAACCTTAAAATATTCAAAGACTCGTTTTAGTTATGCTTATAATAGACCCTATAATGCATACATTCCCAATCATTATAATTTAGGGTACGAGATGGTTAATTACTTATCTAAAACAAACGCCAATGCTTTATACACAGCAATGGATGAAACTGTAGGTCGATTAACACGTTTACCTAAACAAATAAAAAAACAGACCGGTAAATCTCTATTTCAACATTATGAGTTGGCTTTAGATTCTGTGGCCAAAATGGATTCTAAGATGGACTATTTAATGCCAGAAACTATACTTAAACCAACTCAAGATTATTTACACCAATCGTCTATTACAAATGCTCAATTAGAACAATCTTTTTACATAGAATACTCATTTTTAAAACCAGCCCAAGTATATCAAGATCATAAACCTCTCTTTACCTTAGGTGCTGTACCTGATGGTACGCATCGTATACAGAGCAATGCCCATTATATTGTTTGGAATGAATTAAGAACGCATCCTAATTTTTCAACATTATCCTATTGCGAAATAATGGTTTGGGATATAAACAAAAAGAAAAAATCTCAACTTACAAAACAGAGTAAATCGTATTCACCAACCATTCATCCAAAGAATAATACTCTGGCCTATTTAGAACTTAATTCTAAGTATCAATTTTCTATAAAAGAAATTAATATTACCACTGGTGAATCTCGTGTACTTTTAAACACTGAATCCGATTACTTAAGAAATTTAAATTACAGCGAAAATGGTGAATACATTACTTTTATTGATCAAAAAGTAGATCAGCAAATCCTATGTGTTCTTAATTTAAAAACCTTAGAAGTTGAATCTTTTGGATTAACTCAACTAAACCAGATTTCGAATGCCTTTTTAACAACAGATTTCACATTTGTTCTGACTGCAGATTATAATAAATATGAATATATCTATCTGTATAATCCTAAAATGAATATGTTTAGACGTTCGGTAAAAGTTACGTCTGCATTTAAGCATATGCTTGTTAAAGATAAAGTAATGACTTTTGATTACCAGACCAACGATGGAATTCGTTCTGGAAAAATGGATTTAAACCGTATTGATTTCACAAATTTAAGTTCTCCAAGATCTTATATAAAACCTATGCCAACCCATTCAGATTCTATAAACGTTGATGAGGTTTCTTATCGAGGTGGAATTCCTAGATTACGTTTTCATTCTGTGATTCCTTTTGTATCTACTCAAGACGTACAAATCGATCTATATGCTAATGATTATCTGAGGAAAAATAATTTCTTATACCGATATTATCAGAATTTTGGTTCAGAAAACAGTGTGCATCAAGCCGTTTATACCTATGCTCATTTCCCTGTACACTTATCTGGAATTTTTACACATAGTAGCAGTGGAACTCGTAATATGGAGGTTGACAAATATTTTGTTTCTAGTTTTCAAGAAAACAAGTATGCGGTTCAAATGTCCTACCCTATTTCTGTTTTAAAATCTGGATATAGTTTGCAGAGCATTCCATCGGTTCAATGGGCACACCGAACAATAGACTCCGAAATTATAGAATTAAATTACGGTTCCAAACATTCCAATATAGATGCTAAAAACACATTTGTTTTTGCTAAAAACAGAGGAGGTTCAGCCTTAGGTTCTCCATTATACATCAGTTTAAACAACAGGTACGCTACCGATTTTAAAGAGTCGTATATTTCTGAAAACAGTTTACGCTTTGGGTTTAATCTATTGAATCATGAACATTTTTTAGAAGCCGAACTGGGTTTAATTAAAGAAAATACCGACAAAAATCTGTATCGATATAGACAAGAGGTTGTTACCCCAAGTACAGGGTATTTTTTAACAACAAGTTCATTAGGAATAAAAGATGAGTCGAATGGTGTATTTTTAAGTGATTTCTCTACGCACATAAAGATTAAAATGAAGAATACCATTGCCTACCCAAATATGAAGTTTACTGATTTCATTTTCTTAAAACGTATTCATATCGAGCCTTTTGTTGAGCAAAGTTTTTATCGTTTTAGAACTTCAGGAGATCAAAGGTTAACCTCTTATGGAAGTCATATTGCTTTTGATATTCAATGGGTAAAATCTTTACCTGTTCAAATTCGATTTACTTATGCGAAAACTCCGGATTTAAAAAATAACTCAAGCTTTATAGGATTTGGATTGGTGTTTTAAAATATAAATTTATTCATGTTACTTTAAATTTTCCACTATCTTTTAAATACCATTAAAGTCAATTAATATTCTATTATGAAGAAATTTTTCATCCTCATTATCACCTCATTCCTAATGTTTACCAGATGCTCAACAGATGAGGATAATGGCTTTAATGGATTATCAATATCTGAATTAAAAGGTGAATGGATACTAATAGAACGTAAACAGGGAGATAGTTCAAATGATCTTATTAATTTAAATAGTTGCGAAAGTGGAGATAAATTAATAATCACGAACAATAATGGATTATGTACTCATATAATAGCAAATACATCAAATGATCCTTGTGGGTATGATAATTTGAGTCTTAAATTATCAGAAAGCACGTATTATCTTAAAATTGTAGAGAAAATAGATTCTTCGAATTTAGAATATTCTAGTTGCAATATTATACAAACTACAAATTATGGGAAAGCCATAAATTTACGTTATTATTTACCTGGTAACCCTGAATATTATTCGGATATATTTAAAAGAGTTGAATAATAATTATTCTTATGAATACGTTTAAATGTTGATTTGTAAAAAAACATTAATATGCAGTATCCCCTCATTATTTATGCCTTTTGGGTGTTGTAAGGTTAATTTTATAATACTAATTTATGAAGATAAGTATTGTTGAATTAAAGGGTAGGTTCATTATAGAACGAAGGTCTGTTTATTCTCCTAAGACCATGTTTTGAATTAGAGTATTTACCTACATAATACGTTTAATAAAGGCTCTTACTTCATCTAAATTTGGTAATTCTCCTATTTTACAATCCGTTCTACTTTTACCTCCTTCCTCTTCCAAAAAAATATTGTAGTTTTTACAAGAATTAAAAATATCGAACTCTTGTTTCTTAACATTCCAAACCACTCCTTTTTGTTCAAAACGGGTATTTTGAAATCCGTAAACATTTGACTTTGAATAAGCAAATTCGAATTCCGAATACAGGAATTGTTTTCCACCCATAAGAACTCTAAAGAAAGTATTAAACTCTTTTACACTTTGATTTTTATCATTTTTACTTTTATTATCCAAGACCGCTCCCGCTCTAAAATATAAATATCCATGAAAGGAAACAGCAAAACACCTGGATACAACATTATTAGAAGACTCATAAAAAAAGTCACATATATCTGGTAATGTATCTATTTTAGTGACTTGTCTTCCTTTTCTTTCAACTGGAATAAGCACTGCTTTTTGAGGTGCCTTTAAATTAAAACTTTCTAAAGACATATAAACACCATAGGGATAATTTGGTCTAAACTTACCGGCATCAATTTCACGTATTATCTCAGACTTATTCCCTTGTTTGCCTTGATCATTAGAATTTGTTGAGTTCTCAAGCTCAATTAATTGGTTTTCAATCCCAATTCTATAATCATAGAATAATGTATCTGTCTCGTCAATCAATACAAGTAAGCGGTTGTATTCAAACCGACCTTCTATTATCTTCTCAATGGTAAATACCCTCCCTAATAAATCAGATTTAGAAGATAGTTGCCCACTAATTGGTTTAAATCTAAATTTATTACCTGTTTTATAAGCCTCATTATACATATATACATTAGGGATTCCCTTTTTGGTATTATCTGAAATTGACACTTTTGTTCCAATTTGAAAATCAAAGCCATTCTCTTGTGCCTTGCCCATAAAAATTGATGAAATAAATATAAAAAGTAACAGTCCTTTTTTCATCTGTAAAATCATATTATAATAACCTATAATTCTTTGTAAATAAATCAATTTTTAATCCTAAAATCGAATGACTTTTTACATTGATATTAAAGGGAAATTGGTGAATACCTCAACCGATAGAGGTGGGTATAAATTTAGAAAAATAAGAGTAAATACCATCCCCTTTCTTCATTCCTTTTATGATTTGGAATTGCTATTTTCAATTTATTTAACGCAACTTAGTTGCGTTTACAGAAATCTTATCTATATTTGCATTATAGTAACGGTTAAACAATCCCTTTTATGATTCCTTTAAAACAAGATATAGATACAGACATAAAAAGTTCAGAAAATTGGATTATTGGCTCTAATTCTAAAGCCTTTAAGCATATTAATCGTGAAGAAATAAACATTGTTATTTCAGAAAGAAATATTCATAATTTGACACTTGAGATTAATCAATTGCTACAACAAGACCTGAAGTTTAGATCGAGTGGAGATATTCATAAAATCATAAACGAAATCACCACTTTTCTTACGCCAGATTCATATCAGTTACTCATTGAAGATATAAAAGAAGTTCTTAATGCCTTTAATACCGTTACAAACACCAATGAATTCAGGCTTCTATTAGCTACGGTAAACACAAATTTGTGTAGACGATTCCATACGGACATTAATGATTTACGCCTGTTATGTACATATAGTGGACCAGGAACATTATGGCTTTCTGACGATAATATTAACCAAGAAGCTTTAAATAATTACCATGATAATGCTAATATCGTTATTAACGAAAATAAAATTAAACAGGTTAAAACCGGTGCTCTAGTTCTTTTAAAAGGGGCCTTATTTCCTAACAAAGTCACTAAAGCAGCCGTTCATCGTAGTCCCACAATTGAAGAAAGTGGACAAAAACGACTTTTACTAAGAATAGATACTAATAATACACTAAACTTTTAGATATGATCCCTCAAACTTTTCAAGAATGGAAAACCTGTATCACAGTTGGTTGTAAAATTCAATTAACAACAGCCTTTGCAGAGAAAAGATTAAACGTTTATGAGGACCTTACAAATCCTGAAACACAAAAATTCTTAAAGCGATACGGTCAACAGCATTTAAGTAATGTTATCTCGTGGTATAAACAAGTCCTTATTACACCTCGCCAGTTATAAATACATTAATTATCAACACTATAAATGTCGCCTAAAAATAAAGCGCATTTTGAAAAAAAGTAATATGATTAAATACCTAGGGCTTTGGTTAATACTCATTAGCCTATTCTTCTCCTGTGATAACAAAACGTCTAAGTTAGAGGTTGTAACCATAGAAAGCCAAAACACTACTATGGACTCTTCCAATTTATTTTTTGGCTATAACCTCGATTCGTTTCTTGTTGTTCAGAAAACTATTAATTACGGAGAAACTCTAGGTGGAATTCTTAATAATCATGGGGTTAATTTTACAAAAATAAACGAATTAGCGAAAGCTTCTGAACCTGTTTTTGATGTTCGAGATTTTAAGGTCGGGAAAGAATATATAATTTTAAAATCTTTAGACTCAAATAAAACAGCATTAAAGTTTATTTATAAAGCGAACCCCATAGATTATTATTTCTATAATTTATCTGATTCTATTTTTGTTGAACACCAAACTAAACCTATTGTTCTAAAACGATTATTCGCCTCTGGGATAATTGAAGGTTCCTTATCTCAAACGATGGATAAAGCAGGATTATCTCAGCGCTTGGTAATGGCTTTTGCCGATGAAATTTATCCCTGGACAATAAACTTTTTTAATATACAACCTGGCGATAAATTTAAAGTTATATATGATGCAAAGTATGTAGATGGAGCCTTTGTTGGAATTGGGAAAATATATGCTGCAAACTTTCGTCATCTCAAAGATGACCATTATGCCTTTAACTTTAACGGAGCAGGATTTGAAGATTACTTTGATGATGAAGGGAATAATTTAAGAATGGCCTTTTTGAAAGCTCCTGTTCAATTCACCCGTATTTCATCTAAATTTCAACCTAGACGACGTCACCCCGTTACAGGGTTTGTAAAAGCTCATAAAGGAACGGACTTCGCGGCGCCTAAAAACACACCCATTTTTTCAACAACAGATGGTACCGTAACTCATGCCCAGTACAGTAAGTTTAATGGTAACTATGTTAAAGTAAAACATAACACAACCTATACCACCCAATATCTGCATATGAATAAAATCGCAAAACATATGAAACCTGGTAAAAAGGTTAAACAAGGTGAAGTGATTGGTTATGTAGGAAAAACAGGACTTGCGACGGGTTATCATGTCTGTTATCGTTTTTGGGTTAACGGTAAGCAAAGAGATCCTTTTAAAGTCAAATTACCACCATCTAAACCGATAGAAGAACAATATAAATCCGAATTATTTGCATCTATAGCGCATTATAAAACAATATTCAACCGATATAACTTTAAAAACGGTAAAGTCTTTCTAGACGAAATTGCATAAACGATCAATAAAAACATTAAATCATGATTCAAAAAAAGCTTCCTGTAACGGTATTAAGTGGATTTCTAGGTGCTGGAAAAACAACACTTCTTAATCATATTCTACACAATAAAGACGGTTTAAAAGTCGCGGTAATTGTTAACGATATGAGTGAGGTAAATGTAGATGCCAATCTAGTTAAAAGTGAAAACATACTTTCTCGTACCGAAGAAAAGTTGGTTGAAATGAGTAATGGTTGTATTTGCTGTACACTCCGAGAGGATTTAATGGTAGAAGTGGAACGTTTAGCAAAACAGGATCGATTTGACTATTTACTCATTGAAAGTACTGGAATTAGTGAACCTATTCCTGTAGCACAAACGTTCTCGTTTATGGATGAAGATAATGGAATTGACTTGTCTAAATTCAGTTATATAGACACCATGGTTACCGTTGTTGATGCCTTTAACTTTTTTAATGATTTTGGAAGTCCAGAAACGTTAATAGATAGAGACCTTACAGATATTGAAGGCGATTACCGAACAATTGTTAACTTATTAACGGACCAAATTGAGTTTGCCAATATTATTATTTTAAACAAAATAGATCTCGTATCCGAAGAGCATCGTGGTATTTTAAAAGCCATAATACACAAGCTTAATCCATCTGCTCGTATAATAGAATCGAGCTATAGTAAGGTTAACCCGAAAGAAATTTTAAATACAAATTTATTCAATTTTGAAGAAGCTGAACAAAGCGCTGGTTGGATAGAAGAGTTAAACAAAGACGAACATACACCAGAAACAGAAGAATATGGAATCCATTCGTTTGTCTATAGAAGCAAAAAACCGTTTGACCCAGTCCGATTTTGGAATTTCGCCCAACATAAATTCCCGAGTTCTATTATTAGAAGCAAAGGTTTGTTTTGGTTAGCTTCACGCCAAGAACAAGCCTTAATTTGGGGTCAAGCAGGAGGTTCTTTAAAAGCAGATAGTGCAGGTGTTTGGTGGATTAGCATGCCGTTACAACAACGAGTTCAATATTTAGCCTTTACCGATAATCAAGAACAGATAGAGGAAAAATGGGATAAAACCTTCGGAGATCGTATGAATGAAATTGTTTTTATAGGATTAGGCATAGACGAAAAACAAATTCGAACTCAACTTGATCTTTGTTTATCAACAGGCGAAGAATTGGCCATGCAAAAATGGAAAGATGGCTATGCCGATGAATGGCCAGTGGCAAGAGCTCATCCATTAACATCGTAATACATAATAAAGAAGGCGCTGAGGTTTGGGTGAGTTGTTTTTGGGTTGTGTTTATATTAGTGACATTTCATGTTATGTCCCTTAGTTAGCAAATTGCTCATCCCCTATCTCTCTATTTTATATTGGCTTCAGATAATCTTACGATTAATGTTATACATTTACATTTCGTATCTGACCGTATAACAGAAGAAGCCAATATAAAATAGCCTTTTTACGTATTCCTTAACATAGGTTTAATTCTCTAAACCCTTACAATTACATTTCCTGAAAATATCTTTGAAAGATCTCCTGTAAATATTGGAACTTATAATTCACTTGGGCAACAAATATTTACAAATTCCGTTCATTCTTTAATAACAAAAATAAATTTTAATGAATACAATTCTGGTATTTACTGCATTGAAGTTGTTAGTCAACAGAATCGTTGGGTAAAAGAATTGATCAAAATCGGTTAAGACTTATGTCATAAATAAAATAGTTGGTCTTTTAGATTGATACATCTAACACGAGTTTACTAAATTTCAGTAACCATGGACGTTGACTATTATTTAGGTAGATGAAATTTATTTAATAGATTAATTTAATAATTATGCATTATTTAGAAAAAAGTTTGCAAGCTTATATTCTGATTTATTTAACTGCTTTTTATTTATATATAATTCGTGTATTTTATAAGTATGGAGAATTACCTTTAGTAAGAGAATTAGATAAAAATGTAATTAATATTTCTATTATTGAATACTTATTTTCATTTATTGGAATAGTATGGATATGCCTATTAGTATTAATTTTAATAAAACTAAAAAGTCAACAATCTTTAGTAAAAAATAAATTATCTATTTTTCTTATTCTATACATGATTGTACATGTATTCCTTAACCCTATATTTTTTTGGTATGTAGATTAAATAAGTACTTATGAAGTTATTAAAAATAATATTTATTTCAATCATAGCATTATTCATATGTATGATGGGATATATTGAATTGGTTTTAGGTTTAGAATCTAAACATGTTCTATTTCCTCATATAGATACTGTATTTCCAGAAAATTTTGAAAAAGATAAATTTTCTGAAATAGCAGAAGGAATGTCTGTTTTAGAAGTAGAATCCATTATAGGAAAACCTTTAAAGTATACGATTTATAAAGATTCAACTATAGACGTTTATTGGAATAATAAACAAGAAGAATGGTCAGATTTTAATACTGAGGTTTCTGCTTATTATTCACTTGATGGTAAATGGAAATATGGTGATTTTGCTTGGGAGGGCTTTATATTGAGGTACGATAGCATGGGCGTTGTTACTGATATTACGAATAGATGGTTCTATGATTAAAAATAGATTATCACTAAATAAGTTGCTCTTGCTTCTGTTCAAAGTGTAGTTATGGGGCAGTCGTTAAAATTTAGTAACTTAACACAAACATTTTTAACAAGTGTAGGTTCATCTGCTATGTCTACCCTTGGTGAGGCTATTGCAGGGAAAATTGACAAGTTTACAACAGCTCAAACGAAACGATTCATGATTGGAGTTGCCACATTAACAGGAGGTTTAACGCAAGCAGTAACAGGTGGGAACTTTATGAGAGGAGCAACAACAGGATTTGCGATTGCACTTCTTAATCATGTGGCGCACTCCAAATCAAAAGTAGAAGAAAGCACAGAAGGAGATCCTGTTAAGAAAATTAAGGGTCAAACCACATATACTTTTGGGGAAGAGGAAAGAATACCTGATGGTTGTGTACCTACAACATTAAGTTGGATATTGAAAAAGAATCCACATGACATATTAAATGAATTAATAGCTTTAACAGGGCATAAACAAGGATATACTGCCTCTGAATTAATTACTTATTTAGAGTCTTTGGGGTATAAAACTGCAAATGTACAAACATTCGATATTCCTATATTACTAAAGGATAGTGGAGGGAAAACACCAATATTACAAATCTTCCCTAAACATGTTCGTATGGTTAAAAGCGCAACCTATAACACTGAAACAAAGATAACAAAGATTGATTTTATGGATACTAATTATGGAATTCATACTTCCAAAAATGGGGGTATTACTCCTAAAATTAATTACGAACCATATCCATCAAATTTTTTAATATTTTATTAAATTATGGTACGAAAATTTAATTTCATAATTCTATTTTTTATAATAAAAAATAGTTTTTCACAGACTAGTAACAATATAACTTACCCAAATGAACTTGTCATTATCAATGACGTTTTTTATTTCTATTTTGATAGGATTGATAATTTAGTTGATATTGAGTCAGATCATACTATTTTTAATAGGTTTGAATCAAACAAAAGGTCTCTTTTTGGCTTTCGAGGACAATTAAATCATATTATCCCGTTAGAAGATAAAATGATTATAATCAATAATGAACCTATTTTAATTTATGATTATTATTTAACCTCAGAAAAAGATCAATTAGAAATCATTAATCCTTTTTATAATGATAGTGTATTGTCAGTAATGAATGCAATCTATCAACCTAATGTTCTTGATTCAAAATATATTAATGAATTAAAAGACACTATACAGTTGGATTTTAGTTCAATTTATTATGACCATGAATTAATTAAATACGAGTATTTTGATAAGAAGACCTCTAAATTTATATCTAAGAAGGTTGATGAAAATATTAATATTTTCACCAACCAAGAACTAAATAATATAACTGTTTATTTATGTGAAAAAGATGGAGCAGTTAAAGATGCTTTTTTAATTAATCTTATACCAAGTCATAATTATTATAAAATTGACGAAATTCAGTGCCAAATTGAAGTTTACCCTTATTTTGGAAATAGATTGATTAATGAATGTGTGGTAAAGGATATTAATGAAAAAAAGAAATGTTTAACCTTAGAGTTTAATGGGATAATAAAAAAATTTAATCTATCAAAAAACACCGCCTTATACTTACGTAACTTGTTAAATAAAAAGACAAAATGAAAACAATAATAACAATGTTTCTATTTATATTAGGAGCAGTAAGCGTACAAGCTCAAACGATATATAATTATGATTATTCTGCAACAGGAAATATGCAAAGCAGACTAATACAAGCTTTAAAGATCGCTTCGCAAGAAACAGAATCTTTTGAAGAAGTTGAAAAAGAAGAAGTTTTTTCAATCTATCCAAACCCTGGAATTAATGAAGTCAATATTTCGTTAACAGAAAATATGATTGAAGAATCTCCTGTAAATATTGGAGTTTATAATTCACTTGGACAAAAAGTATTTACAAGTTCAACTCAACCTTTGATAACGACAATAAATATTAGTGAATACAATTCTGGTATTTACTATATTGAAGTTGTTAGCCAACAAAAACGTTGGCTAAAAGAATTGATAAAAACCAATTAAGACTTAAGTCATAAAAAAATAGCTAATATTTTTCTTTACTTAAAGGTGAAAATAAATATTAGCTATTTTAGTTTTATACATCTAAAAATGGAGTGCCAAATTTCATCTCGAGGATATGTATCTTAATTACAACAACTCAAACGAAACGATTCATGATTGGAGTTGCCACATTAACAGGAGGTTTAACGCAGGCAGTAACTGGTGGATAATTTATGAGAGGAGCAACAACCGGATTTGCTATTGCTTTACTTAATCAAGTGGCACATGCTAAAAGAGATCAGGAGAATACTGAAGGTAAAGATCAAAATGAAGACCCTGTTAAAAATGAAGGTCCTAAAGAGCCAATAGTTTTAATTAATCAGTCAACTAAAACCAAAGGAATTATTAAGTATTTCATAAATGATTCAAGTGCGGTGGTTTACGTTAAGTCTGAGGGAGATGTAATCGTAAATGGTATAGCTTATGAAGATAATAGTGCAATACCTATTCAACCGGGAGAATCAATTAATGAACCAATTGATGGAGCTAAAGTAATAATTAATGGAGAGATTACAGTACTTAAAGTTCTGGGGAAATATTCATTCTTTTATTCTAATCTTAGGGTAACTGATAAAGGTTTTGATATTAGCTTTTATGGTTTTGGAAATAGTTTTATGCAAGAAGCTATTCAAACAGTCTTACCTGCTGTAATTTGGAACAAATTATGGGATTCTACACCATATATTCCTTGATTTTAATTGTCTCATAATTATCTAAACAAATGAAAAAAATAATAAAGTATTCCTTCTACGTACTTACAGCTACCACTTCCATTTGGTGGATTTTATTAAGTTTAAATTTAGTATTTAACCAAGAAGAAATATTATCTGTATTATTATTAATGTTTTCTATAGTTATGCTATATCAGACATTTTTGTTTATCGTTATATTATTATTGAACTTGTATTATCGACTAAAAAATAAAGAATTTCACATTTCATTTTTAATTATGATGTATTTATTATTTAGTAGCCTAGTGATGTACCTTATTCTCTATTTGAATATTTATGATTTAAAAACATTTATATTCTATGAGGTTTGATTTTATTAAAACTTAAATTCGAGTAACATGAAAAAAACGATAACAAATCTCCTATAGATAGTTACAAAAGTAACTTTTATAATTCTTCAACGAAATGGTAAGAAAAGTATATCAATACAGCTATCTGATAGTATATGTAATATCTATTCTAATGATAGAATTTTATATTCCAGAAAAAAGCAAAAGTTCTATAAATAATAGTTTTATATTAAATATAGTAAGCTATTATTTTTTATTGGAATTATTGTCTATCCCGAATACAATTTATGAACTTGTCAGAATGGCTGTTAAACGAGATCATAGTATTCGTAATTATCTATATTTATCAGTAAGTATAATCGTAATCTATTTCTTTCTTAAAGGGGAATACCTTTGGATAGTAGATTGATAAAAACAGAAAAGTATGAAAAAAACATAGCAATTCTCCTATTAATTATAGGAGCAATAAGTGTTCAAGCACAAACAATATATAACTATCAATATTCTTCTACTGGAAATATGGAGAATAGATTAATTCAGGTTTTGAAGATAGCTTCTGAGGAAACAGAATCTTTTGAAGAAATTGAAAAAGAAGAAGTTTTTTCAATTTATCCTAACCCTGGAATAAATCAAGTCAATATTTCGTTAACAGAAAATATGATTGAAGAATCTCCTGTAAATATTGGAGTTTATAATTCACTTGGGCAAAAAGTATTTACAAGTTCGACTCAATCTTTACTAACAACAATAAATATTAGTGAATACAATTCTGGTATTTACTGCATTGAAGTTGTTAGTCAACAGAATCGTTGGGTAAAAGAATTCATAAAAACCAATTAAGACTTAAGTCATAACTATAGTAGCTAATATTTTTCTTTACTTGAAGATGAAGAAAAATGTTAGCTATTTTAGTTTTATACATCTAAAAATGGAATATTCCAGGTGTAAAATTTATAAAACAATTATTTAAAAGTTTCCTACAATCTTAAAGAGCTTGATTCTTAGATTAAATAGAATCAAGCTCTTTAAGTATAACTTATTCTTCGTATTTTAAAAGATATAAACCCTTAATCATATTTCATATAAACATAAAGATGTACTGAATGAACCTATAGTTTTAAGAATGCCAACTGACAATTTAACCCAATATTAATGGTAGGACTACTTACTCCTCCACCCATTGACTTTATATACCCTAATGCTCCACGGAAGGCTAAATCTGAATTTATTTTATAATTCATACCTACACTTGGCTTAATAATGGCTCCTTGCCCCGTATTAATTCCACCACCACCCGCAGCACCAGCTAAACTTTGAATAAAGAAATTGTATTTTTCATCTGCAAAATAGTTTGTTTGCCAACCTACTCCAACAATACCTTCGGCATAGGCGCCTCCATCTCTAAAATTGGCAAAGGCTGTTTGTCCAGCTAAATATATACGATCATTTAATTGATAATTGAGTTGTAACGAAATGGAATATAAATCATTGGCTTTTTTACTCATTCGAGACGCATCAATATATAAATCTTGTTTTAATATAACTTCTATACCTTTAAATATGGGGGTTGAAGTTGAAGTTGAAGTTGAACTTACGTCTGCCACTCCATTCGCTTTAAGGTAATATTTTAGACCTAAACCCCAGTTCGTACTTTCAAAATGTCTATTCGGACTCATTAATAATCCTGTATTTAAGGATACAAATATGTTATTAGAGAGTTCTTGTTCAATAGACAGATCTGGATATATTAAAAACCCACCCTTTGTATCTACTCCACCTCCACCACCGGCACCAATTCCTAATTTACCAATAACATTGGTTTTATTATTATTCATTGAAATATGATAACCTGTACCTAATATTATATCCATATAACCAGCTCTAATGCCATGGTAAGCACCGTCAAGCTTTAAAAACAAGAACTTGTTTTTATCTAAATATGTATTAAACTCAAAACCTGCTAAACGTATTGTTTTCCCACTAAGTTCACCTTTTTTAAGAGACAAATTATTCAGATGCATCATGGCCGATATTTCTAAAGGAGCCGTGTTCCAACTCGATGCTTGTAAATCGTTTAAACTGTATTCATTTTGTGCTGCCTTAATTGATGCCGAATTAATTTTAAGAGGAATATGTATAGATGCATTTAATTGATGACTTTCTATTTCACCTTGATCAAAAAAGTTAATATAACTATACCCTGTAGTCACTGAAATATTCTTGAATTCTACTCCTAAATTTAAATGTGGTAAAATAAAGGCTCCACCTCCGTCTGGAGTGCTGGCTCCTCCTCCGCCTCCAAAATGAAATCCAGTATCTAGTATAAGGTTTTTATAGATAGAAAATTTATATCCTGCATTTACTCCCAAAGTAAAAAAGCCACCACGTTCTCCAGAAACAGCTCCATACATTCCTAAACCAACATAATATTTATTAAACGTTCTGTTTAAATGAATTCCAATGATTCCCATGTTAGGTTCAACACGGCCCAAGTCCAATTTTGGCATCTCTACAGATAAAAAATCGGCCATTAAAAAAGATGGTTGTTCATTTTTAGTGGGTACAATGCTTTTTTGAGCATAAGAACAATATGCCAACAGAAACGTAAAAATAAATAGGTGTTTTTTCATAAAAAAACCGTTTAAATGGCTATTCTTATACCATAAATTAAAATTAAAGGGGCTAAATCAGCATGAATGCTAATACCCTTCGTAATTTTATAATCAAACCCTAAACCAACAACTGGGTTTATTGGGCCAGAAAATAAACGGCTTAATGATTTAGGTATCCCTCTTGTTGTTGCAAGGGTTCCGTGATAGCCATACATTAAACCACCTCCGTAATTTATGGCGAATTTTTCAGATATTGGTATAGCGCGTTTATAAAGTAAACCTGTCGTCCACATTCCTTTGGAATTTCGAAAAATCATGGCTTCAAAACTTTTGATGGTAACCGATGTATACCACGTTCCAAACACATCTTGGTCATATATATAATGAGTTCCAAAAGGCATAATGGTCACTGAGTTTTCTATAGATTCTCCCCACAAAGTTTTTATTATCGAATTGTTCTTTTCTTCAGATTGAGCATTTATTTTTAATACAGAAATAAGAGAGACTATGAATAGGATGAATATTCGATTATTGACGTAAGACATTTATATTGTTTTAAAAGGCCAAAATTATAGTATTTATTAAAGAAACAAACATAACTCTTAATAATTATAATAAAGAATTGAATATGTTTCCTATATCTAAAGAATATCATGTTTTACATTTTCTAAAAAAACTTATCTTCGTTTAAATTTAAATAATTAAAATAGAATGTTAAAACACACCTTACTTACAATCCTTTTCATTTGTATGTCATTTTTTGGTTTTTCTCAACAACTGGAAGTAAAATCAAATTTTTGGGGAACAAAAATCACACATAACCAAAAGGCTATTGGAATTAAAGAATTTGTAGAGTTAACTAAATCAAACAAAATTGCTCATGATTATGCTTTAAAAGCTAAAGCAAATAAAGGAGCAATGGATGTATTTTCAACCATTGGAGGACTTTTGATGGGTTGGCCAATAGGAACAGCAATTGCTGGAGGAGAATTTAAATCTGAATTATTTTTAGCAGGAGCGGGTATTGCATGTATAAGTATACCTTTTACTTCTGGAATGAATAAGAATCTAAAGAACGCTGAAGAAGCATTTAAGGGTAATGCAACAGCTTATAACTTTGAATATTCTTTGATTGCTAATGCAAATGGTATTGGATTATCGTTGAATTTTTAAATCGATTACTTTTAAAAATTGATTTATAGACAAAAAAATAGAGGCTATTATTCACTTAATAAATGAATAATAGCCTCTATTATAATTTTCACCGCTTATCTCTTGATTTTATATTCGCCTCACATAAACGAATGATTTCGACGATTCGTTTTTGCTTAGTTTCTATACGTTTTGCAGAATAAAGCCAGTATAAATAGCCTTTTTTATAAGAAGGTGCAAAATTTTGATAATTATTGAATGCTATTTTGTTTAAGCTAAAGGCTTGTTTTAATTCATCTGGAATTATTAAATTATCTACAGTATCTAAAGCGGCCCAACTTCCATTCTCTTTAGCAATTTCAATAGATTTCAGTCCACTTTTGTGCATTAAGTTTGCATTCAATAATTCTGATATATACTTTTTATTGACAGCACTCCAAACACTTTTTGACTTTCTTGGACTAAAATATTGCTTTCGTTTTCCATTACCTAAACGCTTTACCGTAGAATCTATCCATCCATAACACAGAGCAACTTTCACAGCTTCTTCCCAACGCATAGACGCTTCTTGGTTTTCTATCTTATAAAAAATAAGATATACGCCGTTGTAACTTAAATGATTACTTTGTAACCATGCTCTCCATTCGGTATCTGTTTTAAAATAATATTGCGGAATTTCCATAATTATTAGATAATAAGGTCTTACTATAATATACGAACTCAGTAATTTATTAAACAAAATTAATAAACCTTTTAATTATTTACTAGTAATAATAAATCTATAAACTTGTATTATCTATAGTTTATTAATGATTCTTTAGTAAACTCATTGAGATTTACAAGGACTTGAAATAATATTAATATAAGTGATAGGTAATTATCAAATTAAAAGCATTAATTTTAATCCATCTAAAATTTAATTTATGCGTTATATATATTATATACTAATTCTTTCATTCGGGTTTTCTAGCTGCCTTAAATCAAATTCAAATGACAAGTATAGCAATTATTTGAAATGTGAAATAGATGGTAAAAAATGGCATTCAAAATCAGCTCTATTATTTAACGCTTACACTATTGATTTTCACGCTGTACAAGATACCATAATGCAGATAACATTAGAAGCAAAGAAATTTAATAGTAACCATAAAATTTCCTTCGGACATGATGCTATTAGCTTTGAATTTCCAATAAATAAGCTAATTGATGATTTTAGTACAAGTGCTCCGTTTACTCTAACATCTAATGTAGTTGCTAGGTATTTTAATGGTGCTATGAGTGATGTTGACATAGAAAAATACAATTTACCTACACCTTACCAGGTTATTAATTACACATCAACACAATCGGAACTAACTATTTCATCTATTACTCGATTAGAAGATTGTCATCCAGATATAAAAAATAATAAATACCTATACGTAGAAAACCTAGATGGACAATGCTTTGTAATAAAAGGGACCTTTGCTTTTATAGGAATCAACAGTTTTAATGAAACTAAAGTGATTACAAATGGAAAATTTAGGCTTAAAGATTACATCTATTAGAATTTAAATTTCTCACAATCTATAACAAGGCATATTAAGAAGTAAACAAGTGTAGATTATTGTTACACTTGTTTCATTTCTTAATCCTGGTCTATATGTCTAATGATCATGTCCGTGATCGTGACCACTATGATCATGCCCACTATGATCGTGTCCGCTATGACTGTTTTTAACTTGATTAGCAGCACGTCTTGCTTTTACAACATCATTAATTTTCTCAATAAGAACCTTATCTTCATCCGTCATTGGACGTAATATCATTTCTGTAACTACGCCTGCAGTATCTACATATTGATCTCCATATGTATTTCCTACACTAAATAATTTAGATATAGAATCTCTACTTAGCTCAACACCTTCAACACTTCTAAATATTATTTTGTTCGGATTAAAGACTTCATTTTTTTCCAATCGGTCTAAAATTTGTTCGTGAGTTAATTTTGTTAAACCTTCTGGCTTAAACGCTTCTGTATCTTGGCTTCCACCACATGATATTAAAACACCTAAAAATAGCGATACAATAATCTGTTTCATATTCTTAAAATTTAAAAAGGATCGTCTGAATAGACGATCCTTATATGAATAATTATACTAAACGATTTTATCGTTTGTATTATATATGAATTACTTCATCATAAGCAGCGGCAACAGCTTCCATTACAGCTTCACTCATTGTTGGATGAGGGTGCACAGCTTTTAATACTTCCATACCTGTTGTTTCAAGCTTACGAGCAACTACAGCTTCAGCTATCATTTCAGTTACGTTAGCACCAATCATATGACATCCTAACCACTCTCCGTATTTTGCATCAAAAATAACCTTCACAAAACCATCTTTGTGTCCAGCAGCCGAAGCTTTTCCTGATGCCGAGAATGGGAATTTTCCAACTTTAATCTCGTATCCTGCTTCTTTCGCTTTTTCTTCTGTATATCCTACAGATGCAATTTCAGGAGAAGCATAAGTACATCCTGGGATGTTATTATAATCTAAAGCTTCTGGGTTATGACCTGCAATTTTCTCAACACAAATAATACCTTCAGCAGATGCAACGTGTGCTAATGCTGGTCCTGGTACTATATCTCCAATTGCAAAGTATCCCGGGATATTTGTTTGGTAGAAATCGTTTACTAAAACACGACCTCTATCCACTGCAATTCCAACTTCTTCAAGTCCTATTCCTTCAACGTTTGTTTCAATACCAACAGCAGAAAGAACAACATCACATTCAATTGTTTCTTCTCCTTTCTTTGTTTTAACATAAACAACGCATCCATCACCAGATGTATCAACACGCTCTACACTAGAGTTTGTTTTAACTTTAATTCCTGATTTCTTAAAGTTCTTTTCTAATTGCTTAGAAATGTCTTTATCTTCGTTAGGTACAATGTTAGGTAAGAATTCTACTACCGTTACTTCTGTTCCCATCGTTGCATAAAAATATGCAAACTCAACTCCAATTGCTCCAGACCCAACAACAACCATACGTTTAGGTTGTTCTTTTAGTGTTAAAGCTTCACGGTAACCAATAATTTTAGTTCCGTCTTGAGGTAAGTTTGGTAACTGACGAGAGCGAGCTCCAGTAGCTATAATAATATTTTCAGCAGAATATTCAGTTACAGAACCATCAGTAGCAGTAACGTCCATTTTCTTTCCGGGCTTCACTTTACCAAATCCTTCAATAACATCAATCTTATTCTTTTTCATTAAGAATTTGATTCCTCCGCTCATTCCAGAAGCTACACCACGTGAACGCTCTACAATTGCTCCAAAATCATGCTCAGCACCCTGAACATTAATTCCATAGTCAGCAGCATGTTTTATATAATCGAATACTTGTGCACTTTTTAACAATGCTTTGGTTGGGATACATCCCCAGTTTAAACAAACACCACCTAAGTTTTCTTTTTCAACAATAGCAGTTTTTAAACCTAATTGAGATGCTCTAATGGCTGTTACATAACCACCAGGACCTGATCCAAGTACTATAACATCGTAGTTCATACGTATTTATTTTTATTTTACCTTCTTAATTCTAAAATATGCATTTTTCTTCTTGATACTTAACGCAAGAAGAAAACCTATTTTTACCATGCGAATGTAAGGATATTTTTTGAAATTATTATCATGATATAAGCGAGTATTCCCCCATATATCAATTGCTATATTCGGTTTCTAATTATCTCCTAGAAGAATGGTGTATTATTATTTCTGTAGCACCTTGACCATATTTCTTATAATTAGCATCCATTACTTCCATGTAATGAAATTTATCTTTAATATAAGTTCTTAAGCTCGATTTTAAAGTTCCAGCACCAATTCCATGTATCGCCACAATCTTAGTAAATCTCTGATTAATAGCATGATTAACACAACGTCTAAATGTACGCATCTGGACATCAATAATTTCACGATTACTCATGTGTTTATGAATCGGGATGAGTTCTTCAATGTGTAAGTCTATTTCTACGATATTAATTTTCTTCTCTGTAAATTCTTTCCAAGGCAAATGGGTTTTACTATCTCTAATAGCATCTTTTAATTTCTTTCTTTCATCTCGCCTGATATCTCTTGCAGATGGTATTTTTTTCTCTTCAATTTTATATTGAAGGCTTAAAAAATCCTGATCTTCAATTAAGTTAGATTCATGAAACGGACGTTCAAATCCATCTGCAGATTCTATCAAGAAATACATTTTTGGAAGTTGTTTAATAATAACCCCTTTCTCATCTTCATTAATTACACGAACGCGCATTCCTACTTTAAACCCCATTATTTTTCAGAATCTTTTAATATCTGGTTAACTTCATCTTCTGTTTTCTCAAGCATTGCACTGCATAGCTTTAACAAATCCGATGCTCGTTTAACTTTCTTAGATAACTCATCTACTGATATTTCGTTATCTTCTATATCGTTAACAATTTCTTGCAGTTCCTCTAAACTCTCTTTATAATTAAATGCTTTTTTTGCCATGTTTTATTCTTAAATACAATTTACTCTACAACAGAAGTAATATTTCCATCTTTAAATTGTGTGGTTAATACCTCTCCTGATTTTATTTGCTTAGACGAGGTTATAATTTTACCCTTTTGATTGTATTGTAGGCTATATCCACGTTTTAGTATTTGCTCAGGATTCATTAATCTTAATATGGTTTTAATCGATTTTAATTCTTGTTTTTGATGATCGATTTCTTGTTTGGAATTCTGTTTTAATTTAAGACTTAATTGCTTTATACTCCAACGTTCTTGCTCTACCAATGCTTTGGTATCTAATTGCAAACGTTGATTTATTTTAGACAATTTAGATTTCTCATACCATAACCGTTGTCCTGACCCTTCTTTTATCTGGAATCCTAAGGTATTTAACTCAAGTTTCTTTTTATGTATGATCTGATGCACAATTGGTTTTATAGCCCCTGAGATTTGATTTAACTCTTGCTTACCATGTTGTAAATAAGCCTTGACACCATCGTTAAAATCTGCCTTAATTGATTTTAATATATCTTTCTGAGTATCAAACTTACCAACAATAAAATACGCCAAATCTGTTGGTGTAATAAAATGCTTATGCGCAACCATTTCGGTTACGGTAACATTTGCAGCATGCCCTATCCCTGCTAATACAGGCACCTGAAATGTAGTAATATCCTTGGATAATGTATAGGCATCATAACAATCTAAACCAATCTCTCCACCTCCACCTCTTATTATGGCAATGGTATCAAAATAGTCCTGTCTTTCCTTAATTTTTTTGAGCTGATGTCTAATAGAATCTATTGCCAGATCACCTTGTAATAACGCCGGAAATAAGGTAATGTCAATAGCATAAGGTGAGGCTTCTATAATATTCATAAAATCCTGATACCCTTTACTTGTTTCAACTGAAATAACGGCTATTCGTTTTGGTAATAATGGAAAATCTAGAAGCGTATTTTTGTAAAATAAGCCTTCAGATTTAAGTGTTTTTATGGTTTTAGCTCGGTTTAATGCCATTTCACCAATGGTATAATTGGCATCTATATCTTGTATCTGTAAAGACAGTCCATGTAGGGCATGAAATTGCACTTTAACTTGCATTAAAACTTTCATTCCAGATTTAAGATCAGATTGACATTTGTCTAAAAATTCTTTTTGAATTCTCTGATAATCTTTTCCCCATATAAATCCTCTAAACTGAGATTTGATCTGATTATTAACCTTGTCAACCAAATCTGGATAACAATGCCCAGATTTTGGATAAAAATTGAGCTTAACAATTTCAGCTTTTACCCAATATGTTTTATTGTAGGCTCCATCAATAACCGATTGTATACTTTCTCCTAATTCAGTTAACGTAAATGTTCGTTTAACAGATGTATTATTTGTCAAAATGTATCGATTTTATATCAGATGATGTTGGGCTTTGATAAACTTCGAGCTCAAATAAACCTGCTGCGGCATATAAATGATCAAAAAGATCAGATTGAATCCCTTCGTATTTTGCCCAATCTGGAGTACTTGTAAAACAGTAAATTTGAATTGGAATTCCTCTATCTTCTTGGGCTTTTTGGAAAACCATTTGCGTTAAATCTGATCTCAAATTTGGATGATTTTCGAGATAAGCCTGAACATAAAACCTAAACAATCCAAGGTTTGTTAAATGTCTACCATTTATTAACAACTCTGTATTTACATCATGTGTTCTATTATATTCATCTATTTCATTTATTCGCTCCTGAAGAAATCCATTCAATAAATCTACTTTTTTCAATTCTTCAAGCAACGCATCGTCACAATATTTAACAGAGGTTGTTGTAAATACAATAGATCGTTTTATTCTTCTGGAGTTACTTTCACTCATAGATCTCCAGTTCTTAAATGAATCGGATACTAATGAGTAGGTTGGTATTGTGGTTATGGTTTTATCCCAGTTTTGAACTTTAACAGTATTCAATGTAATTTCTAATACGTTACCATCTGCTCCATATTTCGGAAAAGATATCCAATCGTTAATTCGTATCATATCATTAGCCGCAATTTGCACAGAAGCTACAAATCCTAAAATAGTATCTTTAAATATCAACAATAAAACAGCTGTTAATGCTCCAAATGTCGCTAAGATACTCATTGGATCCTTTTCAAATAATTTAGATACAATAGCAATACCACCAAAGAAATAAACAACAATTTTAACCAATTGAAAATAAGATCCCGTTGGTTTATCTTTCATGCTCTCAAAATCACTAACGTAATGATCGAGAACATTAACTATTGCTATAACAACTTGCATGAAAACAAATATGATCCAGGCATCCATTATACGAATAATCAGATTGACTAAATCTGGTTTAAAATCTAATAGATCTGCCACATAGTATTGTATTAATATAGCTGGAAAGATGTGTGCAAGTCTACTAAATACTTGATGATCCAACAAAACATCATCCCAAATGGCCTTCGTTCTAGTTACAAGTTTAACAACAAAACCTCTTATTATTTTTTTAATTCCATAATCCAATACCCAAGCTAAAGCTAGAATAAGTATAATATCAATAAAAAGAAGCATATTATTACTTAAGTCCCACCGACTTAAATACTGATTAAATATCTCTGTTAAGCGCATCGTAAATATATTTTACACAAAATTAAGTTATTTACAGGAGAATGTAATATTCCATTCTATCTATAACTAAATAATACCTCGTTTTTATAAAATTAGAATATAAGTTGGATTATTAAACATTCATGTATTATAATTCAGAATTATTTATTTCATGAAACGGTTGAGTATGGTTAATAAATAAAATACCATCGCAAACACTAGCAATGTTCATCTTATACTGAAAATGTCCCAAAAATCTACTTTTCTCACAAGATGTATTATTCACGGCTTTCCAATAACATGAATTTCTATTATTATTTATCACATAATTTAGAGCTTCAAATTCTATACTTCTTCTATGTGGTGATTTAATTTTAGAATTAAAAAGAAGATTCGTTTTATGCCCACCTAAGGATGAATAGGCTAAAAAAAAGTAATCTGAATGAAATTTATGATGTAGGTAATTTCCTAAAGTATTATACTTTTTATAATGCTTACTTTTTATATTATGGCTTTCTTTTACAAAATGTGAAGATGATCCCCAAAGTATCATGTTACATTTTGAAATTCGACTAAAAAATTCAACATTTTCACTCATTAAAGAATCTCTTCTATTTGAGTGTTTAAAATGTTTTAAACGTTCACATTCAGATAATATATTGATTAATCCTTGCTTTAAAATTTTATCATCTATTGTATTTGGACTAAATTCATCTGCCATTTTTCTAACAATGGTTTTAACATATAACAATTCATCTATGTTCATTTTAGTATCAAATTTGCTTAACCGAATCAACTTCTTTAAAAGGCTGTAAAATTGAGTTAAGTCCTCTTTATTTAAATATTTAGGCAACATTTTACGCTCCTCTATATCCTCTTTTAAATATTCAAATGTTCTTAGACCTGAGAATTTAGTATCAAATCCTCCTATTTTAAGATTGATCCCATTGTTGAATGCCTTTTGAAACACATCGTTTAACGCCATCAGTTCCTTACATTTAAATACAGGGAACATACCTTCAAATACATATTCAATATCTTGAGTTTCTATAAATTTTTGATAGGCCTTGTTCATTTCATACACATTAGACTCAAACAATATCCATTCATACTTATTCTTCGTAATAAGATCATCAATAAGTTTAATTCTATGCGTATTAATAGTTCCTTCAAAATGAGTAGGGTCTCCTAATGCCAATATTTTCGGTAAACGACTTGGTAGTTGTATACTTTCTTGAAATTCTGAAGTAATGGATTCAATATTGGATTGGCTTTCATTTATTGTTTGACCTATTAAAACACTATTATATAGAAATAGGATCTGAATTAAATATTTTATCATTTTTATTTTTCTGTAATATATAAACTTGATAGGTAGTAGACTATATCTCTAACCTGTTCTAATTCATTATAACTATACTTAACTTAATGGGTATAAAAAGTAGTATTGTTTATAAGCATAATGTTTAAATAAATTATTGTTGCAAAAAAAAGCATGGTGAAAACACCATGCTTTTTTATAAAGTACTTTTTATTCTTTATTTAACTACGAAAAGAACTGTAATTAATCCTTTATTATCTGTGGGTAAAGCCGTAACGTTATAACTCATTAACCCAGAAGAGTTAATTGTAACTGAACTAAAAACCGTGTTATCAAAATCTAAAACAACGTAGTCTAATTCGTTACTTGGGTAAACAGTTACACCATTTGCACTTGCATTTCCGTAAGCAGAAGAATAATGGTTATAAATGTTAAATGTCCCAGCACCTGTTGCTGTAATATCTAATGCATATGCAGGAGGATAAAACGATTTAACAGCTGGGTTAGATTCAGTAACTAAACATTCCCAAACTGGACTACCGCTTGTTCCTGTATTCTGCTGTAAACAGTTCTCTGTTGTATTAAATACAATAAGACCTTTGGCAGGTGTTACTGGTAAATTTGCTGTTGTTACTCTTGGGATTAATAATCCTTTATCCGTTGAATTAATTTCCAATACAGATGATGCATCTGGAGAAGTTGTTCCTATTCCTACTTGAGCATTTGCTGTGTAAACAGTACATAAAATTAATGCTACTGCTAATTGAAATATAGTTTTCATGTGTTTTGTGTTTTTTTATACCAATGAATGGTACTGAACTTATAAATTATTTTGATTGAATAGCCGTGTGTGGATTGATCATGATTGATGGCGGTGGACAAGAAGCATGTCCGTAAGGATTAACGGTTACGTTAAACACAACATTACTTGAAGCTCCTAAAGCATCTTGTATTGTAAGTGTTACCGTTGCAGAACCACTTTGACCACCTATTGGAGAAATATTCACCGTTCTATTAAGTCCACTACCTCCAAATGTAATTCCAGAGTTTAATAATAAAGACGTATTAGAAGATACTCCAGTTACTGTTATCGCTCCACCAGAAGGATAATTATCCGTTATTGTTAAAGCTATATCTGTTATAGATGAATTTACACATAATGTTTGAGTAGAAATACTAGATCCAGCAGGTACATCATTTGCCGTAGTTGTAAAACTAGCAAGCGTTATATCCGTAAATACATCAGACGCTCCATTGTTATACTCAGTTACTGCATAAATATCGTAAGTTGTATTCTGTGTTAAACCTGTAAATGGAATAATATCATCTATGTTAGCTGTAGAGCTTACACTTCCGTTCGCTAGTATTGTTGCACCAGGATAGTTAACTCCAGCAACAATTTGAGCTTCAGTTGGTGCTGTAGATCCGTCAGGAACTAAAATGTAATTTGTTGTTCCCGTTTCCGTAACATTATATACAAAATTAGCAGTCTCCTCAGTAATATCGGTAACAGAACCAGCTGCTGCTGCTACGGCCTCAACAATATCATCAATATCCGCTAAAGATCCTCCAGCATAATACACCTCAAACTCATCACTTTCATTATTTGCTAAGTCACTCATTCTAGAATACATGGCATAAGAACCATCTCCAGTTTGTGTAATAACATTTGTTAATGGGTTTTGACTTGTAGCGTTCGTAAAATTACAACAACCACTTATTGTTGCATATGCTCCATCTGAAGTTGAATAGAATAAGATGGCTTCATCAGTTGTCTTAACTTTAATTACTTTTGCTTGATCAGATTGATTTGTAATTAACTCAAAAGCTCCACCTACAATATTACCTCTTTCTTTTGTTGGTGAATCAGTAGTACCAACCCAGTCATCACGTGTACCAATCCACATTCTAACGTTAGAAACATTTCCACCACTCTTATTGGTTAGCTTAATTTGCATTTTAATATATCCTTCATTTTGCAATAAAGTATATGTATACTCTGCTTCAAGCAACTTACTATCTAGCGTGAATTGTCCAGTAATCTTTATAACACCATACCCTTCACCTGTTCCAGCATTAGTTACCGTAAATCCTGAATAATCAGATACGGCACTCAATAATACTGGATTATCTTGCATAGTACCATTGGTATTCCAATTATTGGTTCCATCTCCACTAACTCCCCACCTAATATCCAAAGGGTAAGTATTATACGTTAACTTCCTCCAGGCAGAAGCACTTGCAGAATAATAATGTGGTTGCAATAATATTCCGGCAGTGTTTAAAGAGTGTTGACTACCATTACCAAATCTCAAACGTCCATTGTTAAAAACTCGCGTTTGTGCTAATGCTAGGTTTGACAATAAAAAGCAGAAAATTAGTAATGTTCCAATTCCTACTTGGCCTTTTAATACATTTTTTAACATAAATTTAGTCTGTAATAGAATACGTACCTACATTCCAGGTACCATTTAACTTACTTAATTTCAATTCAACACGAGATACTAACTCATTTCCACCAGTACTTCTTACATATCTATAAATAGCATGTGCTTCATCACCTTTAACATCTAAGGTGTGAAATAAAAAGTACCCTTGATTTGAAATCATATCTTTAGAAATTAATACAACTTCCTTTCCGTTTAACTCAACATTTAATGAAAGATCAAATACAACACCGTGGTCAAGTATTTGATAATTTGAAAACGAATTAACCTCTTCAATTTCATTCACTAATTCTGGTAACGTTAGGCAAGCTTTAACAACTTCATCGTGAGATTGTGCTTTTACCATAAATGTGGTTAATAAAGCAAATAAAAACATTGCGCATTTTTTCATAGGCATATTTTTCTTTTTTTTAATATATTTCTGAATAATCTCACGAAGAAACAATTATTCTTTGAAAAAATTATCTTTTTATACATGTTTTTACTAAAAACTTAGTATACTTTTTACATAAGTACATTTAAAAAGGTCAATAAAACCTATTAAAACATAAAATATGACCATTAAAAAAAATAAATAAACACCTTATTAACAATATATTACATGAATATTAATTGCATTAAAATCATTAAAAGAGGGTGAACCTAATTTATTTCCCTAATATTAACAGTATCTTATCATTATATATATAATTTGTGTTTTGATTTACTATATAATCGATACACGATATAATTCGATTAGATCTAACAGATAATACATAAAACTTTAATTATAAACATTTTAATATGTACTTATTATACTTTAATACATATTGATAATTATTTAACATTAAATATATTACAAAGATTACCTTAACAAAGGTAGTTTACTTTAACATATTGAAAATCAATACTAAATATTACGTAAATTGATAAAACTTAGAATTATAAGCTTAGTTAAACCAAACCGATATATAAATTGCTGAGCAAAAAAAAGCATGGTAAATGAATTACCATGCTTTTCATATTTGTTAATCAGAACTTATTCCACTTCGGGATTATTATAAATTTCCAGATCCGTATCTAAGTCAAAATTTAATTTTAATTCTACCTTTTTATAAAAGTCCATTTTTGATCTTGAAAATGACTCCTCAGAATCTGTAGCAAATAACCAACAATCAAAAATAGGCTCATTCATATCTCTATTCGTAAACTCTCTATGGAAAAACTATGAATTCATTATCTGATATTTGTTTGTAACAGAATAATTCATCATATCGGAATTTCTTTTTAGTTTCTGTTACAATCTTAAATTCTTCTTGTTCCAAAAAGGCTAACATATTCTTTAAATCTTGTTTGTATTTATATGCTTTATCTACTTGCAAAGAAATCACATGTAAAGATTGAGGGTCCAATTCAAAATCCTGACTTAAAAAATCTGAACAATATGTTGAGTTTTTAATTGGGTTTTTAGAATGAAATGCGTTCTTAAACTCCTCAAACGATGCTCCTTTTAAATCTTCAATATTACCAAATTCCTTTTCTACATAATCTAAAAAAGTAACAATAACCTTCGAAAGATCTGTGATATCAAATCCATCATTATCATTCTTTATTAAATAAAGTCCTTTAGTACCTACTTTCTTAAATCTAAAATCTAATTCTTCCTTTAGAATTTTACAGATTCCTAATTGAGAAAATGAATATTTATTCTTTCCGTTTTTTAATGCCGAAATGCTTACAAACTTTATCATTGTATGTGTTTTATGTTGGAAAAATCCGCCTCTTTCTTACTAAATACTTTACTTACTGATTACCAGTAGTATAAACCTCTGATATTTCTTTCACTAATAAAGTGGTGCAAAACTAAATAAAAAGTAATGGATTAAATCATAATTCTCATCTAATTTATCGGAATACATTTAATAATATCTAAAAATGTAAAAACTATTAAGCCTGCACTCCAAATACAGACTTAATAATTTTTATTCTATTAATTCAGACAATAGTGTCGTTTGTTTAAATCGTTTTAAATTTAAATAGGATTCTTTAATTAATCCAATAGACCATTTACCAACGACTAATCCTACAATACAACTCAGTAGAGCATCTATCCACATCCAGTTGGTGTAATAAATAACCCCAATACCTATAATTATACTTACAGATGAGAATGTATCTGATAACATATGTAAAAAAGCACTTCTAGTATTAATATCTTCAACACCTGACCACGATAAGATTAAAGCAGTCAATAAATTAATAGCTAAACCAAAAATAGCCGTATAAAATGCTGTATCTAACAGTATTTGGTTGGGGTTAATGTAATGGACATAAGCTTCTCTAAAAATATAAAACGTAAAAACTAATAATCCTATTCCGTTTACTAAGGCTGCCACATTTTCATAATACGCCCCATTTTTCCTTTTTGAAGCATATAATATTGCCACATAAGATACGAGTAATGATGCTACATGAGATAACATATGTATTCCATCACTAAACAGCATAACGCTTTTGGTTATTTCGGCATAATAGAACTCAATTAGCATGGCAATGCAATTAATACATATTGACCACAGCAAGGCTTGTTTTTTACTAATATTTAGCTTAAAGTTCATTGTTCTAAGGTTTTAATATTCACCTCCCCAAATACGGGTATTTAGTTCTTTATTATTCTCGAACTTAGGTAGGCTTAATGGTTGTTCGTTTTTAAATGGATTGTCTGATAATTGAAGCATAAACGCTTCTAATTGGTTTAATTCTTCTTGTGTAAGATTTAACGGATCTTCAGATAAGGTTTGAAATGGTACTGTAAGTCCCATTCCTCCACCTCCACCTTTATTGTAAAAGTGTAAAACCTCTTGTAAGGTCTTAAAATTACCATGGTGCATATATGGTCCTGTTTCTCCAATATTCCTTAAGGTTACAGTTTTAAACGATCGGTCATATATTGGCAATTCACTTCTAATTTTCCCATTATCTCCTCTTCCATAATCTGTATCTAAGTTTGGATAAATGGTATCAAACTTCTCCCAAATACCTAAAATTTCACTTTCGGTATCATCATAAAAAGGTGGTAAAAGCCCTGCAAATGTTGGTGCAAAATGGCATGTTGCACATGCTGCTTTCCCCATAAACAAATTGTATCCAGCTTTTGCTTCTTTGTTAAAATCATCAGATTCTTTTCTTACATACAAATCAAATGGAGAATTAAAACTTTTTAATGTTCCAACATAAGATGCAATAGCTTGGGTAATGGTATGCTTAGATATTGGTGTTTTATGGTGCTTAAATAACGAGTTAAATAAATCTTTATAAGCACTACTTTCATTTAATTTTAACGCAATTTCTTTGAAATTTGACGCAAATTCTTCAGGATTATTAACAACATGATCAACCTGACCCTGTAAAGATTCAGCTCTTAAATCATGGAAAAAATCCTTAGCGTAAAGAGCATTTAATAGTCCTGGAGAGTTTCGTTTAAGTAATCCGTTTTGGTCTATATTGATGGTTTTTGCTTTACCATCTGCAAAGGCTAGTTCAGGCTTATGGCAAGATGCACATGCTCTTTTATTGTTATTAGACAAAATAGGATCATTAAAAAGTATTTTTCCTAACTCTGATAATTCTGAGGTATTCTCTATTGAATTAATTCCAATAAAATAGTTTTCATTTAGATAATCTTTGGCCATAAAGTGTTCCGCCCTTGGGTTAACAGGCATAGGGAGGTGAGAAATTTCATCAAGAAATTCAACTCCTAACTTTTCTTGAGCTTTTACAAGAGCCGAATGTAATGGTAAAACTTCATCTCTTAATAAGTCGATAAATTCTAACGATTCCGATTTTTTTAATTTCTCTTCAATTCTTAGTAAACAACCTTGAATTATTTCAGCTTGTTTCGGTTGTTTTTGCTCAAGGATTTGTTTGTAGTAATTCGTATATATTTCACTCCAATAAGAAACAAGCACTAGCCCATCTCTAAATTGAGAATCGGTTCCTGGTGTATCAAAATCAGATATTCCAAGATTGTAAAATCTATTAATTGATCGTTTAAAAGCTTCAAAAAACACATAATCGTTAATGGGATATTGTTTAACGTAATGCACACTATTCTTTGTTTCTTTTAATAGTTTACTTAAAAGTCCTTTTAGTTCAGTTTTAATAACTTTTTCTGGAACATTTTCTAAGCTCACTAACTCATCTAATACTTGAAAACCTTGAGGCTCTACAATTGTATAATCAATACTTCCAGGCTCTGGCTTAAGTAATGGCGCGGCGTTTATTTTAGCATTGTATTTCTCATGCTCAATAAATTCCCAAAGTAATTCTAAACGTTTAAGGTAATACCTCGCCTCTTGATATTCTTTTTTGGCTAAGGTTTCGGTGTTTTGTGCTTCTTCTAAAATTGATATTAATTCCTGCACATCATTTAACCAAAGCTGTGTAACTTCATTAAATGGTTTAACATATGTTTCTTCGTTTAACTTATTGATTTGAAATGCTGAAAAAACAAAAATAATTAGGATAACTAAGGCGTAGTGTGAAAATTTGTTCATATGTAAATTCTAAAAAATCTCTTTCATAGCAATGCTATGAAAGAGATTAATAATAAATCATTATTAAAATAGCAATTTACAACTATTATTCAATAATTAATTTCTGTGTTGTTCCTTCTGTATTTTTTAAGAAATATATCCCTGAAGCAAAATCGGATACATCAATTGTATTAACATCACGGTATACTCTAATTCTTTTTCCATGTGCATCATAAATAGCTACATCTGTATTCGTATTTAAACGAATTTGTCTTGTTGCTGGATTTGGATAAAAAGAAAGTTCTGTTACGTCTTGGTCATACTTATCAACGTCTAATACAAATTGCTCCCATCCATTAATAACATATGTTAATGAGTTGTTGAATGGATAAGGGTTATCTGAAGATGGGTGCTGAGAATCTACTAGTAATGAACGTCCGTCTGGTGTTGACATTGCTCCAGTAACCTCTGCTCCGGTTGGTACTACAGAAATACGAATTAAATCCTCTACGGTTGGATTTTCAATGGCCATATCTAAGAACCATAGCTCACATGTTTTACCTGTTGCAATATCTTTTGGTACACGACCATGAGATGATCCATTAAGGTCTTCACAAATAATCATATATGGCTTATCTGAAATTTCCATAATGTGTAATCCATCAGGGTTAGATAAGTGCTTTTCAGGGTAAATATTCGATGGTACAGAATCTAAAGCAAATTCAGGTCCTCCAGAAATATAAACATCTAAATCATTCGATGAAACATCAAATCTTATTACACGACCGTAATAATCTACATAATCGCTACTGTCTGGGTGTGTTCCTTGTTGTGCTGCTCTTAACATATGATGACTTGCATGAACTCCTCCATCTGCACTTTCATCTGCCCATCTACCAGCAGGATTATCACGTCCAGTTTCAGTAAAGAATACTGAGTTTGTATGTTCATCATATTGTACCCATTCAATACGGTTATACATGGTTGCTCCAGCCTCTACACCTTGCTCAGCAATTGTATAAATTTCATCCATAGATGAATTGTTTACTTGAACCCAATTATTACTCGTTCCTTCTTTATATAAGAATAAGTTTCCTGTTGTAAAGTCTCCAGCCGTATTTGCTTCAAACTTCATGAAAAATGCTGGTGTTGCATCTACACCTAAGAAAACCGTTTTATTATCTGGTAAAATAACTCCACCTTCAAATCCTAAACGTCCCCAGTTATATTGCTTACGGATCGCTTTTGCTTCTTTAGGATCAATCTCTACCATGTAGTTTAAGTTCTGGTATCTTTTAATGGTTTCCCCATCAGCAAAATCAATTCCACTTCCAGAAATTGTATAATCTGAAGTATCACGAATTCCTGCTCCTTCTCCATAAATACTTGGATTATCTTTTCTGAACCACTCCTCGGCAGTCCAGATACGTCCTGTTGGTCCTACAATACCACCACAGTTCATTCCTGTTTCTCCAACTGTATTTACGAAATCTACATTAAAGAAATCTCCGGTTCTACCATCGGCTAATGTTTGTGGGATAACAAATAAAGAATCTCCTGCATCATCACGCTTAATACGGAATACAGTCATTCCTCCACCATCTCCAATTTTATCATCAGAAGATATTCTTTCGTGGTTAATAGATACCCATCCTAAACTTTCTGATGTATTATCCGGTGTAAACCCAATAAAGTCATGCCATTGTTTTGCGAATGTTTCACCATTTGGGTTTCCATCTGCATCTAAAGTTTGAACTTTATCTACTCCACCAATAAATAAGGTTTGGTATGTTAAAGGTGATGGTGGCATGATTACCACATCTGATGTATAATCTACATCTATTGACGAATCAAAAATTTGAGCTTTTACTTGATTTGTACAAAATAAAATACTCGCTAAAACGATTAAATTTCTTTTCATTATAAGCTTAGTTTTGTCTTATTGCTTCTGCAAATATCAACCTCGCATATTATCCAAAAACGTCTTTGAAATTTTAAAATCGTAAAGTATTTTAAAATTTAAAATTAATTCAGAAATGATTTTTTAACGTCTTAATTCTTTTAATTTATTGAAATATTTACCTTCAAATAACATTGATAATTATATTACACTAACCTGAAAACATCCATATGATACTTGATCAAGTCTTTATAAAAACAAAAGCGGATATCTATGTACATAGATATCCGCTTTTGTTTTTATAATTTGATGTATTATTATTTTACACCGTGCATTAATTTCTTTAATACTGGGTTTAATGCCATTACTAATACACCAGCTACTGCAGGTACAATAGTAAATATTAAGAAAAATACTGAAAGGCTATATTCCTTTGTAATATTTTCAATTTGCCCCCCTAATACTGCAGCTACTTTGTTACCAATAGCAATAGCAAGGTACCACATACCAAACATAAAGGCAATCATACGTGGTGGTACTAATTTAGATACATATGATAATCCTACTGGAGATAAACATAATTCTCCTAACGTATGGAATAAGTATGCTAAGATTAGCCATAGCATAGATACTTTTACGCCTCCTTCTACACCATGTGCACCAAATGCTAATAGTCCAAATCCAATGGCCATTACAATTAAACCTAACCCGTACTTCATTGCAGCAGATGGGTTATACTTAGATTCCCACCACTTAGATACAATAGGTGCAAATGCAATAATAAAGAATGAGTTTAAGATTGAGAACCAAGACACTGTAATTTCAGTCGCTTCTGTAGAAGATAATTCTCTATTAAGCATCCAGATTACTACAGCCCATACACCCAAGAAACATACTGCTAATGCAAAGTTTGTTCCAGGAGCCTTTTTAAACGTTTGTTTCCATAATAAGTAAAGTACATATGTAATAAACAATAATGGTACTATTGTAAGTAATGTATTTACAACATTAAATGCTGTGGCTGCACCCCCCACAAGAACTCTATTTACATTATCTCTTGCAAAAATTACTAAAGACGATGCTCCTTGTTCAAATGATAACCAGAAAAAGACCGTAAAGAATGCAAATATAATTACTGCAATCATTCGGTCCCTAACCACTCGTTCATAACGTACAATACGTCCTATTACTAAAAATAAAAATGCAGCTAGTCCAATTAATACCATTACATATTGTCCTGATATAGTTGATGTATCTGCAAAACTGAATAAATCAATACCTCCAATTTTAGAAAGCGGGTCATTAATTGCATATCCTAAACCAATAACAGAAGAGAATATAATTAATACAATATCCAATGTTGTAAATGGGTTTCTTTTATCTGTATCGTCTGTAGTAGATTCGAAATCTTTTGTTTTTCTCGTTGATTCCGTGCTCTAACTCAACTTCATGAACTTTACTTGGCTTTTCACCAATATTTCCAAATAGTGGTTTTGCTAACCAGAATTGGAATGTTCCTAAAAGCATAAAAATACCTGCTAATCCAAATCCATATGACCAACCAATCTTCTCAGCAAGATAACCACAAAGCATCATTCCAAAGAATGCACCCGCATTAACTCCCATATAGAAAATAGTATATGCCCCATCCTTCTTCTCTGGAACGTCTTTATACATTTCCGAAAGAATAGAGGTCATATTTGGCTTAAAGAATCCGGGTACCAATTACCAGCAAGGCGAGTCCCATATAGAGCCAGAATTCGGTTTCTATGGCCATGGCGGCATGTCCTAGAGTCATAATAATGGCTCCAATTACAACGGCGCCTCGATACCCTGTAAACTTATCGGCAATAATTCCACCTGCAATGGGTGTTAAATATAACAACATAGCATAGGTTCCAAATAAAGCTCCTGCATTTTCTGCAGACCAACCCCATCCCTGGATTATTACCTACAACTGCCATCGTTAAAAAGTTAATTAACAAGACTCTCATTCCGTAAAATGAGAATCGTTCCCACATTTCTGTGAAGAATAACACAAACAATCCTGCCGGATGTCCGAGTACGTTGGACTTAAAAAAGTCGTTATTTGCCGTATTTGAATTCATAGAATTAATTTAAAAACGTACGCAAGATATGAATTTAAGAGTAAAATAAAATATTTGTAACAGTAAATTCTGCACAAAAAATAACGGCATAATATGGATATCCATATTATGCCGTTATTTTTAAAATGATAAACTATTGTAATTAAACTTCTATACCGTTAATTAATTCGTTTAAATCTATCTTTTTTGTTGGGTCAAAATCCTCTTTATAAATCACTTCGGCACGTAAAGCTTTTAATCCTGTTACACCTTGTAAATCTTCGATATCAAGTTTTTCCATTTCACCTAATAAATTTTTAGATTGTAAGTAAGTAATATACTTCATGTACTCTCTAGCATCTTTATCTTGCGAATATACAATGGCAATCTTTCCAGGAACTGTTAAACGATCATTAGTTCCTTAAATATGTGCTTTATCAATTCTTTTCTTAATAATTTCGTATCGAATATTATAAGCACCATCCACATCAAACTTCTTTTCATCCATTCTAAACTTGATCGCTAACGGATTACTATGTACTAAAATTAATGAAGCAACTTGAAGGTCATGTTCCATTTCGTTTCTAGCTAAATGTGCTACATTTTCCATTTCACACATTAACTGCAATTGCCAAAGTCTTAAATTGTATAAGAACACATCATCAAATGATTTATTCTTAACCAAAGATTGACCAATATACATGTTATACTCAACACCATCCGTTTTATAACGTTCAAAATAATGGCGGGAACATGTCTTGAGCTTCATCTTGTCTTTCATCAATAAAATTAGCAAGCTTTTCATTTAGTAATGAAACACTATCCTCATATTTTTTTCTTTGATCATAAACAACATGTAATTCTGGATCTATATGTTCCATATAAACGGAAACCCATTTCGCAACTTTCGAACTTTGCGATTTTAAATGGTTAAAAACAGGATAGATATCTTGTCTTAAAAAATCAAGAATTCCTATTTCGTCACCCGCGTTAAGTCCAATTTTAACTTTATTTAAATATTGCTCTACTCTAAACTCTAATTCTTGATATATTGGCAATTCAGTTTCTTCACTTGCAGCATGAATAACCTCTATGGCTAGATTCAGTTGCTTACTAAGGTCTTTCTGTATAGCATTATTTCTTGCTATAGATGAACCCGTAATATCCGATTGTCCAAATAACGGATAGACGTCCTTAAAGATAATTTCTTCTAAATCATTTAAGTCTTTGTGATGAACATGGTCTCCCTCTGTATCTTTTAAACAGGTGGTTACAGCATCATAAAACCTCCATTTTACTGTTGGATGAATGGCCGTATAATGTTCTTGTATTGTTGCTTCAATAATATTTTTAAACTCATCCAGAGAATCGTTCAACAGCTGATGCAAAAACCTCTATGATGTCTATTAACTTGCTCTTATTTATTGAATTTAATTCATAAGGGCGAGGAGATGCAATTTCTAAAATTGCCAAATCATCATTATTTTCAGTTTTTATTGGAATTAATATTACACTTCCAATATTGTTCTCTTTAAGCTTCTGATATAATATCCCTTTCTTTGTATTTTCTCCATATCGCTCCACATCAGAAATAGCTACAGATTCATAATCCTCAAAAAGCTTTTTTGTGGTGTGTGAACAAAATGTACTGTTACAGCCTTCAAAATTATTAACATCAAAAATAATACTAGATGCTTTCTTTAAATTAATATCTTGAGAACAGTCCTGTCCAAGATCGAAAACAGAGAACCCCATCATAATATCTTTGATACCATAGAAGTTAGCTAAATCATTTCGAAGATCTTCGAATCCATTCGGATTTGCTTTCAATAAGTTCTTTTGTATTGATGATATTGTATCATCTGCAGTAACATCAAATAAATTTAGTATTCCAAAACCTTTAAACGTATAGCTATTTGGTGGAAACATTCTCTTTCCAAAGCCTCTATATCATCAAAGCTATCCAGTAATTTCTTATAGTCAGCTTCTGTTATTTTTTTGCTTTATCTGTTGGTGTTATTTCAGAAAAATCAGCATTAAAAGCTACTCTATAATGTTTATTAGTTCCTTGTTTCTTATCAGGTATATCAAAATAAAAGGGACGTTGTAAATCTATGTGAAATCCATAAACTGCACTTAAAATAAAAGTACAAGAGTGAATGTATAAATGATCATCATTAAAATTTCTAATTTTAAGCTCAAAATCATCACCTGCATTCTCTAATATTTTTTGGAATCGATCTGTAAACTTAAAGGCTGAAAAAGAAAATGGTACACAAGCCCGCTTTTATTTCATTACCCGAAAGTATCTCAGGGAATAATGGCTCCAGTAACATATCTACCAATTCACGATTTTCATCAATAATTGATAGATCTGTAAAACCTTCGCAAAACTCAGGCTTACTCTCATACCTTACCAACATATCTTTAGCTGCAAGATAATATGGATGATCTTTATATTCGTCGGTTGTATACTTATTATAAGTATCCATTACTTGTTTAAAACTAACTCTTAAATCTAATGGTAACTCAACAGAATCAAGCGATTTTGGTATAAATTTCTTCATAATTCATGATTGTTGTAAATACAAATTTACAAAAAATGCACTTATATGCATATAAATTTAGTACAATCGTACTATTTAGATAATTTACATGCTATAATAAAATGTATTTTTGAGTATTGCACAAAAAAAAAGAGCAGTATTGTACTGCTCTTTATTGTATTATTTATTCGAAAACAATTCAGGGTTTTCTGCCATATGATACCTCGGATCATCGATGGCTTCAACAATGACTTCTTCAAATTTTGGACTTGCTTTTCTTAATAGAATCTTACAGTCTGTACTTAGATGTTTTAAACATACTTTTTTACCTACAGCTTCATACTTCTCTACTAAGTTATAAATAGCCTCTAATGCAGAATGATCACTAATTCTAGATTCTATAAAATCAATTTCTACCTTATCAGGGTCATTTTTAATATCAAATTTTTCGTTAAAACCGGTTACCGATCCAAAAAACAAAGGTCCCCAAATTTCATATACTTTAGTTCCATCCTCTTTAATGGATTTTCTTGCTCTAATTTTTGTTGCATTTTGCCATGCAAATACGAGTGCAGATATTATTACACCTACAAAAACAGCAATGGCTAAATCAAAAATTACGGTTACTGAAGAAACAATTATTAATACAATAGCATCTGAAACAGGTATTTTTCTTAAAATTCTAAAACTAGACCAAGCAAATGTTTCAATAACCATCATAAACATTACTCCAACTAATGCAGCAATTGGTACTTGTTCTATATATTTATCTGCAAATAAAATAAACGATAAAAGTGTAAGAGCCATTGCAACTCCAGATAGTCTTCCTCTACCTCCAGCATTAATATTAATTACAGTTTGTCCAATCATACCACAACCTCCAGTACCACCAAATAATCCGCTAATAATATTCCCTGCACCTTGAGCGACACACTCTCTATTCCCATTTCCTCTAGTTTCTGTTAATTCATCCACTAAATTCATCGTCATTAAAGATTCAATTAATCCTACAGAAGCAGCTAAAAATGCGTATGGTAAAATAAATTTTATGGTTTCCATATTAAACGGAAGGTGATTCCATAATTCCATATTTGGAGTCGGAAATTCTCCTTTTAATCCAGCTCCTCCACCTTCAATAATATAAGAACCTACAGTACTTACATTAAAATCTCCAAAAATAACAATTAGAGTCGTTGCTAAAATGGCGGTTAATGCAGCTGGTAATTTTTTTGTTAATTTAGGCAGTAACCAAATAATAGCCATTGTTAAAAGTACAAAACCTAACATGGTATACAGTTCAGGTCCTTCCATCGGGATGTTGATGTATTTCTTTAAACCTCCAGCTCCAATTTCTAGTTTTTTATGAGAAAACATTTTAACCTGAGCCCAAAATATTACAATAGCCAATCCATTAACAAATCCCATCATAACAGAGTGTGGAATTAACCTTACAAAACGCCCGAGTTTTAACAACCCTGCTCCTATTTGGAAGGCTCCCATCATTATTACGGCAGCTAATAGATAAAAATACCCCATATTTTCAACAGGAATATCAAAGGCCATTCCACGTTCATGCCCTTCAGAAATTAAATGAACAAATATAACGGCAACCGCACCAGCAGCACCAGAAATTAACCCAGGACGACCTCCAAAAACAGCTGTTATTAATCCGATAATAAATGCTCCTGAAAGTGCAACTAATGGGTCTATCTGAGCAACAAAAGCAAATGCAACAACCTCCGGAATCATGGCTAATGAAACGGTTACTCCTGCAAGGATATCACTTCTTAAATTACCTTTCATTTTTTCAATAAACTGATACTTACTACTCGACATGGTCTTATGGTTTTTTAACAAACGGCAAATATAGGTAAATTACCCATTCTTCAACTATTAAATGTGATGATATGGACTATTATTCAAAATGGCAAACCCTCTATAGATTTGCTCAATAAAAAATAACCTTACCATTTGGTGAGTAAACGTCATTTTAGATAAAGCAAACTTCTGATTATACTGCTGATATATAGACTCATCAAAACCAAAAGGACCACCTAAAATAAATACAATTCGTTTTGGAGATTGATTCATTTTCTTTTGTAAAAAATTAGCAAATTCCGGAGAACTATATTCCTTTCCTTTTTCATCTAAGAGTATCACTAAGTCACCACCTTTAATTTCCTTTAAAATATTTCTAGCTTCTTCAGATTTTTGTTCCTTAATGGTTTTCTTTTTATTTTTTGCTTCAGCTACAGTTATCTCATCAAAAACAATATAATTTTTTAATCGCTTCTGATATTCCTTAATTCCAGTTTGGATATAATTCTCATTGGTTTTACCAACTTGAATGAGTACAATTTTCATAAAAAAAAGATTTGAGACAAAGGTATATCTCTCATTGTATGTATAAAATAAAAAGGCCCTAAAATATCATTAAACGTCATATTATACCGTATTAAGAATTGATGACTACAGTTCAACTATTCAAGATGCAATTTCATCTAATAATATTAATGCTTTTATGTAATAAAAGTAATTTCGTAGAATACTAATAGATAATACAATGAAATTTTCTCTATTCACAATTGGATTTATTACTTGTTTTGGAATTGCAAATGCGCAATACTTTACAGACAGTCAGATAAACATAATTAACACAAACAAAACAGCGGCCGAAGGTGATTTATATCTGGACACGGTAAACAATATTCAATATATTGGAGTTACAACTGGAGAATTAAAAGCTATGGGAAATAGTTTTTATGATTCTAACGGAAAACTATTAAGCAACCGAGAAATTGATGGAGATCAAAACAATTTGTTCTTTTCTAATATAGATTCCTCGAAGATTGAATCTAATAATATTGAGTTAAATGGAGAGATTTCATTAAATGATATTACTGAAAGAGATGATATTTCTAAAAACTTAGTTATAGATTCAGATGGAAAAATTTATGCTAGACCAACATCTCAAGCACAATCTGATATCATTTTAGTTGACCCTTCTCAGATTACCATTACAGGAAGTGGATATAGAACTATCCATGATTTCACATTACCTGGAGGTACCTTCGGAACTAATAATGTAGTCCGTATAACATTATTTATGAGACGTGTTTCTGGATCTGGATCTTTAAAAATGCGTGTAGAATACGATGGAGATATTATTGCTCAAATGCCCAATTTTAACGGGAATAACCCTTGTAAAACAGAAGTATTCGCTTTTGGTGCCGGAACTGTAAATACACAACGTGCTTACATTTACCATAGTAATTCTGGTTCAAATGGACTTGGAACTGAGAATTCTAATAAGAATTCTAATAATGATTTAAACATTAAAATTAGTGCCGATTTAGGTACAGATTGGAATCAATGGATATGTGATTTCATTATGGTAGAAGCCATACGTTAATTTACTTTTGATATCTATAATGGCCAATAATTGTATAGTTAAATAAGCAATCAGCCAATACCTGACCACCTCCAATATTATGGACAATTTGATACCTATCTGAATCTAATTTAGATTTCACTCCAACTACAATTCCTATATGGGTCATACCTCCACCTAAATTCCAACAAACAATATCACCTGGTAAAAAATGGGTTGAAATCATTGAAACTGGAATTGATTTTCCTTTTCGGCTAAAAAAGGTCATTAAATTTGGAACACGTCTATGATCAATATTTCTATCTGTAGATTTTAACCCCCAATTTTTAGGATAATGACTAAAATTGGATTTCATATCTTCATGAACTTCCTTCTGTAAATCTATTCCCAATTTACGATACGCTCTAATAACAACATCCGTGCAAACACCTGTTTGCTTAGGTACATCTCCATTTGGATATGGAATAGAAAAATAACTAGGGTCATATTCAATTTCTGGATCAATAATACTTAAAGTAGAATCTGATAGTGTTTCATAAAATGAATTTTGAGCACACACACCTTGGTGTAGTAACACCGTAACAAAAAATATTGTTTTAAGTAGTATTGAATTATTCATCATTAATTTTCCAACCAAAATTACGAAAAAAGCCAGATTAATAAATCTGGCTATATTTAAAAGGGATAAAACATGAAGGTTTAATCTTTAAGAAGTTCTTATCCACCCTTCTTTAAGAACTTTTTCCAAATTCTCCTTTGAAACCTGCTTAGAGGTTTTATTTTTAGTTACCCAAACGTATCCTTTGGCTTTTCGTTCTTGCTCTTGTAATTTCACAAGTCTTAACGTTTCATGTTCTTTAGACTTATGTTTACCTATTTCTGTATTTTTAATCATATATCTAATATACTGAAAACAAAAAACATAAACTACAAAAATTCTATAAAATAACAATCTAAGACCATAACTATCTAGTATTTCTCTTTAAATGGTGTATTTCACAAGGTTTTACAATTTTTTGGTTTAATATAAACACCCAAATTTTCAATTAGCTGATATTGGATAGAATACGTTCTAAGACTTCACGTTTATTTGCAAATTCGATTTCTCTTTGTTTAGCGCGTTCTAAACTTTCTTCTATTAGTTTATTAACCGCTACAATATTCTTTTTGGTTAAGCCTGTTTGTTGGTATAATATTTGTGACAGCAGAGATGCTGACATCATGCTTGACCTTGCTATTCGGCTAATATCTTTACCAGACAAAATACCACGTATTAGTTCAGATATTTCTTGCGAAAGTAAATCCCCTTCTTTCATAATATAATTTTTAAATGTAATTATTAGTCATAAGTACTTATTAAAAGTACCCAACACACACATGTTAATCTCATACAAAATACAAATATTAAAACAATAGAAGTTACTTAGATAAAATTGATTAGAATTAAGTAACTAATATTTACTTAATTCTGATAATAACATTGATTAATAACAAAGTAAAACATTCATAAAAACGAATATAAACAACGGATTTAAAACACCTTACGATCCTTTTATTACATTTATCTTTATTTATTTTATATAAATACCAAAGTGCTTAAAGTTCTTTATCTACAACACATGCTATCTATATTTACTAACTGAATGTATGTTTCTTTCTCTCGAATTGTTATAAAAACATGATTTCTTTAATAACAACAACATAAAATTGTTGTGCTTTCACAATTATTTTGTTTATTTGTTAATAGTGCGCTTCTTCTTTACAAATATAGCCACAATGTACATATGTACAAAATATTAACAGGCAAATATTAAGCGTTATTCTATAATCATATAAAAGCATATAAATGAATCGATTTGAATTAAGAAATTTCCGTAAAAAACTTGGTCTATCTAGACAGAAGTTTGCTGATAGGTTAGAAATATCTATACACACATTAGATTCTTGGGAAACAGGAAAGAGAAATATTCCTAAAACCAAAGTCAAGCTGATTTACAATGTATTTAAATCAACAGATGAGTTAATACTAACCCAAGATGCTCAAGTTGCGTATAAAAATTCGAATCAGAATTTTGATAATTTTAGTGTTTTACAGGCTAATAGAACGCCTTATTACGATACGAATGTCATTTCTAATGTGGTTAAGTCTTTTAACGATGTAAACGATAAGCCGACTTATTTTGTGGATTACCCACCTTTTAGAAATTGTACGGCTATAATTAATAATTACGGAGAGAGTATGTCTCCAAAGTTCAGAAATGGAGAACGTTTAGCGGTTAAACAAATCACAAATTTTGATGTTATTTTATGGGGCGAAACGTATTTGGTAATTACAAATAAAAAATCGAATCATTTGAAAGTGGTTAAAGATGTTTTCCCACATGCTACAGACGAAAACAAAATCATTTTAAGATCTTGCAATCCTGATTTTAATGGCGATACAATTATTGATAAAGCCCATATAACGTCTGATATTCCTACAAAATTTGGTAGAAAAAGTTAAGCCACTCGTTTAATTTGTTTGTATCTTAATTCTTGTTCTTTTTCGGTAGGTGTTTTGTAGTCTAGAGTAGAGTGTAATCTAGAGTTATTATACCAGTTCATATATTTAAAGATTTCGGTCTCCAAATGTTTCTTAGATTCAAATGTAATGAGGTAGCATAGTTCAGTTTTAATTGTTTTAAAAAAAGACTCGGCAACGGCATTATCCCAGCAATTTCCTTTTCTACTCATAGATTGTTTCGCTTTTGTATTTAAGTTAATAATCTGTTTAAAATCATCACATGTATATTGTACTCCACGATCCGAGTGTAATATAAAGTCATCTTCTATATTTCGATTTAATCGCGCATGTTTCCAAGCTGTAATAACAGTATCTGTAGCTGTTAGATTAGAACTTACAGACCACCCTACAACCTTACGGTCTGCTAAATCAATCATTGTAGTTAAATATTGCCAGGTCTGATTAACTTTGATATAAGTAATATCCGATACCCATACTTTCCCAAGTTCTAATACCTCAAAATTCCGATCTAAATGATTTTCTTCTACTCTATGACTATGATTTGAGTCCGTTGTATTAGTAAATTTCCTACGTGTCTTAGAATATAGCCCCATTTCTTTCATCAATCTAGAAATATAAGACCTCGAGTAAAAAACACCTTTTCTCTCTAGAGCTTTTTGGAGTTTAGGAGCTCCGTACAATCCTCTATTTTCTGCATAAACCGCTTGAATAGACTCTTTTAATTCTATTGTGATGCTAGAACGTTCTATATCTAGCCTACGTTTCCATGAATAATACGCATTAGAACTTATATTTAAAGACTTACACATCTTCTCGACACAATAGGTTGCTGAATATTCCAAAATTATAGCGTACCTGTTCTGTCTTTCTTGGAGAAAATGCTTACTGCCTTTTTTAAGATGTCACGTTCCATGGTTACATCTTTTAATTTTTCTTTTAAATGCTTTAGTTCTTTTTGTTCATCAGTCAAAGCTGCATTGCCTCTGCCCGTAAAACTGGGACGCTTTGGGTTTAAATATTCTCGACGCCAACGATATAACATATTCAAATTTATTGAATATTCAGACGATAAGCTAGACATCGATTGTCCGCCTTTGTATAAATCCATTATCATTAACTTAAAGGATTCTTCGTAAGTACTTCTCTTCATAACTGCTAAAATAAGTTTTGTCTTAACTTACTCTACCAACAAAGGTAGAAATACCAGTCTATGTACTTAGTGAAAGGAAAAATTAGTCAACTTGTAAATTAGACAAACCACTTTCTGTTTTAAATATTTTTTATTAATTCAATTCTTTTTTTCTATTTTTCTTTTTTATTATGACTTATAACGAGTCTTTAAATACCACTTAAAGCCTCTTTTAGCGAACCATTGGACTTCATATAATTAAATTAACAGATGTACTACTTACATCGTTTTTTCTTCGTTTATTATTTTAATAATTTCTGGAAAATATAAACATCTTTCCATTCATCATTAAATCTTCTCCAATCTTTAAGTTCACCTTGCTTTTTATAACCTACAGATTCAAACAATTTAATACTTACATCATTATCAAAGGCGATATAGCAATATAATTGGTGAATATTAAACTGACTTTTAACATACTCTTCAATTGTTAATAAGGCTCTTTTACCTAACTGTTTATTTCTATAACGAGGTGAAATTAGAATCCCTATCTCTACACGTCTATGACTAGGATCATAGTCTACAAGATCGATAAACCCTAAACATAAATCAGGTTCGTCTAATTTAGACAGTACAAACCTATATTGTTTAGCTTCTAATAATGATAAATGTGCTTGTTCGATATATTTTTCAAGAGTAAACCTCGAATAGAATTGTTCATGATTTGTATATGAATTCAATTCATTTTCCCAAAAATAAAGAGCGTCCAAATCATAAGGTTCGAGCGCTCTTAAACAATATTCGTCAAATTTTAACATGACTATTTTATAATTCTATTGAACCTTTATAAACAAAAGTTGCTGGTCCTTTTAACCAAATATTCTTGAAGGCTCCATCAAAGTAATCGAAACTTACAAATAAGTCTCCCCCTTTTGTTTTCAACTTAATATGTGTACTCCTACTTTCTCCTGCTAAAAATGCTGAAATAGCAGCCGCTGTAGCTCCTGTTCCACAAGAAAACGTTTCATCTTCTACACCTCGTTCATAAGTACGAATCCAGAATGCGTCTTTGTCCTCCTTATCTTTCATTAAAAAATTCACATTTGTACCATCGTCTTTAAAACGTTCGTTATAACGAATTTTATGTGCATCTGTAATGATATCTAAATGTTGGAAATCATCAATAAATGTCACAAAGTGTGGCGACCCTGTATCTAAGAAGTAATTTCCATCTACATTTTCATATTCCAATACATCTTTCATTTTAACACACACTTTTTTTCCTTCAAAAAGAACTTCGTGTAATCCGTCTATAGCAGTAAATCGACCCTTATAATCTATACATCCCAATTCATGTGCAAAGGCTGCTAAACAACGTCCTCCATTACCACACATCGTGCTTTCTTTACCATCCGAATTGTAATAAACCATCTTAAACGCTTCTATGGCATCATTTTCTAGAACCATTAATCCATCGGATCCAATTCCGTACTTTCTATCACATAAAAATTTAATCTGTTCTTCATTCAAATGAATAGAATTTTCACGATTATCAATAATTATGAAATCGTTTCCTGTTCCTTGATATTTTGAAAAATTGAGGTGCATAATTTTTCTTATTATGGGGTTATTACTGATTTGTAGTATTTACATTCTTTTTTAAATGAACAAATAGCCATGTTAAGGTAAGTGTTGGAATAAAATCAAAACCAAAACTTAACTCTTCGCCTAAATTTATTAATGCTCCAACGGCTCCTGTTTTATTTCCAAATAATAACAATAAAATAGTAGCTGAAATTGGAGCCCAAACAGCATCGCTAAATTCTCCGATTCCTGGAATAATAAAACTAAACGTCCCAATTAGGTCTACGATCAGGCAAATTCCTAATTTTACATACTTATTCATTTCTCAAAACTAACTTTTTATTTTGAATTATTAGATAAGATTTTTAATCATCTTTGTTTAATAAATGGGTCATATGTTTTATTAGACCAATTATAAAACAAAGCCTTACGAACTTGTTAAAACCTTCATTCTTATAGGTACTAAATTCCGAAAAATTAATCGAGTTCATGTCTAATATCATTAAAAAAAACATCAATTAGCAAAGTTTAACTTCATCTCACAAAATATTAAAATTTAACTCTATAAATCAAGTCTTTACATCCCAATTCTTAGCCTAGTAAAACCAATTCCTTCTATGATTAAATAAGACATGTTAACGATATCCTAACCTAAACCCAAACTTATTTTGATATTACCAATGTAAAACGATATATTTGTTTTAGAACAAATTTTTAAACATATTATGTTAAAAGGAAAAACAGCTTTAATTACAGGTGCCACTAGAGGAATTGGAAGAGGAATTGCTCTTAAATTTGCTGAAAATGGTGCTAATATAGTTTTCACCTACCTATCTTCAGAAGATAAAGCTTTAGCTTTAGAAGCTGAACTTAGAGCATGTGGTGTTGAAGCTTTCGCTGTAAAATCTGATGCTTCTGTATTTGATGAAGCACATACTTTAGTAGAGTTCGCCTTAGAAAAATTAGGAGGGCGTATAGATATATTAATTAACAATGCTGGTATTACCAAGGATAATCTGTTAATGAGAATGTCGGAAGCAGATTATGATCGTGTTTTAGATGTGAATTTAAAATCGATTTTCAACCTAACTAAAGCCGCGCAAAGAACTATGCTTAAACAACGTAAAGGGTCTATTATTAATATAGGATCTGTTGTTGGAGTTAAAGGAAATGCAGGACAAGCTAATTATGCAGCTTCTAAAGCTGGTGCAATTGGTTTCACTAAATCTGTAGCCTTAGAACTTGGATCTAGAAATATTAGATGTAATGTCATTGCTCCTGGTTTTATTGCAACAGAAATGACTGGAAAACTTGACCCTGAAGTTGTTAAAAACTGGGAGAAAGAAATTCCATTAAAACGAGCAGGTCTTCCTGAAGATGTGGCAAATGTGGCATTATTTTTGGCATCAGACATGTCTAGTTACGTAACAGGACAAGTTATTAATACTTGTGGTGGTATGTTAACCTAAAAAAAAGAATTTATGGACGTAGATAATAGAAATGGAGATTTAAAGGATAGAACATATCAGTATTCTTTAAATGTAGCTACAATATGTAGAAAAATACAAGGTGATGCACAAGGTCTTAAAATAGCTGATGCTTTATTTAACAAAGCTACCGCTATTGGATTAACCGCACGCTTGGCTTTTAAAGGGCGTAGTAACAACGATTTTAAAGATAAACTTAGACAAATTATTAACGATGCCGATGAGTGTATCTTTTGGTTTGACATGTTAATTGACCTAGGTATAGTTGAAGAAAATACGGTTGAAGAATTAATGGTTGAAGCTTCAGAACTTATAGCAATCTTTATTTCTATTTCAAAAAAGAGTAGAAGTTCATACTAATTAAAATTTATGCTTAATCTTTTGATTAAAAATTATGGGACAATATTGATTTTTATAATCATATTGTCCTTTTTAGCTTCATACATATTTTACCATTTTAATGGAAAATCGCTTTCTTTTATAAAAAAGTGGATACTTATTAGTTTGAGGGGTTTTGTATTTGCTCTCATTGCTTTTTTACTTTTTAATCCAAGTATTGAATCTATTCAAGAAATAAATATTAAAAAGAAATTAATTGTTTTGGTTGATAATTCAGCTTCCATGACAAATGCAGGCTTTAATATTGAAACAACAAATGCTCTAATAGATAATATTAAATTAAATGTAGGTGATAACCTAGATGTAATCCCGTATGCATTTGACAAAGCACTAAACGATTTGTCAGCCTACTCTGGAAATGGTAAATACACGAATATTACTGGGAGTTTAAAAAACATTCAAAATCAGTTTGAATCTGAAGAAGTACATGCTGCCATATTAATTTCTGATGGAATATATAATTCGTCTTATCATCCGAAATGGATTAATCCTAAAATTGATTTCCCAATTTATACCGTAGGTTTCGGGGATTCTATTCAGTATGCAGATCTTGGTATTGACCATATTCAACATAATTCAATTTCGTACTTGGGTAATGAATTCCCAATAGAAGTTAATGCATCTACAAAAGCATGGAACGGAAAACCAGTTCAGCTTACTATCCGAAACTCTAAAGGAAAGATCGTTTATGAATCAACTTGGGTAAAGCCTCTAAACATTGATTACAACGTTTTTAAAACATCCTTAAAAACTGAACATACAGGAATAAATACATATACTGTACAAGTATCTTCTGACGAAACAGAAAAGAATATAAAAAATAACCAACGTAAATTTAGCATTGATGTATTAGATGTGAAAAATAAAATACTTTTATTGGCATCTGAAGTTCATCCAGACCATCATGCTATTCACAACTCTATAAAATCTAATTTAGATTATAATGTAGAATTTAATACGGTTGAAAACTCCAAAAATATAGATCTTAAATTATACGACTGTGTTATCTATTTGGGTTATCAAAAAGATACAAAACCACTATTAGATCAAACTTTTGCGAACAATCAAGCATTTCTTATTAAGATTAATCAAAGCTCAGATATAAAACATCTTAAAAAATCTTTTCCAAAGCAATTTTATTCTAAAAATGCGATGTTGGATTGGGATATAGCACAAAATACGATTAACAAAAACTTTAAAGGTTTCACATTTTCTGAACAAGTAAAAACGTTTTTAAAAAGCATCACCGCCACTTTTTGTTCCATTTACAAATTTGGAATCTCAAAGTCCAACTGAACATATTTTATTACAAAATATTCTAGGTTCAACGAATAATAAAGGGATTATAAGTATTGGTAATTTAAAAGATGTTCGTTACGGGGTTATTCAAGGTGAAGGGTTCTGGAAATGGAGAATGAATGACTTTAAAACCAACCAATCTTTTGAAATATTCGATGGGTTTATCCAGTCGGTTGTCAGGCTCATTAATATTCAGAAAGATAAACGATTATTCCATGTAGACTTTCCATCTTCAATAAATCAAAATGAAGAACACATAATAGATGCTAAAATCTATAATGATTCTTACGAACAAATTACAGAAGACGAAATTCAATTAAATGTAAAGCATAGCAATGGTTTAGAGTTTACATTCCCATTTAATAAAATTCAGCAGGTTTATCAAACCAAGGTATCCATTACTGATATTGGACATTATTCATATGAAATTATTAACCTTTCAAAATCGAATACGCGTTTAGCTTCTGGTGAGTTTGACGTGATAGAAAACAACTTAGAAAGTCAGAATGAAGTTGCCAACTTTGAAGTTTTACGCTTTATAGCGAATGAAACAAATGGTCAATTTATTAATGAAAGTTCAATGGGTACTTTGCCTGATTTGGTTTCTTCTAAAAAGATAGAGAAGAATGTCTACACTCAAAAAAAGACCAAAGGACTTATTTCAAAAGTGTGGATTCTAGTACTTATTCTTTTGTTGGGGTTAACTGAATGGTTTTTAAGGCGAAAATTCACTTTACAATAGTACAATATTCGTATTATGAAAGAACAGGATTTAATTTACAAAGGTGCTAATGGAAAATTAGCAGGTTATGATTTAGCAATTCCAGATCATTTTAATGGAACTTTAATCTATTTTATTCATGGGTATAAAGGGTATAAAAACTGGGGAGCTTGGGACTTAATTTCAGATTTTTTCTATGATAATGGTTATGGGTTTACCAAATGTAATCTTAGCCATAATGGAACATCTTTAAGCCATCCAAATGACTTTACAGATTTAAATGCATTTGCAGAAAACACATACTCTTACGAATTAGAAGACATCAAATCGTTTATTAATACTGTTAATTCTCAAATCCAACAACCTGTTCAGTCTAGAGTGCTCATTGGGCATAGCCGTGGTGGTGGAGATGTGATTCTTTCAACTGAAAACAATATTAATATTTTAGTAACCTGGGCTTCAATATCAAATATTGGAAATAGGTTTTTAAAAGGTGAAGCTTTAATCAAATGGAAAACAGAAGGTGTTTATTCCGTGTTAAATGGCAGAACTAAACAACACATGCCACATAATTATTCTTTCTATCAAGATTATATTCAGAATTCAGACCGATTAAATATATTGAAAGCAGCTAAAAACTTGACTTTACCTTGGGCAATAATTCATGGTACCGAAGATACATCCGTTACCATTTCTGAAGGATTAGAATTAAAAAATGCTTGTAAACATAGTCAGTTTATTGAAATTACAGGTGCTAATCATGTCTTTGGAGCTAAAGAGCCATACCATTCTTCACAACTCCCCGAACATACATTAGATCTCATTACACAAACCTTAAACTTTATTAAAGAGCAAACAAAACATTAGTTAATTAATATTTCTCTTTATTCTCAAAAATAAAAAAGGCCATTCATTTTATTATAATGAATGGCTCTTTTATTTTTAAGGTAACCAAGAATATCCTTTTCTCGTTTTCCAAAGAAAATATTTCTCAAAAAATAACTTAAACCAATCGTAAAAAACATTAGGAATCATAATTCCAAAATTTCGTGGTTTAAAAAGATGATCAGAAATAATAATCACTTCTTTCTTTCCTGCATCCATTACACAGAGTCCAGGAATTTTACCCCATTCCTTTTCTTTCAGTTTATGCTCTCCTCGTTCAATTCGTATAATATTTTCAGCAACAATCTTCCCTGTTTCATCCGAAGGATATCCCGTTTTAGGTGCTCCAAAAGGAACCGTTTTAGGCTTAAAAGGAAGTTTTACATCTACCGCTATTCCTGCTGCCCAAATATTTTTATGCTCTATATGTCTATAGTCTGACCCTACAGGAATATAACCGGTACCTGTAGCCATTAATTTCGGAGAGTTCTTAATTAAATCAACACCTTCAAAAGGTGGCATTAGCATAGAAAATGAATATGGTAATTCTTCTCCATTACTTAGGTAAATGGTTTTATCATCCATTTTATTAACGCCTACCTCGGTATGGTAATGAATATTAAACATTTTCATAAACGATTTTAACATCGTCTCAGCACCAACCATTCCATCTATACCAAAATGCCCTAAATAATCTTCTGGAGTTATCCAATGTAAATCAACTTTTTTCCTAATATTCTCTTCCCTCAACCATTTCTCTATATTAAATAAAAACTCATAAGCAGCTCCCATACATCCTGCACTTTGCGTTGCTCCAATAACAATTGGACCAGGGTTCAATTTAAATTCATCTAATGCCTTTCTGGCTTTCATGGCTCCATTAGGCGTTCCAATATAATGCGCATATTCTGCAACGCCAGGTGCAACATCGTAAACAACCTTTGGTCCAGTTGCTATTACTAAATGATCGTATTTAAATGGCCCTTGAGTGGTTTTTCTACGGTATTGCTATCAGGATCGATCGAAAGGGCCCTTTGCATGAACAAAATCAACACCTTTCTCCTTTAAGATAACATCTTTCTTAACTGAAATATCTTTAATATCTCGACGTTTAAATGGAACCCAAATTAGAGAAGGAATAAATAAGAATACAGTAGATTTATCTATTAAGATCACATGGTGTTCACCTTTAGACTTTCTCTTTACTTCTAATGCAGCAGTAAATCCTGCAAAATTACCTCCTATTACAACGGTTGTTTTCATAGCTCTGTACCTTTAAAAAAGACCTTTTATCGAGTGGGATAATTCTAGTCTTTAATTATACTTTAAAGGTAACTAAGTGAGGCTTTATTACTAGTAACTATTGTCACTCATAAACGAAACTAAATTGCAAAAAAAAGGAAACTAAAAATAGTCTCCTTCTAAAAGTATTTGTTTAAACCAAAACGTAAACTGATCCGGTTTTTCTTTCATTTCTTGCTTTATAATATCTATGGATTTATAAAGGTATTCTGATGCTTCTTCTGGATTTAAATCAGGACTTTCGTCTGATTTTGTCGTCAAAATATAATCATACTCATGTTCCGTTAAATTATTATCTAATTCTACTTTATATATGAGCTTACCAATCTTATTTACATTAGAAATTTCCATTCCTAATTCTTCTTTAACACGCCTAATAGCTGCTTCCTGAAAATGCTCATTCGGTTTAGGATGAGAACAACATGAGTTTGTCCACAGCCCTCCACTGTGATATTTACCTTCAGCTCTTTTATGAATAAGTAATTCATTA
>CBDEVQ010000034.1:0-48295 GCA_965243605.1 Flavobacteriales bacterium
TAATCGATTTCCAGACTGTAAATCTACCTTAGGACCAATTCCATAATTACCATGTACACCTTCTCCTGTAATATCGTTAATATCTGAACGTCTATTACCAGCCGCTGTGAATCTCAATAGACTAGAAGCGAAGCGTTCTGGGTGAGTAGGCCCAGTAGGAAAAGTGGCTTGAGTAATCAAATTATTATAATCAGATTGAGAAGGTACTTTAAATCCTTTTGGACAAGGACAGTTATCTGAACTATCATCTAGCCACGGCTCTAAAACATCATTTGCAGGGATATTTGTTCCAGATCTCCAGTCTATACCGGCACGAATAAATAAGGCATGCGTTGGATAGGCATCTATAGAAGTAGAAAGTATGAAACCATTAATACCTGTAGAAGGAGTTGTGGACCTATTAATTAATTCATGTCCATCGGCTTTACGTCCCCATTGTAATAAAGACCCATAGGCTTGTTTATCATTGAGTGCAGTTGCTTGTTGTAAAGGATTGAAATTAACATGATTTTGATTCGCATAATCTGCTCCTAAATTATTATTTAACCAAACATTACCATCTTCAGCAATCATAGGAATATAAATGAATTGATGCGATATTGTACTTCCTGTGTTATCGGCAATTCCATACATACGATCAGGGACTCCAGCAATGGCGTTAACCTTTAAAGTATAGATGTCTCCATTGGTATTATAGGGATAATTTATTTGTCCGATGTTAACGCCTGAATAATCATTTCCGATTCCAGCCTGTACATCGAGTTGTTTAATATTAAGAGATCCAACGTTAGATTTTAAAATTGCGGAAATAGATGATGTTGATGCGTTATAATTGGTTTCTTCCCAGCTAAATAAAAGGGTTCTAGCAACGCCATCTTGTGTGTATTCTGCTGGGATATTAATGTTTTGATTAAAGGTTGGGAGTATACCAGAACCTGTACTTACACAAGGAATCTCAATGGTTATTCCAGAAGTTGTAATTACACCTTGAATATCAACTAAAGCTTCAGTTCCATTATTAGTAGCAGGAGCAATATCTGTATTTAAACTGGCCAATTGTGTTGGTAGTGAAAATGGAGAATAGTCATTATCATACATCGATAATATTTTAAAGATATCAGTCTGTTGTAAGGTTATATTACTAGGGGTAATAAATTGGTCAATATTATTTGTGTTATTAATAAGCGTTTGAAGCTCTTCTAAATTTGTTGGTTGTGGTGATGCATTGGCAATTGCTTCTTCATAGGATTCTTGATTGCTTGATAAATTAATTAAGCCTATTACTTCTAGGTCATTTAATGATGGGCTACCTCCGTTGGCTGGAAATTGTGCATCGCCTATTACCGAACTTATGGTTTGTCCTGTATTCTGTAAGCAAGGATTAACCCATAACATACCATTGTAAAAATTAAGACAAGCGTCATCGGTATTATATATCATTAATCCAGCAATAGGGGAAGATATTAGATTCCTATTTTCTTCGGTTAAACGAGGAGGTAAAAACCCTTTAGATTCCGATTGCACTTCTAAGATAGAAGAAGGATGGGGAGTTGTTGTTCCAATTCCAATTTGTCCATAACCAGGTAAGTTTAATAATATGGTTAGGGTAAGAAAAGAAGCGTAAAATGTGTGTTTCATTTTTTGTTATTAAAATCGATGTAATGTTACTTGTTATTGATTTTGCGAATCAACGAAAAAGTGTGTGTTTACATCATTTTTAAAGATGATAAAAAGATGACAAAAAAATAAGATGTTGTTTATGAGTCTGTTGAGTCTTGGTCTTTTTTAGAGGCTTCAACTTTTTTTCTAAAGCGACGACGTGTTTGGTGAATTGTATTTTTATTAACGGCTAGAATGTTTGCTATTTCTTCGGTATCTAAATCTAGTTTTTCTAAGGTTAATAAACGCAATTCTGCATTCGTTATTTTGGGATGTTTTAGCCGTATATTTTTAGTGAAATCAGGATGTAGAGTGTCAAATTTAAGCTTGAAATTAGTCCAATCTTCAACCGTTAAAAGTGTAGATGTTTTAAGCATTTCTAAAGTTGCTAGATCATCTTTGTCTTTATGGAGCTTATTGTATTTCTGTTGTATCTCGTTGGATTTTTTTGTGGTATCATCCATTTCCTTACTTATAGAAACGAGTTCTTTTTTAATAATATTAATTCGATGTTGTTTACGCGTTTTTTGTTTTTCATTCCATTGGTAATACTTAATACCAAAATATACACCTAAGAGTAACAACAGAATTAATCCTAATATTGTGGATGATTGTGTATTCTTTTCTTTGTGAATTTTAGATAAATTTTTCGAATATTTTTCTCCATTCAATTGTTGTTGAATCCGCATAACTTCTAAATGGTTATTAATGGACTGAGTACTATCTTGTATGGCATTAACTTTCCTTAAGTATAAAAGAGCTTGTTCTGGATTATTGATTTTTATATAGTAATTGTATAATTCTTTATACAGAGGTAAAGATTTAAAATAATCAAATTGATCTGCTAGTTCTAACTCTTGCTGAATTTGTAATGCCTTATTAAAAAGCACCATTATAGAGTCCGTATTATTTAATTTAAGCTCTATAGAAACTAGAATAGTTAAGGCATCATATTCCGCAATGAGAGCTGTAGGTGTTTCAGAATCTTGCCATTTTATTTTACTTAATTGTAAACTTTTTTGTGCATGAACGCTTCCTTCATGCAATTCTCCTTGCTCAATATATATTTTAGCTATATTTAAATGAGTAAGGGTTTGCCAATAGTTTTTCCACCATAAGGTATAAGGAGGAATAGAATAGGGTTGATTTTTATGAAAGTTTATGATTTTATTGGCATAAATTAGTGATTTGGTAAATTCCTTTTTTTTGAGCCAATACGATTGTAAGTAGTTTAATATAAGGGTGTAATGTAATGCGCTATTTGTGTCGGGTTTAATAAAAGTTTCTGCAATTGAGAAATACTGAAAGGCCAATTCATAATCTTGAAAATCCCACATGAATTTCCCGAAATTATAGAGAAGAATCTTCGAGGAATAGTGGTCAAATTAATTAAAACCAATGGTTTGCATACGTTCGAAGCTTTTAACAACCACTTGGTATTGGTTTTTTGTATAGGATTCTGGATACGCTTTGTTTTGGATATCTTGACGGTAATAATCAGAGATAATTTGTTCGACTTCAAAATTATATTTTTCAGATAAATCATTCATCTCATTTAAGAGATCTTCAGGTGATTTATTAAATGGGATAGTAAACCCAGGAGTTAAATACGAAAAGGTACAGTAATAATTAATCGCTAATGTTGTGCGTATATCCGTTTGTTTATCCGCAATTTCCCACATTTGCTTAAAGAGATGTTGTAAAGTATCGGGATTAGAAACTTTCCAATACTCAAAATCATGAACAAAATGAAAGCGTTCTTCGTTAGTAATATTCTCGAAATATTTAGCATTCCATTGTTTAGTAGATGAATATGCGACTGTATTAATCAGTAAGATTAAATAGACTATTAGTTTCATTATGTAATCTTATAATAAGAGACCAAATCTATGAAATAACAAACAAAAGTATAATATGTTTAGGATTGATTATTTGGAATATCAGATTGTCTTATAGTATAATCATTATTAATACTTCTCTTCTTGATAGGGGGTAGGGATGTGTGAATTAACTTGAACTTGTAGTTACTCACAAAAGTGTGATAATAGTTGAATAGATTTGTTCTATATTTGGATCCTAATCATAATATTAACCTAATGTTAAGACTTTTTGCATTTTATATTACCCTATGTATCAATGTGGTTGCGTATTCTCAAATTCCTCAAGATAGTCTTTTATTGTATTACCCATTTAATGGAAATGCAGAAGATTTAAGTAGCAATAATTTTGATGGTACTGTGAACGGAGCCAATTTGGTTCAAGATAGATTTGGGAATGCAAATAGTGCGTATTATTTTGATGGAACGAATGATTATATAGAATTACCAAATGTAAGTCAATTAAAGCCTGGTTTAAATATAAGTATATCTTTTTGGGCAAAACTTGAATCGTTGAACCAGCTTGATAATCAATTTTTTTCTACAAGTTCTTCTTCTCATTATTCGGGATGTACATTTAATACTACAAGCACAGGGACTGGAGGTTTAAATATAGGTTATGGAGATAATTTAGGTGGTTCAAATTCTTCATATAGAAGAAGTAAGCATGCTGAGGTTGGTTTCACCATAGGAAGCTGGTATCATATTGTTGGGATCTTTAGAGGGCCAACGGACATGGATATTTATGTAGATGGAGTGTTATATTCGGGGTTTTATTCAGGAACTGGAGGTAGTATTGGATACTCGAATGTTGCTGGAGCGATAGGTAAAGCATCTCCAATACATTTTTATTGGGGTACTTTGGATGACTTTGCCTATTACAATAAATCTTTGACGTACTGTGAAGTTCAAGAATTATATAATGAAGGATCTGAAACGGTAGATGAAATTACATCATGTAATAGTCTTATATGGATTGATGGTAATACATATACATCAGATGATTCTACATCAACTTATACGTTAACAAATAGTTTTGGTTGTGACTCTACAATTCGATTAGATTTAGATATCGTAGAGATTAATACACAGATCACTCAAGTTAATAATCAATTAGAAGTAAATCATGTTTCAGGAGCAACGTATCAATGGTTTCTTTGTGTAGAAGGGTCATTAACCCCTGTTTTTGGTGCAACTTCACATACATTTACACCTCCAAACCAAGATTTGTATTCAGTGACTGTATCCTATTTAGATTGTGAAGAAACATCCACTTGTTTCCCATACAAAAACATTTCAATTGAGGAAATAGATGCGGCTTCTTTAAGCATTATACATAGGTTAGAAAACGAAATTATTGAAATTAATTTTGGTGAAAATATATTGGAAGCCGATTTGAGTATTTACACTATTTCAGGTACTCAGGTAGCACAACAACGTATTCGAAACAAATCTATTTGTAATTTGTCAGTTGATAATTTACATTCTGGGGTTTATATGGTGTCTGTAAAGATTGGTAAGCAAAGAGTCATTAAAAAGGTTGTACTATACTAATCTGGGAATATAATAACCTTGTTATTAATATATACCTTATGTATTTTGAATATAAAAAAGTACATCCTGTTAGTTATTAACTGAACAGGATGTACCGGAAGGGTAATTTAATTAGGGGTTTTAGTTCCAGTAATATGAGTTATTGTGGTTTGTATACCGTATGGAGTATCCAAAACTTTTGTACGCGTATATTCAAGGTCTGTTGTCGTAATTGTACCTTCTATGGTTGTTGTTCCATGATTCCCTGCAGGTAGTTGTTTGTAAACAAAAATATTATCTTCACAATTAACATCAGCTTGTAAAAAATAGTAATATTCTGTATCGGGCTGGTAGGTTAAATTTAAAGTTCCGTCATTAAACTTATCTATTTGGCCTATAAATGCACTAGCGGGATCTCCATTCAGAATAAAATTCCATTGTCCTGCATAGTCAGATAAATCACACATGGAAGAATTTGAATTAGGGTTAGGAGAATTTACTAGATCTTCATCTTTAGAGCAACTACTAGTTATTAAAAGGAAACCAAAGGCTAAACAAATTCCCAATAATGTATGTTTTTTCATAGTAATAGTTTGAGAGTTTACCTATTAGTATAAGTAAATCCTATTTCCTTACGAACAAATAGAAATTTATTACCAGAGTAAAGTCCAAAGAAAATACATGCCTATTTTGGTATTTGTTAATCTTAACATTGACTGGTATAAGAAATAATTAAAGAAGGTGTATTTAGAAGACGTGAACTTTTATTTAAACTAATCTATTGTTGTATTAATTAATTGTTAATATATGTTAATGAGTATGTAGTTATGGAAGTAATTGCTATCTTCACCTCATTAGCTATTAAATAATTAATTTATTATTGAACTTTTACAATTAAAGTGAGGAAAACGACTATTTATAGTCGTTTTCTTTAGTTTTAGACTAAATTTAAGTTGTGTAAAAGTAATACCTTTACAAGAATAATAAGGTATAATAACAATATAATGAATGAAAATCATATAAATTTAAAGTTGAAGAAGGAACGTTTATCCGTCTTTAAAATAACCATAACATTGGCCTTTATTTTTTTAATAAACGCCCCTATATTTGGACAAAAAAACTACACGTTTAATGACCACTGTATTGTAAGGTCCGAACCAAATGTAAAGTCTGAAATACTATTTTCATTACCCGCTAAAACATTTTTATTTACAGGAAATACATCCGATTCATATTATAAAAAAGACACCATTAATAACCTAGAAGGCCATTGGGTAGATCTTGACTATTTAGGACATAAAGGGTATATATGGGGACATTTAATATCAGATAATAGTTTTATGACTAACCAAGGAGAATTGGTTTTGTTAAAAAAGAGAGGGGAATCTGAAATTCAAAGTAAAATTTATAAGCATGATTTTATCGTGTCTAATCGTATTGATACAATTCATGACTTAGAACTCATTGGACAAACAATAACAGATGGAAGTGCATTATTTGAATTAACCAATACCTACTTAATTGCTGGTAATCATGGAACAAAGTATATTACGTTAAACAACCACGTAATTAGAAAAAAAGACATGGCCATTAATCCATCCATTTTAAAGCCAATGCATTTTATTGAGGATACAAATTTTATAGGGGTCATTAGAGGTAATATTGTTAATGTTAGAACTTTACCTAATGATAGTTCGGACGTGATTGGAAAATTAACCAATAATCATATTGTATCCATTGACTCTATTGGAAAAACACAAATTTTTAATTTAGAAACCAGAAGAAATTGGGGAAAGTGGGTAAAGATAGATTTGGATGGAATGTCAGGATATGTATGGGATGAGTATTTAATTGTTCCTAATAAAATCCATATCCAAAAAGAAACCAATACAAGGTTTTTACTATCCTATAGAAGCTTGTTTGCTTTAGATGCACAAAATAATATCCTTTCGGAATATGTTATAACCGATAAAACCATTGGAAATAATTATATGTGGATTAAGAATATAGAAACCAAAGTACAGCCATGTCCTTATAAAACCAATTATAATTATAGCACACAGATTACTTTGTCTACAAGTTCTGGAGAAATGGACGTAAGTTCTGAAGATAAGGATGTATATATTTGGAATGGAAAAAAAATTAGTAAAATATATTCGCCATACCAATCTTTTGATGCCGGTTTATCTTGGACAACTTCTTATAATAATATCGTGTTAGACGATGAAAATATGAACAATGCAGTGATAAGAATAGTTCAAGAGAAAGAACAATTTCATAAAAGTTATTATGACGCTATAGACTATTGTGGAATAAAACAATATGATCATTATAATAGAATAGATATTTTAAAATTTAAAGAGGATACGCTTATATTACAACCGTCTAGAGTTTCGGTCTTAGAGTCTGAATTACAAAAGGAATATATGGACTATACAATTGCCAATTATGAATTTCAGGATTATAATTTGGATGGTGAATTGGATGTTGTTTTTTATGCAGAAAGAAAAAAACATTATACCGATGATTCAACCAAGGGAATACTCGGATATGCAAAAGGATTAACCAATTCTACATTTGAAATTGTACAATTGAATTCAACCATTATTAAAGAAGGGAAAGCAAGAAAAATAGAACCAACCTCGGAGGGCTTTTTAGTAGTAAATGTTACCTATGATATGCATTCTGATTCTGATATTATTAAAGGGTTTAAAATGTTGAATTTTAAATACAATACTGAAAAAGAACGGTTTTATTTGGATTATAAACGTATAAATTGGAGTAATAGAATTTACTATAAAGAGAACCCAATATTATTAGAACACGCGTATTAATACAATTAATACGCGTGCTAATGGTAATTACTATACTATTCGTTATCGTTCCAATATGCTGCAGTTTGTCCGTATTGAAAATGAATAGGATTATGAGAAGGTTCATTCTTAAATAAATATAAGTCTGGTGCTTTCTGGAAAAGCATGATAATGTCCGATCCTCCAAATCTGAACTTACCAAATTCCTGACCTTTTACAACCTCTTTTCCAAACAATTGTTCGCTATACATTTCTACACCCGAAACCTGAGCCATACCTATAGGCAAAATAGCTACTTTACCAACAACGGGTCCTGCATCTATAATAACTAAGCCTCTGGCCTGATTGAATTCGTATCCATCGGTAGCGCTGTCTGGAGCATCCCATTGCCCGTCATCTAATAAATCTACATCTAAAAATACTTTTCCAGGAATGGCTTTTATTTCTAGAATCTTACCAGATACTGGTGTATGAAAACGGTGATAGTCAAATGGACTTAAAAAATAGTGTACAAACGTACCGTTATTAAAGTCGTGTGCATATTCGCTACCATCTAATAAACCTTGCACAGTACCAATAGTATGGGTGTGCTTAAGTGTTAAACGCGTTGGATTTCCTTCTGTATCTAATACATTACCGTCAGTATCTATTGGGTAATCTTGTTTAAAAGTACAATCTGCTGGAGACACAATATTCGTATTGTCTTCTGGAGCAGAAATAGGACGTAATGGTGTAATTCCTGTTATTGGATCTGCATCATTAAATTCTCTATAGAAAAACTGATTGAATGTATGCCAACTCCCTTCATGATCTGAGTATAATGGGAAATTATACATGGTATCGTATTTAAACGAATGTAAAGTCTCTCGAGTTAAAGACTCTGGAGTATCTAAAAATGCTCCCCAAGCCTGGGCAAACTCAACCAACCATTCTGCAAATTCTGGGTAATCTTGAAGGGTTTTGTTTGAATCTTCATGTTTTTGGTCTACCAACCAATAAAATTGACAAAGCAAATCGTATACTTTTTGGTTGTATCCGTTAGATTTCCCATTACTTTTCCAAGCATTCGGGTAATTTGGATCATTACTTTCATTCGGTACTAAACGTACATATAAATCTAGGTAATCGAAATAGGCTTCTATATTACGAGGCCAACCATTCCCTTGGAATACATTGTCTATGGCTAAATATAAATCTCTATTTAAATCGGTTCTAGCTTTATCACTAGCAACGTTAATAGAGGCTAATAAAGCGACAGCCATTTCTGGATTTTCGGATAATAATTCTCTTAGTTTTTGAACAATAGGAGAATGAAAACGTGTTTGAACGTTTGATGTTGCGGAAAGTGTTGCCGTGTTCTTCATTAGTTTTGTTTTAGTTTTTATAATAGATTTTTGTATTATAAATCAGATAGATATGATTTGAATACCTATCAAATTTCGCTTGTTTTTTTTGAATGAATGAACGTATAATTACCTGATTTTAAAAAAGGCTATTGTTACGTGATTGGCATTGTTTGAAGCCGTATCATTTTTAAGTAAGAAGGGTAGAAGTATAATATTTGAATATTAGATCGTTTAATCGTTATATAGCATACTAAAAAAAGGCTTTGAGTTTCCCCAAAGCCTTTTTTAGTATTAAATAAGTAAGTATTAAAACTTACCGTTGCTATTTTTCCATTCAGATTGAGCTGGAATGGTTTGAATAACATCCCAGTGCTCAACTATTTTTCCTTGATCTACTCTAAATAAATCATAGAATGAAGTTGGGTTACCAGCAAAAGATCCTTCACTAATAGATAATACAAAGTTACCTTCACCTAAAACTTTATGAACTTTAGAGAATGTCATGGTAATACCTTGAGAGGCCATATATTCAAAAGCCTGACCTAATCCAGATAAACCATCGGCAATTTGTGGGTTATGTTGAGTGTAGTTTTCACCATCAATATAGTTCCCAATCTTATCCATTTTACCATTCACTAATATATCGTTTACAAACTGACTAACTAAAGCTTTGTTATCTTCAGTTTTATTTAAATCCGTAATAGACGTTGGTCCATCAATCATCGTATGACTACTTGGGTTAGGTACATTTGGTTTTTCTTGAAGGTTATCCCAATGTTCAACAATTTTACCATTTTCGAATCTAAATAAATCGAATCCTATTTTAGGTCCAAAAAAGTTATAATCTGTTTGTGTAAAAACAAAGTCTCCATCCTGAAATGCACGAACTGTATTCGCTTTGGCAGAATTTGGAGGAAGTTGTTGTAATACGGCTCCAAATCCTTCTAAGCCGTCGGCAACGCCTAAATTGTGTTGTATATATTTGTTTGGATTAATGTAACCTGCTGGCTCCTGTGCTCCAGTTTCAATACTTTTTAATAAATCTACAACTTTTTGTTTGTTAGAAATTTCCATAGTTTTTTGTGTTTTAACATTTGACTTTGTTGGTTTAGGACCACTACATGCTGATAATGCAATTCCTAATGCCAACGTTGTGTATAATGCAATCTTTCTCATTTTCCCTTGTTTTTAATGACCTTACAAAGGTGAGGTGATAAACAAAATAAATAGTGATATAAAAAAGCCTTTGGATGATACTTTTGCGCCAAATAGTGTTTTTATATTCGTGAAAATGTTAGTTTTTATGGAAGTTTAACTAGGTGGGGAATGGTATAAATCATCAATTAATATACGTTCGAAATTCTAAAGGTGTAGATTGAACATGCTTTTTAAAATACTTAATAAAATTTGTAGGTTCTTCAAATCCCAGTTTAAATCCGATTTCTTTTACACTAATATTGGTATGAGCTAAAAGTCTTTTAGCTTCCAGAACAACACGAGCATCTATCATTTGTTTTGGAGTTATGCCTAATATAGTAGAGGTAGATTGATTTAGACGCTTTTTTGTAATATACATAGACTCGGCATAAAACTGGACTTGTTTATGGTCTGTAAATTGATTGTCTAACAATGTTCTAAATTGCATGACCTGATCTAAGTCTAAACTTTTTTTAATCTCGGTAAACCCTTGTTGTCTTTTTATTCGTTCGGCTTGTAGAAGTGTAATTCGTAAAGAATTTCTAAGAATATCTGACTGAAACTGATCTTTACCTTTAGCAAGCTCTTGTTCCATGATATGGAATAGCTCAGAGAATATTGACGTTGAATGTGAAAGACAGACTTCCGAAGTTGTATGTAAATCATTAAACAAAATACTATTTCGTAAATAGGTAGAATCTAATTGGGTTTTGCAAAAGAAACTATCTGTAAATAATATCACTTTACCTTTATAGTTTATATTAGAATCAAACTGTTGTACCGACCCTTTATTTACAAAGACAAAAGAATTAGGAGTAACCTTAATCGGATTAAAATCGATGATATGGGTAGGGTTTCCTTCTTGTATCCAAATAATCTGATAGAATTCGGCCCGATGAGGCGAAGTCATCGCTTTAGAAAAATTATTGAATAAAACATTCAAATTAATAATTTCAAATTCTTGTGGAAGACCTTGTTTAAAATTGTATTTCTGAATGTTTTTCATAGTTGGATATAGATTTATATAAATAATAAACCCAATGGTTGTTATAAAACGAAGTTATTGTTTTTAGATAAGGTGAACAAATAAGACTGAGATCGTTGTTTATAAAGAAAAATAAACCCGAGGGAAAGAATGAACAAAATAGAGGTTTTCCTTTATATTTGTGACATTAAATTGATAGAATATGTCTGAACCGTTAGCCGAAAGATTACGACCTAAAACTTTATCCGAATATATTGGACAAGACCATTTGCTTGGGAAAGAAGGAAGTTTACCATCAATAATAAAAAGTGGCTTTTTACCATCAATGATATTTTGGGGACCTCCGGGGGTAGGTAAAACGACTTTAGCCAATTTAATAGCTAAAGAATCTGGTCGTGATTTTTATACATTAAGCGCTGTTCAATCTGGAGTAAAAGACGTTAGAGAGGTTTTAAAGAAAGCATCGGATAGTAATCTATTTAAAACATCTACACCAATATTATTTATTGATGAAATTCACCGTTTCTCTAAGTCACAACAAGATTCATTATTAAATGCTGTAGAAAAAGGTGTTGTTGTATTAATAGGAGCAACAACAGAAAATCCTTCTTTCGAAGTGATTTCAGCACTTTTATCAAGAAGTCAAGTTTATATTTTACACGACCATTCTAAATCTGATTTAAATAAGATTCTAGAACAAGCCATTGTTTCTGATGGAGAATTAAAGCGATACACGATAGAATTGGTTGAAACCGATTTTTTATTACAAATTTCTGGGGGGGATGCCCGAAAACTTTTAAATGCTTTAGAATATGTAGTGAATAGTCAAAAATTGGAACCGATTATAAATATCACTAATGATTTATGTAAACGTATTCTAAAAGAAAATCTTAATGCCTATGATAAAAATGGAGAAATGCATTATGATATTGTGTCGGCATTCATTAAATCAATTCGAGGATCAGATCCTAATGCAACCTTATATTGGTTAGCAAGAATGTTAGACGGTGGAGAAGATGTTAAATTTATTGCACGTAGAATGCTTATATCGGCATCAGAAGATATTGGGAATGCAAATCCAACGGCACTAATAATGGCCAACTCTTGTTTTCAAGCGGTTCAAAACATAGGAATGCCCGAGGGTAGAATATTGTTATCACAGTGTGCTGTATACTTGGCAAACTCAGATAAAAGTAACGCCTCGTATTTAGCAATAGATAGAGCACTGAATACAGTTAGACAAACAGGGAATCTAAGTGTGCCATTACATTTAAGAAACGCACCTACTAAATTAATGAAGGATTTAGATTATGGTAAAGACTATAAGTATAGCCATGACTATCCAAATCAATTTATTAAGCAAGAATTTTTGCCAAAAGAGATTAGTAAGACCATTTTATATAAACCAGGGGATAATCCGCGGGAAATGAAATGGCTAGAAAAATTGAAATATTTCTGGAAAAGCTGGTATAAGTACTAATTCATGTTAAGCTAAGGTTAATTTAAACGTGAAAAATGGCTTTTATGAAGAAATTTGTAATAAAAAGTGGAAATATGTTTTGTATTCAATTATTTAATCTTAGATTTGTTGCAAATTATTAGAATTACAAAATGAAAACAGGTACAGTAAAATTCTTCGATGACACTAAAGGTTTTGGTTTCATCGTAGAGGACAATTCAGGTGACGAATTTTTCGTTCACATTTCGGGATTAGTTGATGAAATCAAAGAATCAGACGTTGTTGAATTCGAATTAAAAGAAGGAAGAAAAGGATTAAATGCGGTAAACGTAAAGGTAATCTAAGAAGATATATATCTAAATTTTTTTTTCTAAAGTCAATCTCCAAGAGATTGACTTTTTTTATGCCTATACTTTTTTGAATGTAAGTGTTAATAATTGCTTATCTCTCTTAAAGTGTGTTTTTAGTATCTATTGTACTTATAAGTTTTGTACTTTTAGTTTATAAGGTGTAAAATTTATGAACAAAATTATTTTTCTAGTTTTTATTATTTCTCAAACCGTATACGGACAGTTTGATTTTAAAGGAATTGTTAATGAACCTTTTTTTGAGGGGAGAGCTTATTTAAGTATTATAAACGATTGTAATAAAAAAGATTTATTTATTACCGAGAATATTTTACAAGATTGTGCAATATCGTCTACAGGTACATTCCGCTTTAATGGAGATTATTTAAGTACTGAGAATAAAATATACAAAATCCACATTGACCATTGTAATGAATCTGTGCATGATTATAAGCATTTACTTAATCATTGTTCACATAGTAGGGAGATCGTATTTATTGCAAATAATGCAGACACCATAAATTTCCCTGTAAATACATTATCCCAAATATTATGTTCCATTACCGAAAGTACCAATCCTAAATTAACTTCGGCTCTTATTAAATTAGAAGAATTAGAGGAGTCTTTATTAGCTAAATTACAATTCTCTAAGAACGATTTTCAACGAAAGACTATTTATAAAACCTATTTTAAATCGTTACAGAGCTATGGATCTACGTTTAAAGATCCTTTGGTTGCTTTATACGCCTACTATATGTATGCAAAAGAGAATTCCATGGGTCACGATTATTATTTAGACGATTTAAAAACTAATTCTTATTATAAAGTGTTACTGGATGATTTAGAATCGATTTATCCGAATAGTATATACACATCGCTTTATGCCGATAAGCTGGCCAAAGATCAATATCCATTCATTAAAAATAGACAAACTATTTTTGAGCTTCTGACGTATATATTTGCGGGTTTATTGTTATTGTCTTGGACTAGTATATATTTTATCCTAAGAAAGAATAAAACGAATAACAAAATTGAAATTATAGACTATAAATCTATTTTAACTTCTCAAGAACAGAAGATTTTTGAATTAATGCTAACGCATAGCAATAAAGAGATCGCCAATCAATTGTTCATTAGTATTAGTACAGTTAAAACACATATTAATAATATTTATAGTAAACTTTCAATACAGTCTCGTAAAGAGATTCATAAGTTTATGGATAGATAGATATAGGATGAAGAAAACGGTAGATTATACAGAAAACAATTTGTTGATTGTTTTCTGTATATCTGCTGGGGAATCATACAAAATCGAATTTAAATTAAGATTTAAATTCATTTGATTAACGTTACTGATTTTGAGGAAAAATATGTGGTGTTATACTGTAAATTAATATCGGCATCGAATTCTGTTTAAAATTCTTTTCTCTTTAACGATTTATGTATTTAAGGTATATGGTGTTTTATTTTCATTATTATTACAACAAGTAAGTTATGTAGATTTTGAACGAATATAGTATTTTAAATATGGACAGTTAGTCGAATTTAACACTCTAAAATGACGGAATAATACAGTTGGTTTCATATTAAGGTTCGTTAGCTACATAAAATCTATTGTTTGCAACATTTTAACTGTGTCAAATATTAAAGAATTCTTATGAATCAAGGTTTAGCTAAATTCTATATTAATTAAGAATAATAACTAGGTTTCAATAGGAGTGGTATTCAGTTAAATTGAAATACGATTATAATCCAAACAAAAACGCATATAAAGATTAATAACGTCATTAAATATTGGGTAGGATTGATTGTTTTTTAGTGATGGTATTCTTTTTTTGAGAGGGGTAATTAGAGTACTCTTTTGGACAATTAGGAAGGACTTTGATATAAGGAGTCGTATACTTAAAATGAGGTTTATATGTTGTGAAAAAAAAAAGAGTCGAAGAACGACAAAATTCAACGACTCAAAAACAACTTTAAACTAAAAAAACTAAAATTATGATCGATAAGAAAATTGATAATTGAAAGTAGAAATACGAATGCTTTATCGACACTACAAACATACAACATGAAATAGGGAATTCATGATAATTCTTAAGACAAGGGAGTGGTCATTCACTATCTATCTTTAAAATCAGAGGTTTACAAGTGATAGTCTTAGTTTTGTGGACGGCGTTTTTTCTTAAGGAAATTAAATATCGAGTTGTATTCGAGTCGATAAAAGAGACCTATACCCTGAGTGTTTTGTACAACATCTTGGTCAGTTGTTGTTTCACCAGAACGACTAAACACCGTAAGTTTTAATTTACCATCCTTTTTAATATCGTACTCAAGTTCGAAATTACCTTTCACTCTAGAGGTATTAAACCCTATTGGTGTACCAACATTTCCATTCAATCTTAAACGGTCATCCAACAAGTTTTTTGATAGGAAGAATTCCACTTCTTGACTATTTAATTCACCACCTGTTCCAGGGTTAATTCGGATTCCCATATCAAATTCATCTTGGGTTTCGTTTAACCATTTATTAAGTTGAGAAGTTAACAAACCAGCCGTTGAATTTACTAGCTGATTATTGAGGTTTTCGGTTACACCTTGATTTTCTACATAAAATGAATTCATGATTAATATAGAAAGGAATTGTTTGGCAAGCTTTTCTTCAGAATTTGTTAATTCACTTAGTACAACCTGTTCTTCATCGGTGGCATTGGGTATTTCGATATCAAAATTAACCTCAGGTTGTAAGAGTTGTCCTTTCAAATTTATTACCGAGTAAACATCTTTATTTTGAGTTTCGTTAGGGTCTAAACTTGGTAAGTTGGAATTGTATTGGGCTTTAATGTCCATAATACCACGCATCGGATCTCCATTCCAGTTTACTTTACCACCTTTTTCTATATCAAACTTTTTAGCTTCTACTAACCCAGTTGTAAAAGCAAACATATAATCTGCTTTTTCTACCACATAGTTTCCGTATAAATCGAAGTCTAAATTAGAATTAAATTTAAAATTTAAATCTCCAGATCCACGTCCTGTTAACACAGACTCGTCTACATTAAATGTTACTAACGAACTTGGGTTAACTTTTAGGTTAAGATCTATCTCTAGATCACTAGTTTCTTCTGGTTCATCATCAAAAATATTTTCAACAATAACCGTATCTTTTTTAGGCGTTTTAAATCGAATAAATGTTTCTTCCGCAATTTCAGATTGATCAGAATAGGCAAGGGTAAGTTCTGTTCCTTTATCTGTTGATGCATCAATTTTAATGATTGGACTTGAGTTTTCTCCGGTCATCGTTAGATGTCCACTAGCTAAGGCATCTCCATAAAAAATGGTTTCATCATCAAAGGTTGTAGACAAACATAAAAAATCATTAAACTCTATTCCAAGATCATACTTATAGTCTAAAAAGTCTTTGTGATAAATATTTCCAGTTAAAATAGCCTGACCAAATTTCTTAGATTTTAGACTTTTCTTAAGAACGTTAAGCTTAAATTCTGGTATGTGGAATTTATCAGAATCTACAAGAAATTGAGGTTTACCTTCAATATTATATCGAGTTCCTATAGCTGGAATTTTAAAATTGATTTTTTCGAGATTAAACTGGCTATAAATTTGACCCTCTTTTAAACGTATATGTCCAGATATTCGACCTTTAAGATCTTCTACCCATTCATTAATATAGGGATCGGCAAAGTCTACACGTAATTTGTTTACATCTGCATCAATTTGGTAGGAAGAGAATCCTTTATCAATATCATATTCTAATGATGCGGCAATAATTGTATCGTTCATTTTTAGAACGTCAAATTCAAATCCAGCTTTATTTAAATCGTAGTCGTGGTAGCTATAAGCCAATATATTTCCAAAATAGATCTTATTAACATAGGTAGAATCTAAGGTTAATAAACTTTCAATTTCAATATTACCAGTAATATCCATAGCGTGTACAGATCCATTAATTAATCCTCCTATTTCTGTATTACTTTTAATTAGGTATGGATTAAGATTGGCCATATTAAATTCAGAAAAGTCTACTTTAGTAAAAGAATTAGAATCGGCTCCAAACAGTGAGTTTATGACTAAAGCTTGTTGATTGGCTGATAAATTTAAATTGTGAATTGAAAACTGTCCATTCTCAAGTGTTAGTAAGTTATTTGGTGAGATTTCCCATAAACTATCCGCCATAAATAAAGACGATTGATCTTGAAGAATGGACTCAATAGAAAAGTTTGTGTCAATATCGGTGTCCACAAATAAATGCCCGCTATAATTGGTGGAATCAAAAGCGGCATCCCATTTGATTTCACTAAGCATTGTATTGGCTATTAAATCATTTTTTATAGAAATATTTTTAATATGAAGCCCGTCCATTCTTAGGTTAATATCTTCTAACGTTAGGTTTCCGTATAAGGTATTGTTTTCTTCAATGGTATGGAAGGCGATATCCATAAACCCCTTATTGTTATAAACAACATAAGGCGCATCAAAATGTATTTCTGGTAATTTTTTGTAGGCTTTATTAATTGAAATATTGGCGTTAGGCGCAATTTTTAAGTCCGGAAGAAATACATCAGTAATAGGCGTACTATTTTTAATTTTTGCTTGTAAATCTATGGTTTGATCTGTGCCTTCGTGTTTTTCTTGGTTATAATTTAAATAGGGTAATAATTCACTCTCTATAAGCTTAGGTAGTGTAACCAATTTGAAATCTCCATGTGCTAAAACATCAATAAAATCGGAATTAATTTCTAGTGTACGTTCTGTTTCATCTTGTTGTTTTGTATTCAGAATAAGAGTATCCATATGAAGATCTCCATTTTGGTTAGATAAGTTAAATTCTGAAATAACACAAGTACCGTCAGCTTTATCAATATTGATATTATCTAAAACAACATCTATATCTGTAGATATTGTCATTATAGAATCGGTGAAATTTAAGGCATAAAGATCAATGTTTTCAATTTGAGCTTTAAAATCTAAGTTTTGATGACCTTGTCTAAGGTCAACTAATCCGTTAAAGGTTAATGATAAATTAGAATCTTCAACGGTTACATGTCCTGCATATCGGTCTTTTTGAATAGATCCGTTAGAGATTACATCTGTATAGACGTAATTCTTATAGACAAATTCGTTAATATTGGCGTCTAATTTTACATTTAAGTTATCCCAGTCAAACCCTTCTCCATCAATATTAATTTTCATTGTAGAAGATCCAAAATCGGATTCATCTAACAAGGTGTTAAGTTTAAAATTATCTAGAGTTAAATCGGCAAAGTAAATGGCATTTTTAGCATTGTCTTCTAAAAGAATTTGGATATCTGTATATATGTTACCAATAGCCGTTTTAAATTGACCGTTAGATTCGTTATAAATAAAGTTACCCTTGTATAACCCCTTATACTGAAGCGGGAACAAAGGCATTAAATTATCAGAAATTCCAGTTTCTTTTAAATAGAAATTTGCCACATATTGATCTATGTTTAAGGTGTTGAAGTTAAATTTAAGATTGGTTTTTCGAGGAATAAAAGGGTATTTAATACGTCCAGATAAATCAGCAATACTTTGGTTTGTTTTAACAATAAGTTTGTCTAATTTAAGAGTTTTAGCTGTACCCGAAAGTGTTCCTTTAATATTAACTTTAGAAGGAATATATTCGTTTATTAAAGCGTAATTAACATCCTCTTTATAGTAAATAAGAGAATCTACATATAGGTTATATTTTGTTTTATAATCTACCCAATCCATATCTGTGTTCTTAAACTGAATACGAGCAGATGTTTGTAAATATGAAGATCCTGCAGTGACAGAAAAATCATTGAGTGCCATAATTTTATTATTAATGATCTGATAATTACCATTAATATTAGTGGACTTAACCATATCTACAATTTCGATATCAGAATTGGATAAGTCTACGCTTAGTAAAGAATCATTTAATATAAAGTCGGATACCAATAAATTTTCGGTTTTAAAGACCATATTGGTAGAAGAATCTAAAAGGTGTAATTCTGAAGATTCTAAAGAAAGATGGTTAAGATGTATGTTTGCAGATCCTGAAGAACTCGTTGTATCTTCTGAGTTAAAGTTATTAATAAACGTTGTAAAAGAGTTAATAGAATCTCCAGGGTAGGTAATGATTTTAAACTTGGCCTGGCTGATGTAGGCATTTTTAATATCTACCTTTTGAGCTATCTCTAAGGGTTTATTGAGATCTACTTTTATAGAGCCAATTATTGCTAATGTATCAGATTTGTGATCTAAAACAACTAGGTTTTCTAATTTAACTAAGTTCGGAAACGCTATGTTTACCTTTTCTATAGACGCATCTATATCAAAATTTTCAGATAAATATTTTGAAGCATTTTTTGTTATATATGTTTGAACAAGACTACTTTGTAACAGTAAAAAAGTGAATATAAGCAACCCAATTATTATGAGAAACGTATATATAAGTACTTTTTTGAATTTTTGAAACATCAAATGTTTATTTTTGCCTTATGGAAAAATCGATTACAATTTTGGCTATTGAATCATCATGTGATGATACTTCTGCCTCCATCATCAAAGATAGGAAGATATTATCGAATATCGTGGCGAATCAGGAAGTTCATGAAAAATACGGTGGAGTGGTTCCAGAATTAGCTTCTAGAGCGCATATGCAAAACATTGTGCCTGTGGTAGAAAGCGCTATGAAAGAATCAGGTTTAAACCTTTCAGATTTAGATGCAATAGCCTATACAAAAGGTCCTGGATTAATGGGTTCTTTATTGGTAGGGTCTTCTTTTGCTCAATCTATGTCTTATGCATTAGATATTCCATTAATAGGTGTACATCATATGCAAGGGCACATTATGGCTCATTTTATCAAAGATGAAAATACAAAAAATAGTCCAGAATTTCCATTTATTTGTCTTACCGTTTCTGGTGGTCATACTCAATTGGTATTGGTGAAATCAGATACCGAAATGGAAATATTAGGAGAAACTATTGATGATGCTGTTGGGGAAGCTTATGACAAAACAGCTCGATTTTTAGGACTTCCATATCCAGGAGGACCTGTGGTTGATAAATTGGCAAAATTAGGTGATCCTAAATTCATGCAATTTACAAAGCCACGAACGGTTGGACTTAATTTTAGTTTTAGTGGATTGAAATCTAACATTATCCAAAAAATTGAAAAGGAAGAATTAACAAATCCTGATTTTAGAACCCTACATATTAATGATATTTGTGCGTCGGTTCAACATACAATAGTAAGTATTTTAATTGGTAAAATTAAAGATGCGATTAAACAAACAGGAATTACAAGAATTGCGATTGCAGGCGGTGTATCTGCAAATTCGGAGTTGCGTAAAGAATTAAAGAAAAGAGAACAAGGTAAAAACGGATGGGATGTCTATATACCTTCGTTTGAATATTGTACCGATAATGCTGGAATGATTGCTATTACAGCACATTTTCAGTATTTAAGAGGAGATTTTATTAACCGTTCAGAAGGTGCTAAGGCACGATTAGAAAATAGAATTTAACCATGAATAAAAAAGGGAAATTATATCTAATACCTAATACATTAGGAGAACCTAATATAGAAACGGTTATTCCTCAGGATGTTATTAATACGATTAAACCTCTAAAATATTTTATTGCAGAGCATTCTAAAACGGCAAGAGCGTTTTTGAAATTAGTAGAAATAGAGCATGCCCAGAGTGAGCTAGAATTCTTTGAATTGAATAAATTTACAGATAGAACTCAATTACATCCGTTTTTAGAACCTATAAAACAAGGGTTTGATATGGGATTGATTAGTGATGCAGGGTGTCCAGGAATTGCAGATCCAGGTGCAGAAATTGTAGCTTTAGCCCATCAGATGGAAATTCAGGTTGTCCCATTTGTTGGCCCTTCATCTATTTTGTTAGCACATATGGCCAGTGGAATGAATGGCCAGAGTTTTGCTTTTAATGGATATTTACCTATTGATAAAAGTGATCGAAAAAAGAAATTACAATTTTTAGATAATTTGGCCCAAAAAGGACAGTCACAATCGTTTATTGAAACGCCATATAGAAACAAACAGATGTTTCAAGATATTCTATCCAATTGTAAAACCAAGACTAAAGTATGCATTGCTTATGATATTACATTAGCAGGAGAATCTATTCAAACCAAATCTGTACAAGCTTGGAAAAATAGCTCTATGCCAGATTTCCACAAAAAACCTTGTATTTTTATACTTGGATAACATATAACCGTAATATACAATTAACTATTAAAGGCATTTATTATGAATAATTTTGACTTATATAATCCGACAAAACTAATTTTTGGTGAAGGTGAGATTTCTAAAATAGCACAAGAAATTCCAAAAGACTCTAAAGTATTAGTCATATACGGAGGAGGAAGTATTAAACGTAATGGAATATACGATCAAGTTAAAAATGCTTTGGTTGATTTTGAATGTTTAGAATTTGGAGGCGTTCCTGCAAATCCAGAATATCATATTCTAATAGAAGCTTTAGATCTAATAAAAAAAGAAAATATCACTTATTTATTAGCTGTAGGTGGTGGATCCGTAATTGATGGAACAAAGTTTTTATCATCGGCTGCTTTATATGAAGGTGACCACCCGTGGGATATTTTAGCAAACCGAATTCGTACAGAAAAAGGAATGCCTTTCGGAACGGTTTTAACGTTACCTGCAACAGGATCTGAAATGAATTCTGGAGCTGTGATTACCAATAAAGAGACTAATGAGAAATTAGGAATGGGTGGACCTGGATTATTTCCACGGTTCTCTGTTTTAGATCCACAAGTTATTAAATCTATCCCTAAAAGACAGTTGGCTAATGGGTTGGTAGATGCATTTACACATGTGCTAGAACAATATATGACATACCCAACGCAAGCTTTATTGCAAGACCGAATTGCTGAAGGAATTCTTCAAACCATTGTGGAAATAAGTCCAGATGTAATGAAAAATGATCCTGAAGATTATAAAACAAAATCTAATTTTATGTGGTGTTGTACAATGGCTTTAAATGGACTTATTCAAAAGGGTGTTCCTACAGATTGGGCCATTCACGCTATGGGGCATGAGCTAACGTCTTTATATGGTATAGACCATGCAAGAACATTAAGTATTGTTACAGGTTCACATTACCGTTACAATTTTGAAGCTAAAAAAGAGAAGTTGGCACAGTATGCAGAGCGTATATGGAATATTACTGAAGGTAATCTTGAAGAGAAAGCAAAGCTAGGTATTGCAAAAACTGAAGAATTTTTTAAATCTTTAGATATGCCAATTGCATTGTCTGAAGTTGTAGAACAACCAACAGGAACTGCAGAAAAAATAGAACAAACATTTATTGATAGAGGTTGGTTAGTTCTGGGAGATAGAGGACAGGTAAAACCAGAAGATGCCAAAGCTATTGTTGAAATGGCGTATTAAATAAAAACCAGATGTCCTATTGAATAACGCAATGGGACATCTGGTTTAATAGAAGTGCCATATATTTTACCTTAGACTATTAATGATTTGCTGATTCACCTGTTGCAAATGTAATTGATTCGATTGCTGCATTTGAAACCAGTAGTGGTTATGATAATATAGAGCTGGTTCTCTATAAAAGCGGTTAATCCCAAATTGAAAAGGAACAACAAATTCACAATACTGTTTAACTTTATTAATCTTATATGGTCTTAATTTAAGAGCATATTGCGATGTTTTTAAAACTTCTCTTCGGAAAAAGTCGTGAAGAAGATTATCGATTTCCGGATGTAATTTGTTGAGTTGTTTTGCCTTTATAATATACCCTTTTGAATCAAGAACAATTGAAACCAATATAGTACCTTGAGCATTGTCTTGTATTGCATTCGGGTAAAATCTACCTGTTGTGAAATATTCAAACTTCTTTCTTAAAGGTTTAATATTAATATCATCGTATGGCTTAAGAACTTGGTGAATTAAATGACCATCTAATGTTTTGTTATAAGTAGATGATATTATTGTACTATCCTTACAGGTTTCATTCAAACCTCTTTCATTAAGATTTTCTTTTAAAAGCTCTTCATTGATAAAAGAATACTTAATTGATTTTAATATTTTAAAAGACCTAGGGTGCTCTTCTTTTTTGTATTTATAATGTTTAATAAGTTGACCATTTTCTGTATATGTCTTTACATCTTTGATCTTGTTGTCTATATATTGGGTAACCTGTCTTAGATACCCATTAGAGTAATAGGCCTTAAGTAATCCATTTTTAACGAATGGGTAAAAAGACGCATACTGTATTGAATATAAAAGAGTATTTCCTTTATAATATTCAAAAGTCCAATAGCCTTCTTTTATACTCACGATTTTAGCTGTGTACACTTTTCGACTTTTTATTGCAGTTTCTTGCCAGTACCTATCGTAATAAATAGGTTTTTTATTTTCGAACTTGTCAAAATATTCAGCCATCTTTATTATTCCAAATAGATCTTCATATTTAAATGAGTTCGATTCTATTTTAGATTTAACATAAGGAATATAACCAAAGTATGAGCCTATTTTTTCTTTGATTGAAGGCCATTCTTGGAAATTATCCCATTTTATACTGTCTTTTTTACGAATAAGGAATTCTTCAATAATTGGAGTTCTATATTCATTAGATTGTCCAAAAGACGATGTGAAATGGTAGTGTTTAGCAATTTCATAACCATTAAATTCTGTAATATACTGAACAAGTTCGGGCTTGGTTTTATAATTGTTTTTAATATAAAAATTGGTGGTTTGAAAAAAGGAATCTACACCAAGAATAACACTACTTATATCTTCAGCTTTAATCCTTTTTTTAGAATCATTTATTTTTTCTTTATAGAATATTTTTTTATTTTCAAACAGGATGTAACCTTTAAATTTTTCACCAGTATTGGTGTAGTAATATCCTTTTTCGAAAGAATTAGAATAATGAATATTTGAAATGCTATTTTCTGGTTGATAACTTAAAACATCATAATATCCTTCAATAATATGACCATCCATGTCTATATGTTGATCAACATACTCCTGAGCAAATACAGTTTGTGTTAAGATAAAAATAAGGATATTAATAATATATAAAAAATTTGTACGTATCATATATCGCATTCTATTTAATTATATTTTAATTGAACGATATTAAGAAATGCAATATCGTTAATAGTAGAGATTAATTGTTTTGACCTTTATTATTGTTTGCATTGTTATTCTGTTCTTTTCTAGGTAAAATTTTAAACCGATCTAATACAATGGCCGTTACAAAAATTAAATAGAACTGACCTGATAGCCCAACTAAAATTGCTGCTTTTTGAGCAAATGTGGTTAAGGGTTTAATATCTCCAAAGCCAATTGTTAACAGCGTTACAAAACTATAATACAATAAACTGTCTTCTCTAAGAACTACTCCATTGCTGTCGACTAACAATCCACTAAAGGAGTTCGGAAATTGTAAATCAATACCTAAATAGATAAAATATCCACCAAATCCAAGGCTAATATACCCCGCTGCCAGACCAAATAATGTAAGGTTGTCAACTTTGTTTTCAGACCAAATTTGCTTAATGAGTTCAAGGCAAACAATGATGTAGAAAATGAAAGCAATTCCGTATTTTATAAAAGATAAATAATTAGAATCTGAATTGAAGGTAAACGAATAAAGTAGTATAGAACATACGAAAAGTACAAATAAGGTATATAGCTTTTTTTTGTTTTTCGAGCACAAAAGAAAAGATGTGAAAATGTTAAAGGAAAAAACAAATGGCCAAACAATAGTAGAATAGATCTGGTTTGGGAACAAAAGAGGTCCAAATAACGCCAGCATGAAACTTACAAAAAGTATAAAAAAGCGGTAATGATATAATTTTTGAAACGTATTCATATGGGATATTGGTTTTAAGAATTGTTGGTGTTGGCCTATGCAAAAATAAGAATAGAAAAACTTAAATCCGAATTGGTTTTTAATTATTGATCATTAAAAAGACATGTAAATTGCCTTGGTGTCTTTATATACTTCAATAAATAACTGTAAATGCATTTTAATTTTTTCTAAAATTCATTAAATTTGTTCAATCCAAAATAAAATTGGATAATCGGAAACATAGAATTAAAGAACAGAATAACAAAATATAGAAATGGGAAGAGCATTTGAATTTAGAAAAGCACGTAAAATGAAACGTTGGTCGGCAATGTCTAAAGCATTTACGAGAATAGGACGTGAGATTGTAATGGCCGTTAAGGAAGGAGGACCAGATCCTGAAACAAACTCAAAATTACGAGCTGTAATTCAAAATGCTAAGGCTGTTAACATGCCTAAGGATAATGTTGAACGTGCGATTAAAAAAGCGTCCAATAAAGATACATCTACTTATAAAGAAGTTTTATTTGAAGGATATGCACCTCATGGCGTTGCTGTACTTATTGAAGCAGCAACAGATAATAACAACAGAACGGTAGCGAGTGTACGTGCTTCATTTAACAAGTGTAATGGAAACATGGGGACTTCGGGTTCTGTAGAGTTTATGTTTGAACATACTTGTAACTTTAAGATAGAAAAAGGAGAGTTAGATCCTGAAGAATTAGAATTAGAATTAATTGATTTTGGTGCTGATGAAATTTTTGAAGACGAAGGATTTATTTTTATTTATGCTGGATTTAAAGACTTTGGTGCTATTCAGAAATATTTAGAAGAAAATAATTTAGGTATTATTGAATCTGGATTTGAACGTATTCCTAACGTTACAAAGGAATTAAATGAAGAACAACAACAAGAAGTAGAAAAGCTAATTGATCGTTTAGAAGAAGACGATGATGTTCTTAACGTTTACCATTCAATGGCATAAGTCGTTACGTTTTAGTAAGAGACTATTATATACATAATAAGGGTAACAGATATCTGTTGCCCTTATTATGTATATAATAATTTAGAATGAAATAGATGGTGTATTAAAACTTAAGCGACATATTAAAGCTAAGATACCCAACGTCTACTGATAGGGTTTTATCTTTTTTCTTTGAATGAAAATGAGGCGTAAAATATCCAATTAAACCTCCAATAATTGCTCCAGTTAATACATCTGTCACAAAATGTTTCCCTGCTTTAACTCGACCTATTGCCACTAATCCTGTGGTTAAAGATGCAATTGAAAGGGGTAGGATCTGACTGCGTTCTGGGTATAAATCATGATATACACTTGCCATAAAGTACATAGAAGTTGCTGTAACACTTACATGTCCACTATAAAACGAATTGGATAATCGTACCCCTGTTCTTTCCTGTAAAGAAAGATTATCGTAATAAACAACAGGTCTTATTTTTCTGTAAAACTGAGGAACCCCTAATGTATAAAAGTTGGCACTTAGTGCTTGTGCTTTTAGGTACATGAGTGAATAGTCTAACCATTGCTTCCTAATTCTTTTATGAGCTAAGAAAACGGCTGGCAAAATTAAAGACGTTCGCATGATGACATCCGATTGGTTGTGCCAATATGTAAACTGTTCCGAATTTTGATTTAAAACCCAGCGTTCAAATCTAGGAACATCGTTAGAATTTAGTGTTGTTAAATCTTTTGTTGTGACTTTTGATCTATTATCTAAAATTTTCAGTCCAAGTGCATTGGTCGTAAATCCAACTCCAACCATTAGAGATGAACTTAACCTATTAACCGTATATAAAGTAGTTGTATCATTTGTATTTTGTGCTAAAGAATTTTCAACACATACAAACATTAAAATACAAAGCGTATTTACGGATAATTTTAATTTGGAGTTTAAATTATGCAAAAACATGTTCTGTGAAATATAAATCCTTAAATGAGTAAATTTTATCATTCTTAAGTCTTCTGTAAACATGATTACTATCCAATACGGCGATATCTTCTATACCCATAGCTCCAACCATTTCTTTTAAAGTATCAATGGTTTTGTTATGATAGTTTTTTACTCTAATATTTTTTTGTTCAACAACCAATCCTTTTACCAGTTTAGGGTTTTGAGTAGCAACACCAACAGGACAAGTATCGGTATTACATTCACGTGCCTGAATACATCCTAAACTTAGCATAAAGCTTCTTGCTACATTTACTGTATCAGCACCTAAAGCTAAAAGTTTAATAATATCAAAGGCATCTGCAACCTTACCACTGGCTATAACACGTATATCTGAACGTAGATTATATTTTTCTAATAATTGAACTACAAAAGCCAATCCTTCTAATAGAGGTGTACCTACATAGTTGGTAAATTCTAAAGGTGCAGATCCTGTTCCTCCTTCAGCGCCATCAATACTTATAAAATCGGGATAGATACCTTCGTATGCAAAGGTTTTTATCATCTCTTCAATTTCAGCATGGTTACCAACACAAAATTTAATACCAACTGGTTTTCCTAAAGCTAGCGTTCGTACATTTTGAATAAATTGAACCATACCTTCAAATGTATTAAATGCGGAATGAGAAGGTGGAGAGTCTATTCTAATAAAAGGTTCTACCTTTCTAATTTCTGCAATTTCTAGTGTGTTTTTTTTGGCGGGTAATATACCACCGTGACCTGGTTTTGCACCTTGAGAAAGTTTAATTTCTACCATTTTAACTTCAGGTCTCGATGCGTTTTCTTTAAACGTATCTGCATCAAAAATTCGACGGCCGTTTTCATCTGAAATTCCAGCTCCAAAATAACCTGTTCCTATTTGGAAAATTAGATCTCCACCTTGTAAATGGTAAGGAGAAATACCACCTTCACCAGTATTGTGTGCAAAATCCCCCATTTTGGCCCCTTGGTTAAGCGCCATTATTGCAGCTTTACTTAATGATCCAAAAGACATGGCTGAAATATTGATCAGTGAAGCTTCGTATTTTTGCTTACAAAATTTAGATCCAAATACAACACGATCCCCTTTTATATGGTGATGATCTTTTGGAAACAAAGAATGTTTTACAAATTCGTAACCTTTTTCGTAAACATTATGTTGGGTACCAAAAGGTATCGTTTCAATCTGTTGTTTAGACCTTTGGTAAATAATAGAGCGTTTTTCTCTATTAATAGGAGTTCCATCTAAATCCGATTCAATAAAGTATTGTTTTATTTTATCTCTTTCAGACTCAAATGTCCATCTTAACCTAGCGATTAAGGGATAGTTTCTGAGTAAAGAATGTTTGTGTTGGAAAATATCATAAAGGGTAAACCCAAATAGTATTGAGCTGATCGAAAAAAATATAATACTAACTACATTGGGCATGTAGACTATAATTATTGCCGAGATTACCCAAAAGGATAATACCGTAAATAAAATCTTGTTTTTCATGGTTTAATTGTATTGTATGGCAAAACTAAATATACAATTTTAAATTAAAGATACATTATGGTTAAAATGATAAACATTGTAGATGGATCTCTATAAATTAAATGTCATTGCATTAATATGGCCTAGTAATAGGTGGTTGTATATTTAGTTAATATATATATAAGTTTAAATTTAGATTAGAATTAAAATAGTTTTGGTCGAAAGTATTCCAACCCATTAATATATAATATAACTTTGCCCATTATTCGAAATTCTAAAGAAGGTTTATGCTTTTTAAACGAACATTTTCAAAAACACTATGCTTGGTTTCTTTGTTTTATTTGGGTTCATGTGAATCTCCAAAAACAGAATCCACTCAGCTTAATCATAGTTATTCTGATAGCAATTATGTGGTTCAGCCTCATTTTGGTTCAGACGATTCTTTAAATCAAATATTAGAGATTTATAGAAAAGAAAAAGACCTTAAAATGAGTAAGGTTTTAACCAAAACGAAAAGAGGGTTAACAAAGAAGAGGCCACAAAGTGCATTAACGAATTTAATGGCAGATGTTTGTTTAGAAGAGTCAAGAAGACAAACTGAACAAATTATAGATTTTAGCCTTGTTAACTTTGGAGGAATTCGTTCAAGCGTACCTAATGGTGATGTCACTTTAGAAGATGTATATAAGTTAATGCCTTTTGATAACGCACTTTGCATACTCGAAATTCATAAAGATTCTGTACAATCTATGGCCGAGTATATTGTTAGGAGAGGGGGAGAACCCATTTCTGGAATTCAGCTTTCTGTTAAAAAGGACGTTCTAGAGTCTATATTAATAAACAATAAACCGTTAGATACAAAAGATAGCTATTGGCTGGCAACGAGTGATTATTTAGCAAACGGAGGTGATCGAATGTCTTTTTTATCAAATCCGATAAGCCGAATCAACCTAAATTTAAAAGTTCGAGATGCATTGATACAATCTTTTGAGCGTCAAGACGAACTAAATCCATCATCAGAAAAACGTATTATTTATGTCAATTAATAGAAGGTCATTCATTAAATCTACCGGATTATTTTTAGGAGTAGGTACTCTCAATCCTCTTTTGGCAAAAGTATATAGTGATGATTTTGAGAAAATTACCATTTTGCATACAAACGATGTACATAGCCATATTGATGAGTTTCCTAAAAACCATACAAGCCATGCTTATGAAGGTGGAGTAGCCCATCGTGCTGCATTAATACAAAGTATCAGAAAAACGGAGAAAAATGTTTTATTGTTTGATGCTGGCGATATTTTTCAAGGAACACCATATTTTAACTTATTCCAAGGGCAAATGGAATATGATGTGATGAATTATTTAAAGTATGATGCCGCCACAATAGGAAATCATGATTTCGATATTGGAATTAATGGATTGGTTAAGCAATTAAATCGAGCTCAATTTTCAATGTTGAATGCGAACTACTTAACAAAGGACACGGCACTAGATGGTTTGGTGAAATCAAATCAGATATTTGAGAAGTCGGGAATAAAGATTGGTGTTTTTGGTATTGGAATAGAATTGGAAGGCTTAGTACCAAGTAATTTGTGTAAGGGAGTTGTTTACCAAGATCCAATTACCATATTTAAGAAACAAGAGCAGTTATTAAAATCTCAAGGTTGTGATATTATTGTTTGTTTATCTCATCTTGGATTTTCATACAAAGAATTAAAAATATCGGATCAAGAATTAGCTCGTATTTCTGAGTTTACAGACTTAATCATTGGTGGACATACACATACGTTTTTGGATAAGCCTACGAGGCTAAAAAACGCCTTAGGAAAGGATGTAATTGTTAACCAAGCAGGGTGGGCAGGATTAAGGTTAGGACGTGTAGACTTTTACGTGGATAAGTCTAAAAAAACGGCATCTGTTTTTGGAACAAATTTAACAGTAGGTTAGTTATTACTTTACCTATGTTCTCTGGGCTTAAATAGGGGGAATTGTGTTTAAGTTGTTGTTTTTCAGTGTTTTATTTTTAATAATTTTTTTAGACGTTTAATGTGTTGGTAATTAGATTATTGACAGTTTGTGTCATTATTTTATCTAATTGATCTTATATTAATCTCGGAAAAATAAACTGAAATTACAATAGCAAAACCATTTTTTTTTAAACTTTATTTGTCTCAAATTTGTCTTCCGGTTCATCTCAACGATGGACCATTTAAATGCATATTTTCTTCTTAAAATAGAAGCACTTAAAACTACATGACTAGAACACCAGAACATATTTGGAATAACTGCCTTGAATACATCAAGGAAAATATTAGCTTACAGAGTTATAAGACTTGGTTTAGTCCTATAATTCCGGTTAAGGCTAAAGGAGATGTGTTACACATTCAGGTACCTAGCAAGTTTTTTTACGAATGGCTAGAGGAACATTATATCCAATTATTAAAAGCATCTATAAGAAGAGAATTAGGACCACAAGCAAAATTGGTATACAGTATTATTGTAGAAAAGCCAAAAGCGAATGTGGTACCACAAAAAGTACAAGCGCCTAAAAAGCAACAGCCAAGTAAACCACGTCCTACACCAGTTTCTACAATGAGTACTCAAGTTGAAACTACGGTAGCAAATCCATTTGTATTACCAGGGTTAGGAAGAGTTAATGTAGAATCTCAATTAAACCGAAATTATTCGTTTGATAATTTTATTGAAGGAGATTCGAATAGATTGGCAAGATCTGCAGGGTATGCTGTAGCTCAGAAGCCTGGAGGAACCTCATTTAACCCATTACTTATATACGGTGGTGTAGGATTAGGTAAAACGCATTTAGCGCACTCTATTGGTTTAGAAATTGAGCAAAATTTCCCAGATAAAACGGTTTTGTTTGTATCTGCTGAAAAATTTACGCAGCAATTTATTGATGCCATAAGAAAGAATACACGAAATGATTTTGTTCACTTTTATCAAATGATAGATGTTCTTATCATTGATGATGTTCAATTCTTTTCTGGTAAGGAGAAAACACAAGATGTATTCTTCCATATCTTTAACCACTTGCACCAACAAGGTAAACAGTTAATATTAACGTCTGACCGTGCTCCTGTTGACATGCAAGGAATGGAACAACGTTTACTTTCTCGTTTTAAATGGGGATTATCTGCAGATTTACAAAAGCCTGCTTTAGAGACAAGAATTGCCATTTTAAATAAAAAGCTGAGTAATGATGGTATTGTTATGCCAGATGAAATTATTGAATACTTAGCACATTCTATTACATCTAATGTAAGAGAATTAGAAGGGGCATTAATTTCTTTGGTTGCTCATTCTTCTTTAAATAAAAAGGAAGTTACATTAGGTTTGGCAAAGTCTATTGTAGATCGTTATGTTAAGGATAATGTTAACGAAATTACAATAGAGATTATCCAAAAGATTGTAAGTAAATATTTCGAAATTCCAGTAGATATTTTAGTTTCTAAAACAAGAAAGCGAAATATTGTTCAGGCGAGACAAATTGTAATGTATTTATCTAAAAAGTACACCAAAAAATCGCTTGTTAAAATTGGAAAGGAAAACGGAGGAAGAGATCATGCAACAGTATTACATGCCTGTAGAACCGTGAAAAATCTGATCGATATAGACAAAAAATTCAGCCGCTATGTAGCTGAAATAGATAGAAAATTATCATTTGATTAAATTGAATAGATAATATAAACACAAAAAAAGCATAATGATTTCATTATGCTTTTTTTTGTGTTTATATATTTTGATGTTGTATGTTATTCTTGTTTTATTACTCGTGTTGGATTATAAATTCGAGAATCAATAATGGTTTGCCCTTGTTTTTGCCCGATTGCCTGTGTTTTTAATAAAGGGCTTTGGTTTATGTAAATAATATATGAAGGGTACTGATCGAAAATATTCTGAAATACTAAACTATCCGGATTTGAGTTTGTCAACTTGAAGAAGGCTTCTTTAGTTTCAATTTTAGAAGAGGTTTTTACAGATAAAAATATGGCTTCATTTTCGGAATGTATCTTTAATGTTTGTGTATATAAAGTATCAGCATATTGAGTCATAAACCCTTTGGCCATATATGATTTTTCGGTATCATTCCAAGCCCACGACTCTTGAGCTGTAATGGCCTGATGGCTACTGGCCCATTTTCCATTAAGCCAGGATAACTTACTTTTATAATTGTTAGGGCTTAAAGAACAGGAAATTAGACCTAAAAGAATGCTCAGGCAAATTCCTAATGTTAGATTTCCATTTTTAATAAATCGCATAATTAATGTACTTTTAATATATCCTCATATTCTGTTGGCTAAACAAAATAATATTGTTATTCAAATATCATTTGATTTTTATTGGATGTGAAATATTCCGTGTTATTAAACCTAAAAAAAGGTTGTAAATCACAATTTACAACCTTTTTTTATTCAAGTTTACCAATGCTTATTTTGTTAAAGCATCGTATTGAGCTTTTGTAGCTTTAAACTTTTCAGTTTCTCCTAATTCGTAATATACATTCATTAATGCATTTAAGATAGAAGTGTTTTTATCGTCTAATTCTACAGCTTTTTCCATATAAGGTTTTGCATCTGCAAAAATAGCTTTACGCTCTTCTTTATATTTCTTATGCTTATTTTGATCAGCTTGAGAGAATCCTAAATCACTCATCTTATCAGCAATAGCATTAGCGTCTTCCATATAGATACCAGCTAAGTTGTTATAAGCATCCGAATATTCAGGATCTAATTCAATGGCTTTTAAGTAAGCTTCTTTAGCAGCTGCTTTATCTGTAGAAGCTACTGTTGCGGCTTTTGCAAAATATAAGACTGCATTATCAGGCGTTACTTTTATCGCTTCATTTAATGAAATAAGTAATTTTTCTGTTTCATCAGAGTTAATGTAGAAATTAACTTCCTCTAAAATAATGTTTTGGCAACCAACACATTCTTTTTTACTTTTTTCTAAAGCAGCTATATATCCTTCCTTATCTTCTAATTTGTTATAAGCATTTAGCCTATTAAGGTGGTAAGATTCAAACTTTGGTTTTAAAGCAATTAATTGATCAGAGTATTTAATAGCTGTTTCGTATTCTCCACCATTTAATGCCATTACAGAAGCAAAGTAAATTGCATTTGTATCTGTACGTTCAATAGCTTCATTTACTTCAAAAACTTTAGCAAAAGGAGCTAGAGTTTCTTTATAAGCATTATTATCAGAGTGCTTATATGCAATTTTTAAATAGCTATTCGAAATTATTGGTAGCTTTTTCTTTGATTTAAGAGAATATGCTGAACCAGTAGTTACTATATCCTTTTTAAATGCATCAAAGGCAACTGATAAGTGAGACATGTTAGAGTCAACACTATATAAGTCTAAATAAATTAAACCTCTGTTGTGCCAGAATTTACCAAGGTCTTTTGCTTTTAAGCTTGAACCAGATTCAATTTTAGCGTGTGCTTTATCAATATATTCTTTTGCTTTATTAAGATCTTTACGTTTTGTTCTTTCAATAATAGCAGAAGTTAATTCCATTTTTTGAGCTAATGCTGGAAGAGTTAAGACTCCAACTAGTCCAATTAATAGCGTTTTTTTAAGCGTCATTTTCGTCGTTTTTAGTTTCAGTATTTGAGTTGTTTGTCGATAATGTATTGTCGTCGACTTGTTCTTCAGTCGAAATAGCTTCTAAATTGTCAATTTCGTTTTCTTCATCTTCGTCGTTTTCAACTTTTGCAACGGCTGCAATTTCATCATTTTTACGAAGAGATATTAAACGAACACCTTGAGTGGCTCTACCCATTACTCGGATATCTTTCATTCCCATTCTAATCATTACACCAGATTTGTTGATAATCATCATTCCATCTGTGTCTTTTACATTCTTAATGGCAATTAAGTTTCCTGTTTTCTCGCTTACGGTAATTGTTTTAACACCTTTTCCTCCACGATTAGTGATTCTGTAGTCCTCAACTAAAGATCGTTTACCGTATCCTTTTTCAGATACAACAAGTACACTAGACAAAGGATCTTCTACACAAATCATACCAATTACGCGATCTCCTGGGTTTGAGAGGGTTACACCTCTAACTCCCATAGAGTTACGACCAACTGCTCTAACATTACTCTCGTTAAAACGAATGGCTTTACCCGTATTAATGGCTAACATAATTTCGTTTTTACCATTTGTAAGCTTAGCTTCTAGAAGTTGATCTCCATCTTTAATTACAATAGCATTAATACCATTTACTCTAGGGCGAGAATATGCTTTTAACAAGGTTTTCTTAACAATACCTTGTTTAGTAGCCATTACAATGTAATGTGAATTAATATATTCTTCATCTTTAAGATCTTTCGTATTTAAGTATGCCATTACCTTATCCTCTTTAGGGATATTAATCAGGTTCTGGATAGCACGTCCTTTAGCGGTTTTACTACCTTCAGGAATTTCAAATACACGTAACCAGAAACAACGACCTTGTTCTGTAAAGAACATCATGTAGTCATGGTTTTTAGCTGTAAAGATATCTTCTATAAAATCTTTATCTCTGGTTGTTGCACCACGTTGTCCAACACCACCACGGTTTTGTGCTTTATATTCTGATAATGGAGTACGTTTAATATATCCAGCATGAGACATTGTAACTACAACATCTTCATTAGGAATCATATCTTCCATACTAAATTCTCCACCAACATAGTTGATTTCTGTTCTACGCTCGTCACCATATTTTTCAATGATTTCAGTCGTTTCTGTTTTAATGATTTCCATTCTACGAGGCTTATTCTCAAGAATGTCTTTTAATTCACCAATTAAAACCATTAATTCATTGTGCTCTTCACGTATTTTATCAGATTCTAGACCTGTAAGTTTTTGTAAACGTAAATCAAGAATTGCGCGGGCTTGAATTTCAGATAATTCAAAACGTTCAATAAGTCCCGTACGCGCAATTTCTGGCGATTTAGAACTACGAATTAAAGCAATAACCTCATCTAAATGATCTAAGGCAATAAGTAACCCTTCTAAGATGTGAGCACGCTTTTCTGCTTGCGTTAATTCAAATTGAGTTCTACGAACAACAACATCATGACGGTGTTCAACGAAATGTTGAATCATATCTCTTAAGTTTAATAACATAGGACGCCCTTTAACAAGAGCAATGTTATTTACACTAAAGCTTGATTGTAATTGTGTGTATTTAAATAATTGATTTAGAACAACGTTAGGAATTGCATCTCGTTTAAGTTTATAAACAATACGCATACCTTTACGGTCAGATTCATCATTTAAATCTGCAATACCTTCTATTTTACCATCATTAACAAGGTCCGCTGTTTTCTTAATCATATCCGCTTTGTTTACCATGTAAGGAATTTCCTCAACAATGATACACTCACGGTCTTTAATTTCTTCTATTCTTGCTTTTGCTCTTAGAACAACACGTCCTCTTCCGGTATGGAAAGCATCTTTAACACCTTCATATCCATAAATAATACCACCTGTAGGGAAATCTGGAGCCTTAATGTGTTCCATTAATCCATCAACATCAATATCGTGGTTATCTATATAAGCAATAGTTGCATTACAAATTTCAGTAATGTTATGTGGCGGCATATTGGTTGCCATACCTACAGCAATACCAGAAGCTCCGTTCATTAATAAATTAGGAACACGAGTTGGTAATACTTTTGGTTCTTTTAATGAATCGTCAAAATTCAGCTGAGTATCAACTGTATTCTTTTCAATATCACTTAACATTTCTTCCGAAATCTTTCGTAATCTGGCTTCGGTATAACGCATTGCTGCTGGACTATCACCATCAATAGAACCGTAGTTACCTTGACCATCTACTAACATATAACGTAATGACCATTCTTGAGCCATACGTACCATAGAATCATAAACTGAAGTATCTCCGTGTGGGTGATACTTACCCAGAACTTCCCCGACAATTCTTGCCGACTTTTTATAGGCTCTGTTAGAAAGAACTCCCAGTTCATACATTCCGAATAAAACACGTCGATGTACTGGTTTTAAACCGTCTCGCACATCTGGAAGAGCACGAGATACAATAACTGACATCGAATAATCGATGTAAGCTGATTTCATTTCTTCCTCAATATTAATTTGTATTATTTTTTCTCCGTTTGACATACGTGAATTGTTACATTTTTGAACGTACGAATATATGATTTTTTGATGTAAATACCATAGGTTTAAAAGGGTAATTACGGACTTTTTTATGCGTTTTTTCGAAGAATTTTATTGGTATGGATTATTATTTTTTTGAAGAGGTCTTATTGTGATTTGATAGTCAGAAATATTACTATTAAGTTTTGTTTTTTTTGCTAAAAAAAAAGTGCATTAAATTATTAATGCACTTTAGAAATTCGAAATTATTTTGTGTTTTTATAAACGTAAATGGGTCTATTATTATTTCGTTTATTCTTTTGAAAAACCGAATCCATAAAACTTGGTTCTGCGGTGTATACAAGTTGTAGATTTGGATATGTGCTTTTTAAGGCTTCTAGTCTTAAGTCAACATTTTTATCACCAACAATAAATACATAGTTTGGTGTTCCAACCTCAATTTTATCACCTGTATAGAATGGTCTGGTTTTCATTCTAAAAAATTCTTGACCTTGTGCTTGTAAAAGTTTACCTGATTCTGATGGTGTTTTTTTTACTGGCTTTAACAATATTGACATATTTTGGATATTGTCCCATATAAAACAATGGAATCCTTGTAGCCACTTTTCTGTCACTTTCTTCTATTAGAATAAAATCAACCTGTTCTTGAGTATTATATACATACTCAGCGGCTTTAACACGAGCTCTTTTCGTATAGTGTGTGGTCATTAATGCAAGTAGAAGGGTGTTGGTTACCCAAAAGAAAATCCATAATCCTTTTCGGAGCCTTAAATTCTTCAGCCAGAATTTAGATTTAGATTCAAAATAATTCCAAGCTAGTATACCATTTGTTAGTATTAAAGGTACAGCAGGTAAAATGAAGCGCTCTTGTTTATTTGGGAAATATGAATGAAATGCTAGAAATATGAATCCTGGAAGAAAGAGGATAAGATATTTTTTAGGGTATCTGAAAAATCCAAATAACATAGCGATACTAACGGGGACTCCACAAGCTACAAGGATAACTCCTATGTATTTAAATGCACCACCTTGTAAAAAATCGTATTTATGTGTATTGTTATAATCTACATATGCTCTTAGTTCTGCAAACCATTCTCCAAAGATGAATACATCTGGTAATTGGAATAGAAGCATTGAACTAAAACCACCTAGTGCAAATAGGGTTGCATTTTTCCATTCTTTTTTAAGAAGGTAGTATAACCCTACTCCAGCTAAGAATAATGCATTCTGGAATCGTACTGAAAAAGATATTCCAAGAATAAAGGCACCCCAAAAAATGTATTGATTACGTTTGTTAGAATCTAGAGCTTTAATTTGAAAATAGACTCCACACATTACAAATGGAATACCAACCATTTCTACTAATGTTCTCACACTCATATTCGGGAATATGGCAAGAGTAGATAATAACAACCCAACTGTAAATGCTGTTTTTTTATTACCAAGTTTCTCCGCTATTTTATAAGCGTAATAAATTGTAAACAAAGAAAATAGAGCATGTAATAAACGGTTTATCCACATCATTATTTGTGGATTAGTAATGTTTAAAAATGAACAGATTTCAAAATACAAATATTGGAATCCAGGATAGAATAAACTAAACCCGGCAGGACCTTCTTTTCCGACAGGACTATTAGGATGTGGTAACCAAAAATCATAGTCGTAATCTACTGTCCAAGCATGTGGAATCTCAACCAAAAGAAAATGGTCATCAAACATCATAAATCCACCCGATAAAAATACCGCGATAATACGAAGAAGCATCGCTAGGATGAGTATACTTTTAATTGGATGGTTATTAATATAATCTTTAAGCATGGTCGTCTATAAGCAAAAAAACTGTCACTCAAAAGTTTTGAATGACAGTTAGAACTATAATAAGTTATGGATTATTTAGAGTACTTGTTAAGTACTTCTTTGTCTATTCTGTAAGAAACTCCAAAAGATAAAGTAGACTGAGGAAGATAGTCTTCCTGAGGTTTACCATTGAAATTAACTAATGGTTTCTGGAAAGTCATAAAAGCTCCCAATCCAAAGTCCATTTCATAATTTACTCCAATACCTAAATCTAAATGGTTCATGTCGAAAGCACGATTATTACCTAATTCATATACATTGTAAGTTTCATCGTATCTATGGAATGTACCACCTGTACCCATTCTGAATGTTGCATTACCTGTAAATGACCAGTTGTCGTTTAACCAATAATGTAGTGTAGGTCTTAAAACAGCATAGCTTTGATCATACTCTACAGAAGATACACCTTTATTATCACCAATTGTTGTTGTTTCTTGTACAACCGTTACTAATTTTTGAAATCCAAGAACATACTCCATTGAGATTGCATGAGAAACTTCAGTTCTATATGTTAATCCAAATTCTGTTCCCCAATCTGTTTTATAATCTCTAACTGTTTTAAAAGGAACTCCACCTTCAATACCAGAGAATTCAACATCAAGATTACTCTTTAAAAAATTTGTGTTAGTCCCATAATATATTCCAATATCTTGGGCTGTTGCTACATTAAATCCAAGAATGGATAAAAAAAGAAGATAAGCAGTTTTTTTCATGCTTTAGAGTTTAAAAATTTTCGTTTATTGGGTTGTATTTTGAAATATAGTTTGTTACAAGTTCTTTATAACTTGTATTGAAAACATTAAGAGTACTTAATGTTTTCTCTCTATACTTAGCAATTAAATTGTCATACTTTTCAGTATATTTTTGAGAAGGTTTATTCTCAATATATGCTTTTCTTTCTAATCTATTTTCAAAATTAGATTTGTCTTTTCTTACAGAATTGTATTCTTCAATATTTTTACGTTCTTGAATTAATACAGTTCTATTGTCTTCGGCAAATTTAAGAATAGAAAGATATATTTTTTGACTATTGCTCATTTGGTTTTTAACAACTCTAAGGGCATTGTTTTTTAATTCGTTTTCCGAATTATTAAATTTCCCCATATTTTGAATCTCGTTAAATATTTCCCAAGAGTGGTTTCTTTGGTATTTAGCAGTATTAGCCATACCAGCAGAGTCTAAATCATTAGCGGCAGCTCTAAAATCTTCATCTATAGTTTCTAGAGTAATTATTCTCTTATATATACGCATATAATATAAACCTAAAGATTCATGTTTAGAAACACGTTCTGTTAGTTCATATAATTTACGTTGTTTAGGAGAATACGCTTCAATATCATCCGTGTTTTCAATATCCAGATCATACGATCTTTCAAATCCTTCAAAATTAGACTCGAAACTTTCTCTAGCTTTTACTGCTTTTTCTACATGCGATTCTAAAACCTTTAAAAAGGCTTTTACTTCGTGTAGGCTATCAACAATGTTTGCATTAAGCTCAAGACTCTGTTTTAATTCATCTTTATACATCATTTCATAACGATCTATAAGAATATTAAAATCTCGAGTAATGGTATGCTTAGCATCATTGAATTGTTGATCATAATCAATTTTAGCATTAAGATCTAATCGAATTTCATCCAAACGGCTAATACGATCTTGTCTTAATAATTCAATTCTACTATATGCCTCAGAAAAATTAAGTTCGGTTAAAAACTTATGATAATCACGATAAAGTCGAGTTTGAAGTTTTTGAATATGTTTTTGATAATCTTCAGGACTATTAATTTCGTTCGTAAAGCGTTTATCAAATTTTTGGTTATACACTTGAGCGTCAGCATTAAATGCGGAGCAAGTACACAGGAATCCCAAGTAAACTATCCATTTTTTCATAAAAAACGAGGTCTGTAGTTATAATATTAGTGAACGTATTTAATCTGTTGGGTATTTGTAGGTTAAACCTTATTACCCATATTCAAGACTAAATATTTCGTGTTACAGAATAGGTGCTAATATACTAATTTATTTCTTTTTTACCCCCTTTGTTATAAAAATCAAAAGATACGTTCGCAATCAAAGAAATAAGTTGTGAGGTTATTGTTTTTACCAGAAAGGACAAAATGCACATCATTTCCACGAACAATATTTAGTTTTTTAGCCAAAGCATCAGGTTTATAGGTGCTATTTCTACAGATTACATCTCGTTTTTGTTTTGTAATATGTTTTTTAAAAGATTTGAGTTTATGGTCTTTTAAAATTATCTTAAAACAGCGTCCTGGATATGTGTTGTGTAAAGTGTTACTTAGGTAAAAATGTGTATTTGTACTAAATTTCTTTAGTTGAAATGTTTTTGCTACCATTTCTGAAATACCAGCTTTTAAGATGGAACTATTCGGAATGTAAATATAATCGTGGTTTTCGTCAGAAATGTCACAATTAATTGATCTGTTTTCAAATTGAGCCGTTACAAGATCTGTTTTGTGATCTCCTAATAAATTACAGGCTACAATTTCAATTTCTTTACCAGTATGGGTCTTATCTTGAATTACCAAGATTTCTTTACATTCGTTTAGTACAGAAACAATGTGAATAGACTTAAGGTGTATTAAAGTGTTTTTTAAATGCTCTAAGTCTAATAAAGGTGAGTGTTTAGAGAATAGTATATTTGTTTTATTGAGCAATAGTTTCTGGTGCTCTACAATATTTGGTGTACACTCTTCGAGTCTAAATACTTTTTTATCTTCTTTTCTTCTTGCTGGATCTAAATAAATGAGATCGTATTCTTTACTGTGGTTTAAAACCGTTTCTACCCCATTTTTATTGTAAGTAGTTATTGATTTACCCAATTGGCTAAAATTAGCCTTAACAATATCGGTTAACTCTGTATTGAGTTCAAAATATGAATTGTCTTGAAAGTTATAGGATAGATAGAATGTATCGACCCCAAATCCACCAGTTAAATCTGCAAATCGATTTCCTTTAGGGGCAATGTTTTGTTTATATATTCCCGTTTTTTCTGAAGAACATTGTTCTAATGAGAGTTTTTTAGGATATATGATGCTTAATGTATTAGCCCAAAGCGGTAGTTTTTTTATGCATTTATTTCGAGCTTCTAATTGTATAGCAACTTTTTTATAGGAAAAATTTATTTTATCTTTTTTGAATATAAGATCTTTAGGATTTGTATTCAAATGATTAATATAATACTCAAACTCTTCTTTGTTGAGCTTAATATCTTCTAATTCCATAAATTATCGGCAAATGTATTGAATAATGTTTGCACCCATTTTTAATGCGTTTTCTCTTGTTTCCTTAGAGTCTTTGTGAACGGATTGATCTTCCCATCCATCACCTAAATCAGATTCATAGGTGTATAAACATAGTAATCTTCCATTATTAATTAACCCATATGCTTGTGGTGGTTTATTGTCGTGTTCATGAATTTTAGGTAATCCATTTGGGAAGGCATATTTTTGATTGAAAATAGGATGACTTGGTGGTAGCTCTATTAAATCCAATTCTGGAAATACTTTTTTTAATTCTATGCGAATAAAAAGATCCATTCCATAATTATCATCAATATGTAAAAAGCCTCCAGCAAGAAGGTATTCTCGTAAGTTTTTGGCTTCGCTTTCAGAAAACACAACATTTCCATGTCCTGTCATGTGGATAAACGGATATTTGTAAATGTCCTTACTTCCTACTTCAATATAATCATAAACGGGATCTATGTTCATATCCAGGTTTTCATTACAATAGTTAATAAGGTTGGTTAACGATGTTGGATTTGCATACCAGTCGCCACCTCCATTATATTGTAATACCCCAAATTTAATTGTTGGAGCAGATGAGATTGTAAACAATGCTAAAATAAGTAATGAGATTAGTCTATTCATAATGTGTAAACTGTATATTTTGACATGCCACAATTCCTGCCGTTTCTGTTCTTAATCTATTTATTCCTAAATCTAACCCTTTAAATCCAAGTTGATCGGCTTTTTTAATTTCATTCAAAGAGAAATCACCTTCAGGGCCTATTAATATTAATATTTTCTTTTGAGTTGGATAAGCCTTTAAATTCTGTTTGGTGAACTCATCTTCACAATGGCAAATAAAGGATTGGTATTCCGAAAAATCTTGTTCAATAAATTGTTTGTAGCTAATTAGATCATTACATTTTGGTAAATGCATCTGATGTGATTGTTTCATGGCTGAAAGAACAATTTTTTCAACGCGATCAAAACGTATTTTTTTTCTCTCGGAATGAGCGGTTAACAATAATGATATTTCATCGATACCGATTTCTGTACATTTTTCTAAAAACCACTCTAAGCGGTCCATGTTTTTAGTAGGAGCTATTGCAATATGCAAATAGTAATCTCTCGTTTTATGAATTTGCTTGGTATCTGTAATGTTTACCAAAGCCTTTTTTCCAAAAATATCTAAAGTTCCTGTAAATAATTCCCCGCTACCATTTGTTACCTGAATTAAGTCACCTTGTTGGCGTCTAAGTACTCTAAGGCAATGTTTAGCTTCTTCGTCTGAAAGTTGGTTGTTATCAGGACCAAAGTTTTTAGTGTAAAATAAATTCATCTATCTAGATTTTTCAATGACGAAGGTACTTTAAATTTTGGTTTTATTAAAACGTATAGATTGATGATATAGGTATATTTTACTAGTATAATACGGTTACAACGCCATCAATAACTTCAGGTTGAACTAAGGGATCTATAGAAAGGGGCGTGTACTGTATTTTATAAACATAAATGTCCGATTTTACAGCCGTTCCATTATAGGTTCCGTCCCAAGGTGAATTAATATCTTTGGAAAAGAATAATCGCTTTCCCCAACGGTTGTATATGCTAATTTCAAAGGACTGAACCCCACAATTATCTGCTATAGTAAATGAATCATTAATAAGATCGGCATTTGGGGTAAATGCATTTGGAACTTTTAGTTTACATCCACAAAGGGATTCAACATTAATAAACTCTACCGTTTTTGAGTAACAGTTAATAATGTCTACTTGGTAAATTCCAACAGAATCTAATACTTTTTCGAAGTCTGAGCTTTCATCATGATGCCAGAAATAGGTGCTATTTTCATCTTCTCCTTCATAAACATACCCATTTGAGCAATCGATTAATGCCTTACTATAAATGGTATCTGAAACTTCAATAGGATCACATCGTACAGAATCCTCAACATACAAATCCAAAATTTGCATATCAATATCATAGGTTGCTAATAAAGGTAAGGCCATGGTTACAGGTGGGTAATCGGCATAGCTAACATCTAGTAAGTTTTCTGTTTCGGGAATGGATACAAGTTCTTTACATAATGAGTTTTCAACGTTCTGTAGATACGTTAATTGATAGTTGGCCGTACTCGGAAATCCTAAATTTATTGCGCCTTGTGGAGATTTACTAATGGATGGAAATGCTGTGACACCAATACCAAGATCGGCAATTACTTCTTCCTTTAAATTATTACCATTGCCATCAAACGTAATGATTAAAGGCGCACTTGTATTGTTATAATTGGTATATGTAAATAATAAAATTTCTTTAGCGTCATTTTCAATAATAACAGGAGGATAAGGACTTAATTCCTTAATGTCGGTAACCCAAAGTAAGTTCCCATTTAAGTCGGTTTTAGCTAAGAAATGCTCAGCAGATCGACTAACGGCCATAACCAATCCATCTTCCTGCTTTACCATATTAAAGAAATTAGAATATGCAAAGCCATTACCATACCTTTTAGCCCATTCTACTTGTCCGTTGGTATTTACTTGGTATAAAATATTAGAAGAACGATGTATATATTGATTATCTGATATTTGTGCTACTGAAATTCCTGTAAATGTATCGTAGTGTCGAGTAGAAGTTAGTATGGTTCCCGAATTGTCTATATGAATGAGAGAAGTATGGCTTCCTCCACCTCCAAGTGGACTATATTTAGCCGATACAACAATTCCGTTATCCGTCGTATAGTTGGTATAAAAATTAGAGATTAAGTAGTTTCCAAAGTCGTAATATTTTGAAAATAAAATATTCCCATCCTCATCTAGTTTTAAGGCCATTAAATACCGTTCTCCTTGTACATTATATAAGCCCGTTATATAAACATTATTGCTTCCTTTTTCTTGTAAGATGTCTATTCGGGTTATTGGCTGGGCGTGTTTTACATAAATATTACTCCATTCCACCTCATCACAAGAATTAAGCTTTGTAACACCCACACCATTAGAAATAGCACCAACAGGCATTGTTTGTACGGTTAATATATACTTTGAGTGGTCTGTTGTGTAGGTATGAGATGTAGATGGATCGCCTCCTGAACTACCAATAGAAAACGAAGTCGTTTTACTTGTTTGTCCGAACGTAATTTGAACACATAAAAAGAAAAATAAAAGAAAACGCATAAGAAGCTATATAAATATCTGTTCAAACTTATATATTTTTTTTAATTTATGATGTATTTTTTCCTTCTCAAATACACTTTTGGATTTATAAGTGATTTATTTTATGTTTTATGGATTAAGCAAAATGAATTGTATTATTTAGTTGATAATGAGTGCTTTTTAAATGATTGTTGAATTTTGTATTCATGTAAATGTGGAATTTCTGATGTAATGTTTACACGTATATTATAAGATTTTGAATTTGTTTAATCAAAAAATAAATAGAGCCCATGCTCTGCTCTAATTCCAAATATGATTTGTGCTGCCTCTTGTTCAAAATAATAATGATTTTTATTTTCTAGCTTGTATCGGTTAGATTTTTCACGTTTCATTTTGGAAAATTCTTGGTATAAAATTTCAACTCCATTGTATAAGATAATAGGGACTGGTAATGGCGATTTATCTGACAGATCTACTGACTTTAGTGAAACTTGACCAATGAATATGGTTAATGCTTCAGAGGTAAGGATGGGGTTTAAGACTAAGGCTTTGTCTGAAAGTATATGATTGGAAGTACCTAAATAGAAGGAAATAGGTTGATCGTTTTCTAATGAACTTTGGTAAGTTTTCTTGTGAGACAATCGAATCACATTTTCACTTTTAATATGATTTATTGGAATATCAAAAGAGAAATAGCCATTACGATCTGTAAAGGCTGTATAAAAATGATCTACAGTAATGAACTCCACTTTTGAATTCACCAGCGGTTTATTATTAATATGATTTACAACCTGTCCTATTATTTGTTTGGTTTCCATTGGCTTTGGAAGTTGTTGTTCAATATAAGTATGGTCTTTATGAAAAATAAGCGAATGGATTTCAGTTTGATGATTTTGAATTGAATTTTGAGCCACTAATGGAGCAATACTTATTAAAGAAGATGCCAGTAAAATGTGTTTCGCTATTTTAGGATACTGTATTTTATGATCATTTTTAGAGTGAGAAAATGCAATTGGATCTTGTGGTTGAACAGGATTAACTGTAGCGCAAATTTCAGTATTTGAATGATTAATAATATCTAAAATTTCTTGAGGACTCATTTGAGTTAAGTCAATTACATTTTTAGAGCATAAATCGCAAAAGAACCCCGATTTATGCTTTGTCATATTGCTAAGTTCTTCTTTGCACGGTTCCGATAGATTTAAAAAATAGGCTTTCATAAATACATTATTTGATAACATAAATGTATTGCATATGATAAATACCTACAATAGAGAATGAGGGAATGGTACAATTGAAATCGTTAACACACTAGATTATGAAGTCAATAAGAAATAGGGTTTAAAACAAAGAAGCCAATATTTATTTTAAATATCGGCTTCTTTGTTTTTTTCTTCGTGATTCTTGTTTTCTATATAAGTATCTAGATATAATGCTTCAACTTTGTGTCTTGCCCATTCTGTTTTCCTTAAAAAACCGAGACTAGATTTCATTGAAGGATTATTCATAAAGCAATTAATCTCAATATGCTCACTTAATTCTTCCCAACCATAAATACCAACTAAATATTCTAAAATTTCTCTTAGTTTAACTCCTCTAAAAGGGTTGTCTGGCCAATCTTTTGTACGTTCTCTTACCATACGGCAAATTTACATTAAATTATATAAGGAGCATTTATGGATAAGGAAAATTAGAGTCTTCCTAAAGAATCTACTTGTTTTAATAAATCTGGAAATCGATAAGGTCCATACATATCTTTAATATGATTTGCAGCGGAATCTAATTCAATTCCTTTTGCTGTTATATATAAAGGCTTTATACTTTCACCTCTTAATACAGAACGTTTGTTTTTTTTGATTTGAACATAGTCATTCTTGGCGACACCAATTATAGGAATATTCGAGTTTAAGGCATTAAAAAGGTATCCACCTAAACCGATAGACCCTTCGTCATCTAAAACAACAAAACCATCTATAATAATGGCTTTACAATGGCTTAAATCTATTTGTTTTAATAAGCTAAGTATACAAGGAAGTTCTCTTTTATAAAACGATCCTGGTGTATATTCATCTACCCCAGTAATAGTTTCAGAATATGAATTTGTAATTGTTTGATCTGACCAGTGGTTAAACTCTATGGCTACTGTTTTTGCTTTGTCCTCAAAATAATAGGTGTCAAATGCTAAAATCATGTTTATGTACTTATATTAATTGTAAATATTATAATCATTATTAGAATTAATTATCCGATGCGTTGAAAACTATTTGCTTGATATATAACTGAACATGAAATACCTTGTACAGCTAATTCAAAATCTTTATTGGCAATTCCTGTAATTTGGTTTGCAGTCCATTGAATAGTCATTCCTCTTTTATCTTTAATGGTTAAAGGAAGAATTGTTTTTGTTAGAATAGTTTGATCATCTGGAAGATCAATTTCTAACTCAATTTGATGGGCTTTACACCATTGCATTAAAAACTCATATCCGCTAATTCCCTCATTTAAATCTATAGGTCCAAAAACGATCCCTCTTGAAGAATTTGTAAATTCGAAAGAAGTTGTACCAAGTTTATTATTCCCTAAATAGATGTCATAGGTTTGATTCATATAGCTATGTTTTTATTCTTTGTTATGTGTTTTAAAGTGAATTTCACTCTAAAATTCTAAAACATTACATGTTACGAAGAGTTTGTTGTAGCAAAAATAATGCCAAAAGATCAATGCTAGAAGGGCTGTGGCTTTACCACTGAATAGTAGATGCTGAAATTGAACGTGTATTAAAGGGGATATAAGAAGCAGAGACTAATATGCTCTGCTTCAATAAAAAGAATTAATGTGATATACGGTTCTTAGAATATAGAGTTATTATATAAATACATAAAAGACTCAAACCAAACATTGGGAGTAGTAAACCTAACAAAACTAGACTTCCAACAATTGGTTTGCCTACACGGTAAGTGTTTTGTGTAAGAGGTACGCCCCAAGTACCTTTTTGTCTTTTATATAAATAAGAAAACAAGGCAGACAGACTTAAAAAGAATAAAGCCACGGTCGTGATTAATACTAAACACCAATTCCAATAACCAAATTGACCTTGATGAAATGCCATGACATATAGTCTAGTTTTCATGAATACGCCAATATTGTCCCATGTCCCGTGATATAATATTTTACCTGTGTAGGGATTAATATGGTATTTATGGAGTTTAGAAAGATTAGATGTCTGATTAGAAATGCTGAAGGCATTCGTTAATGATTTAGACCAGGTTATTTGAGTTTCACCATCTAAGTTTAATTGGTTTGCCTGTTCAATAATGTCATCCAATGTTAAGTGTTTAGGATTGGATTCAGAAGGTTGTAATTTAGGGGCA
>CBDEVQ010000035.1:0-25045 GCA_965243605.1 Flavobacteriales bacterium
GATCATATCACCATTAACACCATTAAATGGCCCTTCATTACCTTTTCCGCGAACATTTAATTGCATACCTTCTTCAACTCCAGCTGGAATTTTGATGGTTACAACCTCTTCTTCTTGAATTAATCCATGTTCATTAGCACCAGAAGGTTTCTTGTCTATGATTTGTCCAGCTCCACCACAAGCATTACAAGGACTTGAAGTTTGCATTTGACCTAGGATAGAGTTTACAACTCTTGTTACTTGACCAGAACCACCACAAGTTTGACATGTTTTATAGGTAACACCTTCAGCTTGAATTAAACGCTTTACTTTAACTTTTTTCTCTACGCCATTGGCAACTTCAGATAAAGTAAGTTTAACCTTTATTCTAAGGTTAGATCCTTTTACTGTTCTTGGTCCACGACTACGTTGACGTCCAAAACCTCCGAATACATCACCAAATTGGTCAAAGATGTCGTCCATGTTCATTCCGCCTCCTCCGAAGCCTCCAAAACCGCCTCCACCAGCACCATTTACTCCTTGATGTCCAAATTGGTCATAGCGTTGCTTTTTTTCTGGGTCAGAAAGTACGTCATATGCTTCAGCAGCTTCTTTAAACTTATCTTCAGCTTCTTTATTATCCGGGTTTTTATCTGGATGATATTTAATAGCAAGTTTTCTGTATGCTTTTTTTAATTCTTTAGCATCTGCAGATTTAGAAACTCCTAATACTTCGTAATAATCTCTTTTAGACATAATTTGTATTATTTAGCAACTACAACTTTAGCGTAGCGAAGTACTTTTTCATTAAACGTATATCCAGTTTCAACCTGATCCATGACTTTTCCTTTCATGCTATCATCTTGAGCTGGAAATTGTGTAATTGCTTCGTGGAAATCTGTGTCAAAAACTTGTCCAATTGTACTTTCCATCGGCTTTAACCCTTTTCCATCAAGAATATTCATGAGCTTTTGTTGAATTAACTCTTGTCCTTTCTTAATTTCTTCTACATCTGTAGACTCAGCTAAAGCTTTATTTCCTCTTTCGTAATCGTCAAGTATTGGAAGTAAACTTTTTACAATATCCACACCTCCGCTAACCATTAGGTCTAGTTTTTCTTTTTGAGTTCGACGTCTAAAGTTTTCAAATTCAGCATATAATCTCATATGCTTATCTTTCAGTTCTTTATTTTCAGCCTGAAGCTTTTCTAATTCTGTTGGTTCTGGAGTATTTACAGCTTCTTCTTGAGATCCACTTTCTGTGTTTTGAGTATTCTCAATATCTTGCTCTAAATTATCTTTCTCTTGAATATCGTCTGTGTTATCAGTCATTTTTTTTTGTTTTGAATCAAAGAACTTATCAAATAAGCGCTCCATTTTAGATTTATTTGAACGACTCATTGGGTCCGTATTTTAAGTCTTATTGCATAACATATTAATAAATATGTTTAAGCTAAAATTGGTATGCCAATAATATGCCAATAGAAAAAAAGTGCCAATATGACATTATTCTTCTTCAAAATCCATCATGTTTTCCATTTCTGCACGACAAAAGGTCAAAGCTCCTTCGATTAATTCTGCCATTGCATTGGATAAATCAGTTTCTTCACTGGATCCAATAACTTCTTCTATATTGTCTTCTATCCATACAAAATCTTCTTCCATTACATCATAAATGAAATGTGGATCTTGTGTATGTACAACATATAATTTATCAGGGTTTTGGCTATTATCTGCCATTAAGTACTTTGGATATTCCATGGTTTGTTATTTGTGAAAGTTAGTAATAAGTTGTGCTACTTTTAATGAGGCACCACCGCTACCAAGTGTTTTATGTAATTGAGCATATTTCGTTAACATTTGCTCTCTTTTTGGTCCATCTATTAAAGCATTAACTTCTTCAATTAACGCCTTTTCAATGCATTTTTCTTGTATATATTCAGGTACAACCCGTTCATCCATTATTAAATTAACAAGACTAATATATTTAACCTTAACAAGCATTCTTCCTATTAAGTAACTAAAGTAACTCGTTTTGTAACAAACAATTTCAGGTACATTAAATAATGCCGTTTCTAAGGTTGCAGTTCCAGATGTAACTAACGCCAAATCTGCCGATTTAATTACATCATATGTTTTACCTTGTATTAATTCAATATGAGCATCACCAATGTAAGATTTAATTAGAGCAATGCTCATAGATGGTGCCACGGCCAATTTAAAATGGTAATCAGGAAATGCTCTGACTACTTTTACCATTGTAGGTAATATTTTTTTTATCTCTTGGTTACGGCTTCCAGGTAATAAAGCTATTGTTTTTTTATCTTGTCTTTTGATTACATCTTCTGTAGGTGTAGAAGCAATAGCATCAAGTAACGGATGTCCTACATAATGGGCATCATAGTCATATTTTTTATAAAAATCAGGTTCAAAAGGTAAAATACAGAACATTTGATCCACATTTTTCTTAACCTGAAATACCCTTGAGCTTTTCCATGCCCAAACGGTAGGAGAGATGTAATAATGAACAGGTATATTATGTTGTTTGGCAAATTCAGCAATCCTTAAATTAAAACCAGGATAGTCTATAAGAATAAGTGCATCGGGTTTATATTCAAGAATATCAGATTTGCAAAATTTTAAGTTTTTTGCAATGGTTCTAATGTTCATGATAACTTCAATAAACCCCATAAATGCAAGGTCTCGGTAATGTTTAATAACATTAGCACCTTCATTGGCCATTAAATCGCCACCCCACGCTCTAATATCCAATTGAGATTCTTGTTTTTTTAGGGCTTTAATAAGATTAGATCCATGTAAGTCTCCTGAAGCTTCACCTGCAATAATATAATACTTCATGCTTAAAACATATTGAATTCTCGTATGCAAAAGAAAATGGCATATAAGAATATTATTACTAATATTCCACGTCCAGTTTTATCGGCATTTAGGTTAATAATAAAGTATCTGAATAGAGGTACAGCAGCAATAATGGATGTTAATTCTATTGTAGATGTTCTCAACTCAACATTAATAAGTGGGAGAACAAAATATAATAGAGCATAAATTATGATAGGTACTAGTAAACCTATTAGGATACCGTATCCTAAATTGTCTTTTTTCCAATTCATAATTCCCAAGATTTTAATGTTTGTATGGTGTTATATGCTGTTAAGTCAAAGTGTATTGGTACAACGGCTACATAGTTTTGAGCAAGCGCAGTACTATCCGCATTATTTTCGTTGGCATTGTAATTTACAAACTTACCAGTAAGCCAAAAATAATCTTTGCCGTGTGGATCCATTCTATGATCAAATTCTTCCTCCCAGTTTCCTCTGGCTTGGTTGCATATTTTTACTCCTTTAATGTCCTTTTCCGAACCTTTAGGAATGTTTACATTAAGTGTAATATCTTTTGGTAGTCCATTTTTTAAGATATTAGAAATAATCTTTCTAGCTACAACTTGAGAATATGTGAAATCAGCATCTGAATCAAAGTCTAATAGAGAGAAACCAGCAGAAGGAATTCCTTCAATTGCAGCTTCAACAGCGGCAGACATAGTTCCTGAGTAAATGACGTTACAACTTTCATTAGAGCCGTGATTAATACCGGAAATACATAAGTCTGGTTTTCTAGGTAAAATATTATTTATGGCTAGTTTAACACAATCTGCTGGAGTTCCGCTACAAGCATATTCATGTTCAACACCACCTGGTATATTCATTTTTTGAGCACGTAGGAATGAGTTAATAGTAATAGCATGTCCCATTCCTGATTGAGGACTATCTGGAGCTACAACATATACTTCTCCAAATTCTTTAGCGACATCTATTAAATGTCTGATTCCTTTTGCGGTAATACCATCGTCATTTACAACTAAAATTAATGGTTTCTCAGCTGTCATATTGCTCTATTTTAGATTAGTTGCAAATATAACCTTATTTCATTCAAAAAAGTTTAAACCAAAAAAAAGCCTAATAAATTTATTAGGCTTTTTTTAATAATATGTTTTAAACAGTTATTCTTTAACAATAACAACTCGTTCTATAGATTCTACAGAGGCAATAGTTCCGTTATCATAAGATACTTGGTGAACTTGATTCTTAAATTGATCATAGTGCGTCCAGTTTCCTGTTTTTTCTCCTGCATTATAGAATGCTACAGATTTTACAGTTCCATCGGTATTATAGCTTGTCCATTTTCCATCAATTAAACCACTTTTTAAATATGATCCGACTTCTACTAAATTTCCATCGTTATCGAAACGCTCCATTTTTACATGATCTCCGTCAACTGTATATTTTTCGTTAGAGTCAGAAATACATTGTGCAGATAATCCTAATGAGATAAATAGAGTAAATAGTGTTGTATATAGTAACTTTTTCATAGCTGTGCTTTTATTTATTTAATACTAAATTAACGTAAAATTAACATAAGACAAAGCTTTTTGATGAAAAAGTTGTATTTACTTCATTTTATATATTGTTATGTGTTGATATACAGTGGTTAACGGTATGTTAAGTTTTAATGTAAAACCTAGTTGATAAGTATGTTTTAGTGAATTTTACTCAGAATTTGTATTTGGTAAAGAGTTTTAATACTATTTAAGTTAACATTAAATTAACATTGTGATTTTATGAAAAAAAAGAGAACGCTTATTAAACGTTCTCTTTATATAAATAATTATAGTGTTTAATTATTTAGCATAATTAACAGCTCTTGTTTCTCTAATAACAGTAACTTTTACTTGCCCTGGGTAAGTCATTTCATTTTGAATTTTCTGTGAGATCTCAAAAGAAAGGGCAGAAGCCTTTTCATCAGAAATTTTTTCACTTTCAACAACAACTCTTAATTCTCTACCCGCTTGAATTGCATAAGACTTTAAAACGCCAGGCATTTTAGCTCCAACACTTTCTAATTCTTTAATACGTTTAATATACGATTCTACAATCTCTCTACGTGCTCCAGGTCTTGCTCCAGATATTGAATCACAAATTTGTACGATTGGAGATATTATAGATGTCATTTCAATTTCATCGTGGTGAGCTCCAATAGCATTACAAACGGCTTTCTTTTCTCCAAATTTTTCGGCAAGTTGCATTCCAAGAATCGCGTGTGGTAATTCTGGCTGATCTTCTGATACTTTACCAATATCGTGAAGTAATCCAGCTCGTTTTGCAACTTTAGGATTAACCTTAAGTTCAGAAGCCATGATCGCACATAAATTAGCAACTTCTCTAGAGTGTTGAAGTAAATTTTGACCATATGATGAACGGTATTTCATACGTCCTACCATTCGAATTAATCCAGGGTGTAATCCATGAATTCCTAAATCTATAGCGGTACGTTTACCAATTTCAACAATTTCTTCTTCAATTTGCTTTTTAGTTTTAGCTACAACTTCTTCTATTCTGGCAGGGTGAATACGACCATCTGTTACTAAACGGTGTAAAGACATTCTGGCAATTTCTCTTCTAACAGGATCAAAACAAGATAAAATAATAGCTTCAGGGGTATCATCTACAATGATTTCTACACCAGTTGCAGCTTCTAAGGCTCTAATATTTCTACCTTCACGTCCGATAATACGTCCTTTAATATCATCACTTTCAATATTAAATACAGAAACTGCATTCTCAATTGTTTGTTCAGCTGCAACACGTTGAATTGTTTGCACAACAATTTTACGAGCTTCTTTATTAGCTGAAATATTTGCTTCTTCTAAAACTTCTTGGTGGTGAGCCATTGCTTCTGTTTTAGCTTCAGCTTTAAGGGCATCTATAAGTTGACTTTTAGCGTCTTCTTTTGCTAATCCAGAAATAGCTTCTAGTGCTTTAATTTGCTTATTATGAGCGTCATCCAATACTTTTTCTTTGGACTTAATTTGATCAATTTGCTTATTTAGGTTGATACGTGTTTGTTCGTTATCCTTATGTCTAACTTTAGACTCTTCAACCTTAATGTTTAATTTGATTTCTTTTTCTTTGATCTTTTTTTCAAGATCATTCATTTTACGATTACGTTGATTTACCGTTTTATCGTGATTAGATTTAAGTTCAAGAAATCGTTCTTTAGCCGAAAGTTCTTTTTCTTTAAGAAGTTGTTCTCCTTTTTCTTCAGCTGATTTAATGATATCTTTACTCTTTTCCTCTATACTTTTTCGGATAACATTTGTAGCAAGGTAGTAACCTCCACCAGTTCCTGCTATACCGCATATTAACCCTATAATGACATTTTCCATGTTCTGGTTTTTACAATAATTAAAAACCGCATTAGTTGTTTGAAGTGTTTAAACTCCATAAAATGAAATGTATAGACCTACCATGTTATGTCGAACGTCCACTGACACCTTTTCAGGACCTTACGGTTGAGGCTTGCTCTTGATACATTGAGTTTCAGTCTAATAAGTATAACTGTTGAGTTTAAATACTTGATTGACAACTAATGCGGAAAATAAATTTACGCTTCGAGATCATCTAAAAGCGTATGCATATTATTGATTTGCTCTAACAGCTCATGTTCCTCAATCTGAACATTTCCTTTAGAAAGTTCTACCTGGTTAGCTAATTGTATACAACACATTGCAAGGGCGTCTTGTTTATCTTTAATTCCATGATTTACTGTATAGGTCTTAATTTGACCATTTATAAAATCTACAGCTTTTCGAATGATTTCTTCTCGAGATCTATCGATATGCATGGGATAATTTCGACCTGCAATTGTAACATTTATTTTTAACTTTCCAGACAACGATTAATTACTTGTTTAAGCGTGCTATACATCTATCTATTCCTCGAATAAGTTCGTTGACTTTTTTTCTAACTTTTACTGGATCATCTCCAAGCTCAGAAATACTTTTGACAACTTTTACCTTATTATATTTATTCTTAAGCGTATTGAGTTCATCTGTTTGTTGATTCAGCTGATGTTGCAAAAGCTCTAGTTCTTTGTTTTTACGTTCAAGCGTACGTTTAAGTTTGTTGTGCTCAAGCGTAAAATGTTTCAATCGATCTGCTAATTGCTTAAATCTACGCTCAATTAAACTCATTTACTTTTTGTAATAAATATACACAAATATACTTATAGGATTTTGGAATTCATAATCTTTTGCCTTTAAAAGCAAAAGAATGTATTTTATGCATAACTAAAAGAGGGTTGTAAATTTTATAGGATTCAAAAATAATGTAATTGTTTGTGTTGTTTGTCTTTAAAATATTACAATTTAACTATTTTACGTTCAACGTGTTTCTTTGTATGCGTATCTATTATTTTAACGACATATTCTCCACTTGCATTTGGTAATTCTATAGGGTTCTCCTTGTTTAAATTTGGTAGTGTCGTTGTATTTACTAATCGTCCTAACATATCGTATATTTCAATATTAAAAGGTCCTTTAATACTTTCAGGAGAAAATAGAGTTACATTGTTTGTTGTAGGGTTTGGCCCAAATTCTATGGAAGATGGATCAATTTCATCAAAAAATGGGACAGAAGTTAAACGGACTTCTATCTCTGTAATTGAATTGTTACTTAAATTTACGTTAATAGTTTGTGTCGCATAGTCTTTTTTACTGGCTATCAGATTGTAATCCCCAGGGATTGGTGTTCCTGTTTTTAGAATACCTGAAATTCCCATACTGTCTATTGCATTTAGAACATTTATTTTAGCTCCTAATACATTTTGTCCAGTTAAATCGTCTACGACTGTTATATGTAAATAACACGCTCTTTCATACTTAGGTTTAAAAACGAATAATCCGTTTTCCATATCACTTACCAATATTTTTCCAGAGGGTAAATACGGATACGCCCCCCAAGCACCGTTAAATCCATTTCCTTCATATAATGGTGACGTATCATAATGACCGACGTCTATCATATTGTCTGGATATTGAACATCTGTTATCTGTAATCCATCTCTATAGTATGAAGTTATTAAATATTGATCTAAAAAGTGTGTGTTATGTGGAATGGTATGTTCGGAATAATAAGATTGTATTTTATCTTGAAATTTGATATTACCAACATCAGAAACATCATAACTGGCAATAAATGCATCCGTTTTTTCGTCAGTGGTGAATATATAATTACCATCATCAGAAAACCAACAGTTGTGAGTAAATAAGGTTGGGGTATATTCAAACCCTAATAATGTTGGATTTTGTTTGTTAGAAACGTCTATGGCCATTAATGCCCCTTCGTAAATGGCTCCTCCCCACATGGTATCTCCTCTTGTAACGCAGTCATGAAAGTAGAAGTCATCAAAAACACCAACCGTAAATAAGGAATCTGGGTTAGTCACATTAATCATATAAGCCCCACCATTACCAAAATCGGCACCCGTTAAATAGGCAATCCCATTTTCGTCAATATATATATTATGAGCTCTACTAAAACGATTACTGTCCGTAAAAGAGTAGTAGGGAGCATTCCCGTTTTCAATATCGGTTAAATCAATAACTAAAAGAGCTTGAGTACTATCTTCACCGGTTATATTGTCGTGTACAACAAAGGCATAATCTCCATACGTCTTAATATCTCTCCAGGTACTTGTAGGGCCAGGGATACGGACAACCTCTACGGGTGTTTCACCTTGATCTATGGCAACAATAGAAAATCCTGTTGTTAACCCAATTAGGGCATATTCATCGCCAGATTCATCAACATATCCCCAAATATCATTAAGTTTTTGACTTCGTAGAATGTCGTCGAATGGATATGTACCTAATAATTCTAAGTTAAGAGATTCTTGACTAAATAAAGAAAAGGAGTTGAAAACTATAGTGAGGGTTAAAAGAAGTTTCTGCATGTTAAATTTTGTATAAGACTACCAAATCTATGTAAAAATTGTTGAACATATTCTTTTTAAATAAATGGAGTCTTTAATTATCTATTAATATCTTTGGTTCAAAGAAGAAAATTATGGCAAAAAGTATTTTAATGGTGTGTTTAGGGAATATATGTAGATCACCATTAGCAGAAGGAATAATGTCAGAGAAATTAGAAGGTAAATCTCATTATGTAGATTCAGCAGGAACATCTTCACACCATCAAGGAGAAATGCCAGATCCGAGATCTGTGGCTACTGCTCATAAATATGCAATAGATATATCAGATCAACGTTCAAGACCTTTTCAAAGAACGGATTTTGAAACGTTTGATTATATATTGGCAATGGATAAATCTAATTTGAAGAATATTTTAGATTTGGCCCGCACACCGGAGGATAAAAATAAAGTATCACTCATATTGGATGCTATTGATGGTCGAATTAATAATGAAGTACCAGACCCATACTATGGAGGGGATCATGGGTTTGAAAATGTATACCACATGCTAGATGAGGCATGTGAAGCTTTTATAAAACAAAATAATTTATGATTGAATATTTAGTTGAACAAGATGAACAACTGTTTTTATTTTTAAACGGATTGGGAACGGAGCAATGGGATTGGTTTTGGATTACTCTTAGTTCTAAACTAAGCATGGTCCCATTTTATCTTTTTCTGATCTATATATTATATAGGAAATTTGGAAGGGATTTTTGGAAGCCATTTTTGATGACCATTTTAGTTGTCTTTTTATGCGACCGTATTTCAGTGGAATTGTTTAAAGAAGTATTTGAACGTTTACGACCAAGCCACGAACCTAAGTTTGTTGGAGAAATACGATTGCTAGAGGGAAAAGGTGGAAAATTTAGTTTCGTTTCTTCACACTCAACCAATGTATTTGGAATGAGCACATGGTTTATTTTCTTATTGAAGTCTAAAGTTCCTAAGATTAAATGGATGTATGCTTGGGCAGCGCTAGTTGCCTTTAGTAGAATTATGGTTGGTAAACATTATATGTTAGATATTATTTGTGGAGGAATCTTAGGAGGATTCATTGGGTATTTAGTTTATCAGTTATGGATGTACTTAAATGCCAAATACCATTGGGTTGATTCATAAAAGTAGAATGTAAATAATTAGAATTTCAAATTGAATTTGGCAAAGATTGGTTGATAATAAAGCCCGTAAATTTGCAAGTATTAAACACACACAAACAAAGGTTATGCATTATCATATTTCATATTCAAACCCACACAGACATTTTATCAAGATAACAATACAAACTATTGAGGTTAATTCTGAACAGTTTATGTTGCAGTTGCCGTCTTGGAGACCAGGTCGATATGAGCTAGGTAATTTTGCGAAGAATATTCGAAATTTTCAAGTAAGCGATCAGTTTGGTGCTCAGCTACAGTTTGAGAAATTATCAAAAGACCTCTGGCAAATACAAGCAACAAAAGGGAAAACACTTACCATATCTTATTTATATTATGCCAATGAAGTTAATGCAGGTTCTTGTTTTGTAGATGATCATTTATTCTATGTAAATCCGATTCAATGCTGCATGTACAATCCAGGAACAGAACATAAATCATTAACCTTAAGTTTAGACTACCCAAAAGAATACACTATTAGTTTACCAGATTCTTTAAAATCTGAGGATACATATGTGTTTAATAATTTTGACTTATTAGTTGAAAGCCCATTTTTAGCTTCAGCTACTTTGCATAAATTATCATATCAAATAAAAGGGTACGATGTAATGTTTAATATTTGGTTTGAAGGTGTAGAGAATATTCCTACAGATCGAATACTGGAAGATTTTAAGAAGTTTACTAAATTACAATTGGAATATTTTGGTTCATTTCCAACCAAGGAATATGATTTCATATTCTTAATAACTCCATTTAAATCCTATCATGGTGTAGAACATACAGCAAGTACAATTATAACACTTGGCCCAGATAAAGAATTATTTGAACCAAAAATGTACCGAGAGTTTCTACATATCTCATCTCATGAACTTTATCATACCTGGAATATAAAAGCATTACGTCCATCAGAAATGAAACCTTATAATTTAAGTAAAGAAAATTACTCTAAGTTAGGGTTTTGGTACGAAGGGTTAACTACATTAATGGGTGACTTAATTTTATGGGAATCTGGTGTTTTTGATGATAAAGCATGGAATGCATGTTTAGACGGTTACTTAAAAGTACATTATTTTAATCATGGACATTTACATTTGTCGGTAGCTGATTCTAGTTTTGATACATGGTTAGATGGATATCAAGTAGGAATCCCAAACCGAAAGGTATCAATTTATCAAGATGGAGCATTGTGTATGCTGATGATTCATGCAGCCATTCAATTAAAATCTAACAAAGCACAAAGTTTACATACAGTAATGAGAACGCTTTATGAAAATAAAGAGGTCTTAAGTAATGGGGTTTTCTGAAGCATTCTTGAAACAAACGTTAGTTGATGCTGGAGGAGAAATGGTTCAGAATATACTAAACAGTTATGTATATGGTACCGAAGATTATATTGTAGGTGTTTTGGATGGTTTGTGATTACATAGGTTGGACATTAATATTAGAGGATAATGATGATTTATTTTCTGGGGTTTTAGGTATTCAAGTGACCAACAGTAAAAATGGAGTGAACGTGATTAAATCTATTGAAGGTGGGTTAGCAGATTCTCATGGAATAGCTGTTGGCGATTCTATTCTATCTATTAATGGAGTACAATCCACTGTGGATATGGAATTAAATAGTGAAAAAGGTATTTATCAGCTTCAAGTAGAAACGAAGTATAAATCTCTAAATATTGAGATTATTGCCAACGAAGAAAATAGAATTGGATATAAAGTGTATAAAATAGATTGTATCCAAGATTAGTAAATTTTTAATGCAAAAACGGTAAGATATACCTTTATGATTCTAAAAACACTTCAAGTACATCAATTTAAAAACTATACCGACCGAGCATTCCATTTTTCTCCTAAGATTAATTGTTTTGTTGGGAAAAATGGAATAGGGAAAACAAATGTGCTTGAGGCTATACATTATATGGCTTTAACCAAAGGATTTGCGAATAGCCTTGATAAACATAATATACAGTTTAATAAAGATTACTTTATTATAGAAGCGCTTATTGAAAATGGCGAGAAAGAAGATAAAGTTTCTTGTATAGTGAATGTAGGTCGGAAAAAGAAATTGAAAAAAAATGAGGCTGATATCCCGAAAATTGCGGACTATATTGGCTATCTACCATTGGTAATGATTTCTCCTTATGATCGAGATTTAATAACAGAAAGTGCAGATTCTAGACGTAAATACATAGATTCTATTTTATCTCAAGTAAACAAAGTGTATTTAAATAGCTTAATGGCCTATAATAAGACTCTGCAACAAAGAAATAGTCTATTAAAGTATTTTGCTAAAAATCATTGTTTTGATAAGTCTCAGTTGGATGTTTATAACATGCAGCTTTCTGAATACGCTTCTTTTATTTTTGAACACAGAAAAACGTATGTAGAAGAAATAAGAGGTCGATTTAAAGAGAAATACGCGTTAATATCTAATCATTCTGAAGATGTAGATATTACGTACAAAAGTCAGTTGTTAACTGCTCCATTAGAAGTGTTGTTCGATCAAAACTTAGATAAGGATAGAATCCTACAACATACAAGTGTTGGAATACATCGAGACGATTTAATTTTTACAATTAATGGAAATCCAATTAAACGGTTTGGATCTCAAGGCCAGCAAAAAAGTTTGTTAATTGCATTAAAGTTGGCTCAATATGACTATTTAAAAAATACAGTCTAAAGTAAAACCAATTTTACTACTGGATGATGTATTTGATAAATTGGATGAATATAGAGTTAAAGCCATAATAGACTTAGTGAATAGTGATTATTTTGGTCAGATTTTTATTACTGATACCCATAAGGATAGGATTGAGGATTTATTATCAAAACTGGAAGTGGAATCTAATCTGGTTGAGCTCTCATGAAAAAAGGAAAAAGAAGATTTGGACGATCTAATGGGATAGGATCTGTATTAGAGGAACTGTTTAAACGCTATGGTTGGGATGAGAAAAGTTTAGGTACTAGAGCTTCATCTGCATGGGATGCCATAGCAGGAAAGAAAGTTGCATCCAATACAGAACGTGTATTTATTAAAAGTGGAATACTTTATGTTGTTATAAAATCACCTGCATTGAGGTATAGTATGCGTTTTGAATTAGATGAACTCAGAACTAAAATTAATGCGTATCTTGAAACCGACTCTATAAAAGAAATTAGACTAATCTAATGTTAAGAATATACCTTTTTAGTATAGTAGTGTTTTTTACTACGTTGACGTGTTTTTCACAAAAGCAATATGGAAATAGAAACATGGTTGAAAAACAGATTTTTATTCCAGATTTTCATAAAATTGAAGCTTTTGGAGATTTTACAATTATTCTAAGAGAAGACTCAGTAAATTCCTTACAATTAGTGACTGACGAAAATCATGTTGAGGATATTCAAGTTAAATCTGTAGGAGATAAACTTGTTTTAAAAGACTTAAATAAGGTCAAAGCAAGTTCATGTCAGCTCTATTTGCATTATAACATGTTAAAAAGTGTTGAACTATTCGGATCTGTACATTTGGAAGAAGATTTACTTTGTACTTTTGACACGTTAATATTGAATCTTAATGGTTCATCATCAGCAGATTTACATATTGAGTCTAAGAAACTTATTGTTAATCAGTATACTAATGCCTTTTTAATGTTAAAGGGGCAAAGTAATCATGCTCGGTATAACTTACATCAAAACGCAAAATTAAACACTTTGCAGTTTGATTGTTTAAATTCATATATAGAGCTATATGATAACAGTATTGCAGAGATGTTGGCAAATTATAATTTAGTAGGGTTTATAAAAGCTTATACTACTTTAGATGTGCACGGGAAATCTAAAGATATATCTATTAGCAAAGAAGAATTTAGCCGATATAAAAGGCACTAACTAGTTAAATTTTTTAATGAGAACGTTATTTTTAACACTTGTAACTGTAAGCATATTATTTAGTAGTTGTTCTAGTGAACAATCGAATAAAGATCAGAATATACAAGCTGTAAATCATATATCGAATTCTAAAGATATATCCGGTAAATGGTTGGCTAAACTAAGAATATCTCCAACCGAATTTATTCCTTTTGTTTTTGAAATTGATAAAGGGAAAATATGCTTAATTAATGGAAAGGAAAAGGTAGAAGGAGGGCAAATTGTTCATCACGAAACCAATTCATTAATTGAACTTCCTTCTTTTAATTCATATTTAGATGTTGAAAAGACTTCTGAAGGCTTAAAAGGTAAATGGGTTGTTAGAAACAAAGAAGGTTACTACGTCGATTTTGATGCGATACCATATCAAGGATATCGAGTTTTCGAAAAAGCAAAGCCTACAACAAGCTTTGATGGTTTATGGGATATTCGTTTAAATGATAATTCTAAAACACATGTTGTTGGTAAATTCCAGCAAAATGGAGATAAGGTAGAAGGTACATTTTTAACAAATACTGGAGATTATAGGTTCTTAGAAGGACAAGCCAATGCTGATTCTATGTTAATCAGTTCATTTGTAGGTTCACATTCTTTTATGATTAAAGCCAATATTGAAGGTGATAGTATATTCGGCCAATTTTTCTCATCAAAACATTATAAAGTAGATTTTAAAGGGGTAAAGACTCAAAAAATAAACATGGAGGATCCATACAGTTTAACTTATCCTGTTAAAGATATTGATTCACTTATTGTTGATTTAGAAAATATTGATGGAGAGGTTACACCTACTAATTTTAGTCAATATCCAGGTGAGGTTGTTTTAATTCAAATTATGGGATCATGGTGTGCAAATTGTTATGACGAAGCCATGTTCTTTAAACAGTTACATAAAGAATATAGCGATAAAGGATTAAAAATTATTGGATTGAGTTATGAATCTTCTCGTTCTAAAAAACAAGCAATAAATTCTTTAAATAAGTTTATTGAACATAATGCTTTGCCTTATGATATTCAGTATGCAGGACCAGCAGGTAAAAATTCAACATCTGAGCGATGGCATATGTTAAATAAAATTTCATCTTATCCAACAAGTATTTTACTGAATAAAAAAGGTGAAATTGTTCAAATACATACGGGGTTTAATGGACCAAGTACTGGAGAGTTATATACCAAGTATGTAAATGAAATGACCGATACAATAGAGAAGTTATTACGTGAATAAACCACGTTGTAAATAAGATTTATTATGGGTATTTGAATTCACTTCAAATACCCATTTTTATTTAAATACCATTGATTATTCTTTATATTTGTGATTGAATTTCAATGAGATTATCTTTTCTATAGTCTCTCATTATGAAATAACTTTTATTAATAAATCGATTAATATTTGCGTATTACATGCAGGCATTTCAATACATAGTTTTAAACACAAGCATAGACGCTGAAAAAGTAAAGGCTACTTTAACACTTTTAAAGCAAGATTGTACAATTCCATTTATAGCTCGATACCGTAAGGATATTACGGGAAATCTTGATGAAGTAGAAATACTGGCCATTAAACAAGGGCTAGAGAGCTTTGAGAAAATAGAGAAAAGAAAGGCTTCAGTTCTTATACAGATACAAGCATTAAATACAAATAATGAGGATGTACTGGAAGCGATAAAATCTTCCTTTGATTTAAAGGAAATAGAACGTTTATTTGATCCATTTAAGGTTTCAAAAAACAAAACTTTAGATTTAGCAAAAGCTGCTGGGTTCGAAAAATTGGCAAAAATATTAATGAGCAGGAGTTCTATGAATCCTGATCAATTATTTACCAAATATATATCCAAAGAATTTAAAACAACAGAAGACGTAAGAAAAGGAGTAGAGGTTATTATTTCCGATTTTATTAGTCAACAGTCCCATACATTTGTCTTTGATAATTCACAAAAGCACGGATTGTGGAAAACGAAAGTTAAAAAGGATATTACACGAGAACTCGAACTTAAGTTTAAAACATATTTAGAGTTTGAAAAGGCGATTAGATTTATTTCTTCGCATCAGTTTTTAGGAATTGAACGTGCCGTAGAAGAAGGTGCAATTTCAAGGAAATTATCGATGGATGAAACGTATGTTTTAGATAAACTTAATGTTAGATATTTAAAAGAGGGACTAGAACAATCCGATTTCGTTGAAAAAACAATTAAAAGTACCTTTTAAAAAGAAAATACTACCTAAAGTAGAAAGAGAACTATGGAAAATAGGTAAAGAAAAAGCAGACGACGAAGCCATAAAAATCTTTGGGAAAAATCTTACTCAATTGCTATTAAGTCCTCCATTAGGAGAAAAGCGTGTGTTGGGAATAGATCCAGGATTTAGAACAGGGTGTAAAATGGTTTGTATAGATCGAAATGGAGATCTACTTTATAATGAAACGGTATATCCCCATCATGAAGGTCAAAAAGAAAATTCAAGCTGGTAAAAAACTTCGCCATGCGTTAGAAGTTTATAAAATAGAGGCCATTGCTATTGGAGATGGGACTGCAGGTAAAGAAACGATGGAGTTTGTTAAAAAGCAAACCCAGTTTCAGAAATTACCAACGTTTTTAGTTGATGAAAGTGGAGCGTCTATATACTCTGCTTCTAAAATTGCCCGAGAGGAGTTTCCGGATTACGATATTACAGTAAGAGGGTCGGTTTCTATAGCCAGAAGATTAGTAGATCCACTTGCTGAATTAATTAAAATTGATCCTCAATCCATTGGAGTCGGACAGTATCAACATTCTGTAGATCAGAAAAAACTAGCCGAAGCATTACAGATTAATTTAGAATTTTGTGTGAATCAAGTTGGTGTTAATTTAAATACGGCTTCTGTACATTTATTAAAATCTATTTCTGGATTAAACGAAACACTGGCAAAGCGTATTGTTGAAAAGAGAAGTGAATTAGGGGAGTTTACCAATAGGTCACAACTAAAATCTATTAAGGGTCTTGGAGATAAGACATATCAACAAGCCGTAGCATTTTTAAAAATAAAAGGAGGGGATCAAGTATTAGATGCGACCTTTATACATCCAGAGAATTATGAACATGTCTATCAAATGGCTAAGGTTTCTAAAGATTTTGGGGACTGGAAAGTAATTCAAGAAAAAATTTCTGAATTAACATATGATCAGACGAATATTCCAGAATTAGGGGAGTATACATTTAATGATATTAAAGAGAATATTTTAAAACCGAATTTAGATCCGAGGAAATCGTTAGGGACATCTACTTTAGAGAATAAAATATCAAGTATTGAAGATCTTTATATTGGACAAAAACTAACTGGAAGAGTTAAGAACATTACCAATTTTGGTTGTTTTGTGGATTTGGGAATAAAACAAAACGGATTGCTGCATGTTTCTAAAATGGCTAAACGATTTGTTTCTGATGTACATGAAATTGTATCTATTAATCAAGTTTTAGACGTTATAGTAATAAAAGTAGAGCTAGAAGAAAAACGAATTGCTTTAAGTATTATTGAAGAATAATACCAAAGGGAATACCATAAATAAGTATGACAACAGATAGAGCACAAGCAGCAAAAGCCTTTATAAGGCTATTAGATATAATGGATGATTTAAGATTAAAATGTCCATGGGATAAAAAACAAACCAATTTAACATTAAGTCATTTAACCATCGAAGAATGTTTTGAGTTGGTAGATGCCTTAAGAGATGATGATAATGAAGAGATAAAAAAGGAACTTGGAGATATTTTCCTTCACCTTGTTTTCTATTCTAAGATTGGCGAAGAAAAAGAACAATTTACAATTACAGAGGTCTTAAATTCAATTTGTGAAAAATTAATTTATAGACATCCACATATTTACGGAAATACCAAGGTAAACGATGTAAATGAGGTATTAGAAAACTGGGAGAAACTTAAGTTAAAGGAAAAAGGGGAGAAATCTTCAGTTTTAGACGGTGTTCCAAGATCTTTACCTTCAATGATTAAAGCTTTTAGAATTCAGGACAAAGTGAAAGGGGTTGGATTTGATTGGGATGATATGGCAGATGTAAAAGCCAAAGTTTATGAAGAATTAGAAGAGCTGGAAGAAGAAGTTAAAGTGAACGATAAAGATAAAATGGAAGCCGAAATGGGTGATTTGTTTTTTGCTTTAATCAATTATTCCCGCCATTTAGGTATAAATCCAGAAAATGCCTTAGCTAGAACAAATGCTAAATTCATCTCTAGATTTCAAACGATGGAAAAAGAAATAAAAACCGAGAAATTGGATATTACAGAATTGACTCTTGAAGAAATGGATGTGTATTGGGATAAAGCAAAAGAAATGGAGAAATAATAAAAAAGCTTTTACGATTTGAAATTGTAAAAGCTTTTTTTATTCATTTAAATTAGAACGTTTTATGGTAAATTAGGTATAAATTAGCAACTATACTTAAATTTAAAATAAATGAGAATCCTTACATTAATATTAGTTTGCTTGCTAAGTAGTTCATTATTTGCAAAGAAAATAGAAGGGAGCATTATTGAAAATGGAGATACTTCTAACGTAACTTTATATGTTCAATGTGCATTAGGATATCCTAGTTTAACAAGGAATTATGAATATTTTGAGTATTCAGAAAAAGGAGAAGATATAAAAGTTTTGTATCCTAAATCTGGTGTAGAGGTTCATTTTAACCATAGAGGTGACTCATATATTTTTCAAAGTCTTAATCATTATTCTGATCCTTGTAAATCAGGTGTAGGATTCATGTGTTTAGAACGTAAGGGTAAATACCTATCGGCCGTAATTGCGGTAAATATTATTGAAGAAGAAAATATAGTAGATAATAAGGGTCAATTATTACCCAATGATATTTCTAAGGAGATAAGAACAACGTTTTATTCTCCAGAAAAAGGGTTTATGAAATTTGGAGCATTTAATTTTAGAAAGCAAGCAAAAATGTATTTTTCAGATTGCCCAACCTTAGTGTCTAAACTTGATGAAAAGGAATTTAAACGTTCTTCAATGTTAGAAATTGTTGACTTTTATAATAAGTGTAAAGAAAATCATTAGTGATTTTCTTTTGGTTTAATCCAAAACAACGAAATAATCAACATAACCCAGGGTGTTCCATGTAATACGACATCAAACCAATCCATAAATTGCATCGGATGTTCGCCTGTAAATGCACCCCCTTGAATAATCCAATGTATTTTACCCCAAATATGCGGTTGAGGGAAAAATGGAGCAAGTCCTAAGGTGACAGATGCTATTAGCCAAAGTTTCGTATTTTTATAAAGAGGGGTATGTTTTTCCATAAGATGAGCTAAATTATACAATTTGAAAGACGTATTTGGTGATAATAGACACTTAACTATGGAAATTGTTCAATATAAATTTATATGAAAATATTTGAATAAAGGTTATTCGGATTAGAAACCTTATATTTGCAAAAAACTCAAAACATGTCGGATAATAGATATATGCAAAGAGGGGTTTCAGCCTCTAAAGAAGACGTTCATAATGCGATAAAGAATATCGATAAAGGATTGTTTCCTCAAGCATTCTGTAAAATAGTACCAGACTACTTAACTGGAAGCGAAGATCATTGTATTGTGATGCATGCAGATGGAGCAGGAACAAAATCTTCTTTAGCTTATATGTATTGGAAAGAAACTGGAGATGTTTCAGTTTGGAAAGGTATTGCTCAAGATGCATTAATCATGAATATTGATGATTTACTATGTGTTGGAGCAACGGGTCCAATTTTATTATCATCAACAATAGGAAGAAATAAAAGCTTAATTCCTGGAGAAGTTCTTTCGGCTATTATTAATGGAACCGAAGAATTACTTGAAGGGTTAAGAAATCATGGAATTGAAATCCATTCTACAGGTGGTGAAACGGCTGACGTTGGAGATTTGGTGAGAACGATTATTGTAGATTCTACAGTTACTGCCCGCATGCGTAAAGATCAGGTTGTTTCTAATTCGAATATCCAAGATGGAGATGTTATTGTTGGATTAGAGTCTTTTGGGCAAGCGACGTATGAAACAGAGTATAATGGAGGTATGGGATCTAATGGTCTTACATCTGCAAGACATGATGTTTTTGCTAAGTATTTAGCCGATAAATATCCAGAAAGTTTCGACCCATCGGTACCAAATGATTTGGTATATTCTGGTGGAAAGAAATTAACAGACAGTGTTGAAGATAGTCCAATTGATGCAGGTCGATTAGTATTATCGCCAACAAGAACTTATGCGCCTGTAATTAAAGCAATATTAGATAAAATGCCAGGGAAAGTACATGGAATGGTACACTGTTCTGGAGGAGCACAAACTAAAATTCTTCACTTTGTAGAGAATTTACATATTACTAAAAATAATCTATTCCCAATTCCACCATTATTCAAGCTTATCCAAGAAGAGTCTAAAACAGATTGGAAAGAAATGTATAAGGTGTTTAATATGGGGCATAGAATGGAAATATATCTTTCTAAAGAAGATGCACAAGAGGTTATCGAAATTTCTAAGTCATTTGGTATAGATGCCCAAATTGTTGGACATTGCCAATCTTCTGATGGAAAATCATTGACAATTGAAAGTCCATACGGAACTTTTAATTACTAAGAAATTAACTTATGTTAGAGAAATTAGAATTAATACATCAACGTTTTATTGAAGTTTCTGACTTAATTATTGAGCCAGAAATTATGAGTGATATGAAACGTTATGTTGCCATAAATAAAGAGTATAAAGATCTTCGAAAGATCGAAAAAGCTTATCAAGAATATAAAACAGTATTAGCAAATATTGCTGAGTCTAAAGATATTTTAGCAAACGAAACAGATCCTGAAATGAAGGAGATGGCTAAAATGGAATTAGACGAAGCTATACCTCGAAAAGAGGAAATGGATGAGGAAATAAAATGGTTATTAGTTCCTAAAGATCCTGAAGATGCGAAAAATGCTCAGTTTGAAATCCGTGCTGGAACAGGTGGTGATGAGGCTTCGATTTTTGCTGGAGACTTATTCCGAATGTATACTAAATACTGTGAAGGTAGAGGTTGGAGAGTTGGAATTGTAGATTTCCAAGAAGGTACATCTGGTGGATATAAAGAAATTATTTTTGAAGTATCTGGTGAAGATGTATACGGTATCTTAAAGTATGAGTCTGGAGTACACCGTGTTCAACGTGTACCTCAAACTGAAACACAAGGTCGTGTTCATACATCGGCAGCAACTGTAATTGTATTACCAGAGGCTGAAGAATTTGATATTGATCTTAAAGATTCAGATATTAGAGTGGATTCTTACTGTTCTTCAGGACCAGGTGGTCAATCTGTAAATACAACATACTCAGCTATTCGTTTAACGCATATGCCAACTGGTATCGTTGCTCAATGTCAAGATCAAAAATCTAAGCTTAAGAACCACGCGAAGGCTTTAAAAACACTTCGTACTCGTATATACGAAATGGAACTTAAGAAGAAATTAGAGGCAGATCAAGCACACCGTAAAACGTTAGTTGCATCTGGAGATCGTTCAGCTAAAATACGTACGTACAACTATCCACAAGGGCGTGTTACAGATCATAGAATTGGTCTTACTTTGTATAGTTTAGGTGATATAGTTAACGGAGATATTCAAAAAATTATTGATGAATTAACTATTGCTGAAAATACAGAACGTTTAAAAGCTGGAAATGAATAAGCAAACATTAGTTGATCAAATTCGTAAAAAGAACTCATTTTTGTGTGTAGGTTTAGATACTGATATTAATCGTATTCCTAAACATTTATTAGATTTTGAAGATCCAATCTTTGAATTTAATAAGCGCATAATTGATGCAACCAAAGATTTTTGCGTCGCTTATAAGCCAAACATTGCTTTTTATGAAGCTATGGGTGTAAAAGGATGGGAAAGCCTTCAAAAGACTATGGCATATATTCCTAAGGATATTTTTACCATTGCAGATGCAAAACGTGGAGATATAGGGAATACCTCTAAAATGTATGCCAAATGTTTTTTTGACGCTTATAATTTCGATTCAGTTACTGTTGCACCTTATATGGGTAAAGATAGTGTTGAACCTTTTTTAGAGTTCGAAGGTAAATGGGTTATTCTATTGGCATTAACATCTAATGAAGGTGGAAAAGAAATGCAATTGGAAGAGCTTAAAAGTGGTAAGCCGATTTTTCAGATGACTCTAGAGAAATCTCAAAATTGGGCAAACTCAGATCGATTAATGTATGTAGTAGGTGCAACACGTGCCGAAATGTTAACTGAGATTAGAGAAACCATTCCAAATGCCTTTCTACTTGTTCCTGGTGTAGGTGCACAAGGTGGAAGTTTACACGATGTTGCAAAATATGGGTGGAATGAAGATTGTGGACTGTTAATAAATTCTTCAAGAGGAATTATTTATAAATCGGATGGTGAAGACTTTGCTGAAAAGGCAAAGGAAGAAGCCCAAAGGTTACAAGTGCAAATGCAAGATATTATTAAAGAAAAAGGTTGGAATTAATATTCAATCTTTTTCTATTACAATAGATTAATAATACAGGCGTTATTTTAGGTAGAAGTCATTGTATTCATGTGGATTAATGACACTCCCATTTTTTTTTAATACGTAATAGCAAACAAATAATAAATATGAAAAAGGTAATATTCACATCGCTGTTGTTAAGTGTGTTTTGTTTAACATCTTGCAGTAAAGAAGAATCTGAAGACAAAGTAGATGATACGCCAGATGTAGTTGTCTCAAAACTGTTAAAAGATTGGGAATGTACTTCAATTTCAATAGAGGGAACAGGTAATATTAGTGGAGCAACAGTAGGTTCTTTTCAAGGTGTAGGTTACGATCATACAGATTTTGAAATTTCATTTACTGAAAACTCTTCAAGTATTCAAAAACTAGGTAATTATAGTTTAGATCTTGATATTGAAACGACATTAATTCCTGAAACGGAGTTTAATATTGAGGATAGAGTAGAGTTTCCTATTGGAACTTTTAGTGAAAATTCAAATAATTCAATTACAGTAACATCAAGTACGTCAGGTGTATCAAACATGACCGTATTAAATGTTACAGAAACAGAATTATCTCTTTTATTGAATTTAGAGTATGAATATGTACCAGAAACATTTACTGGAGTAATTAAATTTCCTTCGCAAGTTACTTTTAACTTTAAAGCTAAGAATTAGGAAATAGATTAGTCTATTAGAATATAAGGTTGGGTGTTAATCCAACCTTTTTTTGTGCTTACTATTTTAATATCGAATCATAAAATCAGATAATAAAGATTTATATCCATCGCTAAAAGCATTGTTTTTAGCAGAGTCTCGTACAAATAATATCTCTTCTTCTATATTGTCTATTTTTGAATTTTTGTGCTTTAACTCAAACATTAATCGGTTTGGTTTTTTATAAGAAACAGGATATATAATGCATTTTCTATCTAAGGTATACCCTTGGGTTAAGGCGTAGTCTATGATTATGTTTCCTAAGTCGAAAGGGAGAATCATAGCGAGAATACCATCTGTATTAAGGAGATTAATACTAATGTCAACAATATCCTGTGGAGACAGTGTATCCGTATGTTTTGCCGTAGAAAGGGCTTTGTCGTTGGATTTGGTAGAATTAATGAAAAATGGAGGATTGCTAATAATAGCATCATATCTATTATCTGAACGATATGTTTTAATATCCACACAATTAAAATTTAATCGCGATGCCCATGGTGTTTTATTGGCATTATCAACAGCGTCAAGAATAGAACCATTATGGATGTCAACACCAGTAATAATTGTATCCGTATATTTTTGAGCTTGCATTAAGGCAATTAATCCAGAACCGGTTCCTACATCTAAAATAGAACTGCAATTATCAAGTTTCACCCAAGCTCCTATCATCATACCATCTGAGCCAATTTTTAGTGCAGATCTAGAATCGTCAATCTCAAACTGCTTGCATTTAAATATTTTCTTCTCCATAGTGTGTAAAACGTCAAAAATAAGAAAAAGGAAATAGACCATTTTAAGATAATCAAGACATATTTCTAAGAACAATAATTAGTTCATTTGAATATGATGAATTATTTTCGTGGAAAAATAAATTCATATGTTGAAAATAGATACTTCAAAGGCTCAGCTGAATAATTTAATTACACATCATGTTGGTAATAAACATAATGAGGAACCTATTCGTTTAACCGGACAAACATCGGAGATTTATTCTGAATCTTTAGATTATGTCATGTCGTATTTTCTTTCTCCATTTAAAACCTACGAGTTTTTTCAATTCTCTCATGAGCATAATTTAGACTTAAATACTGCTTTTAGTATTTCTAAAGCTCTATTTAATAATCCAGATACTTTAATTGAAAAATCTCAGGAACTTGCAAATTTACTTTATGAAGCATCTCAACATCCTAACATCAGAAATGGAGAGTTAAATGTGGCCTTATTTTCTGATGTTGTTATTGGAGGAGAAATTGTGGAAGCTATTGGGATATTTAAATCTGAGAGTAACACACCTTTTTTAACAATGAAAAATGATGAGCTTTGTTACACTTTAGATCACGAAGTTGGATTTGATTTAAAAGGAATTGATAAAGCTTGTTTAATATTAAATACAGAGGAAGAACAAGGGTATAAAGTTATTATTGTTGATAAAATAAATAAGGGTGGCGATGCTCTATATTGGAAAGAGAACTTCTTAGGTTTAGCCAATTGCGAGGATGAATACCACTCAACTAAAGATTTTTTGACGATAGCCCAAAGTTTTGTGTCGGATAAGTTAGAAGAAGATTTTGAAGTACAGAAAACAGATAAAATAGATTTATTGAATCGTTCAATTGACTATTTTAAAGAAAATAAAGAGTTTGATCGTGAAGATTTTGAAGAGACTGTATTCCAGGATGAAAGTGTTATAGAATCGTTTAGAAGCTATGATGATGATTTTAGAGAAGAATATGATCTGAAAATTGAAGATAAATTTGAAATATCAAACGATGCTGTTAAAAAGCAGAATAAAACGTTTAAAAGTATATTAAAGTTAGATAAAAACTTCTCTGTTTATATCCACGGAGATAAAGAAATGATAGAACGTGGAGTAGATGAAAATGGAAGGAAATACTACAAACTTTATTTTGAAAACGAAATCTAAAATTGTTTAATTAAATAGCATTT